>JAEUPF010000082.1 GCA_016790425.1 Rubrivivax sp.
TGCCGGCTTCAGCAGCATCGCGGCGAAGCCGGCGGCGCGCGCGACCTGCGTGAGCGTCGCATCGTCGCTGCTGGCCAGCAGGATCGCCGGCGGCGCCAGCGGCGAGGCGGCCAGCCGCGTCAGCGCCGGCAGCGCACTGCGCGGCGAGGCGCCGCTGGCGAGCACGAGCACATCGTGCGTCGCCGCCGTTGCGGTCGTGTGCGCGGCCGCCGCTTCGGCGCCGGGAAAGGCTTCCACCACGAGGCCGAGAGCGCGAAGCTGCGCCGCCAGGGCCTGCAACGAGGCGGGCAACTCGTCCACGAGCAGCGCGTGCCGGCCCGCCAGGGCCGCCGCCCAGGCGGGCGCAGGCGCCGCCGGGCCGGCCGCAAGCCGCGCGGTGAACCAGAAGGTGCTGCCGACGCCCAGGCGGCTTTCGGCGCCGGCCTCGCCCCCCATCAGGCGCGCCAGGTGTCGCGTCAGCGCCAGGCCGAGGCCGGTGCCGCCGTGCCGGCGCGAGGTGGTGCTGTCGGCCTGCTCGAAGGCGCCGAAGAGGTGCGGCAGCACCTCGGGCGCGATGCCGATGCCGCTGTCGCTCACCTCGAAGCGCAGAACCGGTCCGGGTGCTTCTGCGGCGAGCTGCTCGATGCGCAGGCGCACCCAGCCGCGCTCGGTGAACTTGACGGCGTTGGCCAGCAGGTTGATCACCGCCTGCGCCAGTCGCGTCGGGTCGCCGCGCAGCGCGTCGGGGGCGCCGCTGCTGTCGAGCACGAGCTCCAGGCCCTTCTCGCGGGCGCGCGCGCCCACCATCTCGAAGGCGCGCGCCACCAGCTCGTCGAGCGAGAAGTCGGTGACTTCCAGCGCCATCTTGCCGGCTTCGATCTTGGACAGGTCGAGGATGTCGTTGATCACCTGCAGCAGGTGGCGCGCGGCGCCGTCGATCTTGGCCAGCCGCGTGCGCGCCAGCGGCTCGCGCGCGTCGCGCGCCAGCAGGTGCGTGAGCCCGAGCACCGCGTTCATCGGGGTGCGGATCTCGTGGCTCATGTTGGCCAGGAAGGCGCTCTTGGCGCGGTTGGCCGCCTCGGCGTCGCTGGCGCGGCGCGCCAGCTCCAGCTGCATCGCCTCGATCACGCCCTCGCGCGCCTTGCGCTCGCTGTTGTCGACCATCGTCGCGCGGTCGGCGACATGGCGGCCGTCGGCGTCGCGCACGATCACCGCGCTCATCAACACCGGCAGCACGCTGCCGTCCTTGCGCACCGCGTCGTACTCGTGGTCGTGGGCGCTGCCGGTACGCACCGTCTGCAAGCGGCTGGCCTCGAAGCGGGTGCCGCTGGCCGGCGTGAGGAAGCGCGCGAGCGGCTGGCCGATCACGTCTTCGCGCTCGTAGCCCAGCATCGCCAGCCAGGTGGCGTTCACCGACACCAGCGTGTCGTCGGGCGCCAGCGAGTGGTAGCCGCACGGCGCGCGGTCGTAGAGGTCGGCGATCGCCGCGGCGCGCTCTGCCAGCGCCACGTTGGCCGCCTGCAGCTCGGCGGTGCGGCGCTCGACCAGCGCTTCGAGTCCGGCCTGCTGGTGCTGGAGCGCGCGCCGCGCCTCGTGCTGCGCCGTCACGTCGGTGATCATGGCCACGAAGTGCGCCTCGCCGCCGAACTCGACGCCGCACGACGAGAACGACACCGGCACCCGCGTGTCGTCCTTGCGGCGCAGCGTCGTCTCCACCAGCGGCGAACGGCCCAGCGCGCGCAGGTCGCGAAAGACGCTGTCGCGGAAGCCGCTTTCGGGCCACAGCCCGAACTCGCTGCTCGGGCGGCCCACCACCTCGGCCGCCGCGTAGCCCGTCAGGGCCACGAAGGCGGCGTTGACATCGGCGAAGGCGCCGCTGTCGAGCTTGCCCACCACCATTGCCACCGGTGCGGCCTGGAACAGCGTCTCGAAGCGGTCGCGCGCCTCGCCGGCCTGCACCAGCGCCTGCTGGCGCTCGGTGATGTCCTCGGCGGCCACGATCACGCCGCCGATGGCGCCGGCCTCGTCGGTCCACGGCTGCACCACCCAGCGCAGCCACTGCTCGGTGCCGTCGGCGCGCCGCCAGTGGTCGGCGTCGTTGCGCTGCACCTGGCCGGCCAGGGCGCGGCGGTGCACCTCCTTCCACGCCGGCGGCAGGTCGGGCAACAGCGCGTAGTGGTTCAGGCCCGCGAGGTCTTCGCGCCCGCCGCCGTACTGCCGCACCCACAGGCGGCTGGCGGCCAGGTAGTTCATGGAGCGGTCGAACAACGCAATGGCCAGCGGCGCCTGCTGCACGAAGGCGCCCAGCTGCGCGCGCGAGCGGCGCAGCGCCTCGTCGTTCTCGCGCTCGGCCGTGATGTCGTGGTGCACGCCGAACAGGCCGAGCAAGGTGCCGCCGTCATCGACGATGGGCTGGCCCACCGACTCGGCCCAGAAGGTGCTGCCGTCGCGCTTGCGGTAGCGCAGCACGTAGCGCGCTTCGGCCGGTTCGGCGCCGGGCGCGAAGCGCTGGCGGCCGGCCTCGATGTAGTCGGAAGGGTCGGCGTAGAGGAACGCCGTGTCGCGGCCGATCACCTCGCCGGCCGGGTAGCCGAACAGGCGCGTGAACGCCGGATTGACGTGGCGGATGCGGCGCTCGGGGTCGGTGACGACCAGCGCGTCGGGCAGGGCGTCGAACATGGCCCTGAGCGTGGCCTCGCTTTGCAGCAGCGCCTGCTGCGCTGCTTCTCGCGCCGCGGCCTGGGCCTGGAGCTCGCGGCGCGCGGCGTCGATCTCCGCGACGCTGCGCGCCGGCACCGGCGCGCCGGTGAGCGTGGCCACGGCGCCGGCCAGCTTCTTGCTGCCGGCACGGGCGGCGAAGACGCCGGCGACCGTGGCGCCCAGGATCGCCAGCGCCAGCTGAACGGCCATGTCGACGAAGGGCCCGCGGTGCGCCTCGGGGGTGACTTGCACCACCGCCACCCACGGCGTCTGCGCCGCGGCCTGAGTGAACCGTTCGCCGCCTTCTTCGTGCGCGCTGCCGCCGCCGGCAGCCGTGCTGCGGCCCAGGGCCGGATGGCCGGCCAGCACCCGCCCGAGACTGTCCAGGATGGCGGCGCGCCACTGCGGCCGCGGGCTTGCGCTGTCGATCGCGGGCGCCAGGTGTTGCAGTTCCAGGATCGTCAGCAGCGCGCGCTCGGCCTTGCCGCCGCGCAGCACCGGTACCGCCAGGGCCACCATCGGCTTGTGGTTGAGCGGGCCGATGAAGAGGTCGCCCACGGCCGGGCGGCCGCTTTGCATGGCTTGCGGCGCCGCGGCGCGGCCCTGGGGCCGCGGCAGCGGCGGCAGCGGCTGGCCGAAGGGCACGCCGGTGTGCATGAGCATGCGGCCCTGCACGTCGGCGAGCAGGACCTCACTGCCGAAGTGCTTGCGAAAGCCCTGCGCGAGGCGGTGGTAGTCGGCCAGGCGCTGCTCGTCCAGCAGCGGTGACTCGGCCAGCAACTCCAGCCCCCGGATGCGGTCGGCGACGATGTCGTCGCAGTTCGCGGCAATGCGCCCGGCCAGGCGCTGCGCCGCTTCGTGTTCGTTCTCTTGCAGGCGCAGCACGTCGAGCCCTGCCATGACGCTGGACAACGCCAGCAGCGGCAGCAGCGCCAGCCAGATGAGCAGATGCCGGCGCAGCGGCCACGGCGGCGGCGGCGCGGGCGGGCGCGCGGGTAAGGCGCCGGCGCAGGAGCCGGCCTCGGGATTTGTCATCGACGCGCCACCGCCCTCGGCCCGGCCGAAGCCCCGACGGCCGGGAAACCCTCGTGGGCCGCAGCGCCAGGCACGCCCCACGCACGGCAAGAAGTGCTCCAACGCGCCATACGCGGACGATTCTGCGGGTATCCCGATAACTCACGAAATGAGGTGCAGTCCGAATGCCAGGAGGCCGCAGGGGCCGAACCAGATGGCGGGACGCAGCAGCCCCGCGTTCAGTCCACCGAACGCTCCAGGCGGCCGCGCAGCGCCGCCCAGCCGGCCACCGCACCCTCCGCCCGGTCCGCGGCGGCCTCGGCCTCGGCCTGCCGCGCACTGGCGGCGCCGGCTTCGTCGCCCAGCAGCGCGAGCACGGTCTTCAGGCTGTGCAGCAAGCGGCGCAACGCGGCCAGGTCGCCTTGCGCACAGGCGGCGTCGCCGGCGGCGATGTCGGCGGGGAACTGGGCGAGGCTGCGCTCGCGGAAGCCCGCGTAGAGCTGGGCATCGCCGCCGAAGTGCCTGGCGATGGCGGCTTCGGTGGCGGCGGCTTCGGCGATGGCGGCTTCGGTGGCCGCGACTTCGGTGGTGGCGGCTTCGGTGGCCGCGGCTTCGGTGGTGGCGGCTTCGGTGGCGGCGGGGGCGCGGGCAGGCTGGGGCAGGGCCAGTGCTTCGCGCACGCAGGCCAGCAGCTCGGCCACGGGCACCGGCTTGTGCAGCACGCGCCAGGCGCCGAGGGCGGCCAGCGCCGCCTCCATTCCCGGGCCGCCGCTGGCGGTGCACACGAGCACCGGCGCGCCGGCGCGCAGCGTCGGCTCGGCGGCCAGCAGGTCCAGCAGGTCGATGCCCGAGCGGCCCGCGCCCAGCATGAGGTCGGTGACGACGAGCGCCGCCGGCGCCCGGCGCAGGGTCTGCTCCGCCCCGTCCACGCCTTCGCACTCGACGAGGTCGACGCCGAGTTCCTCCAGCGCCATGGCCACGAAGCCGCGTTGCACCGCGTCGTCTTCCACCAGCAGCACCCGCGGCGGCGGCGGCGCCGCGGCCGACGTGGCGCTCAAGGCAGCGGGGCGGCCGGCGCCTCCGCCGCGGGCTGCGCGCCCGCAAGGCAGGCCGCCAGGTGCCGCGGCAGTTCGGCCACGAGGTCGGGCTTGTGCACCACGGGCAGTCCCTCCAGGGCCAGCGCATACGCGGCGCGCTCGGCCGGCGCGAGCGAAGTGACGACGATGAGCCGCGTCTGCGCGAAGCGCGGCTGCGAGCGCAGGCCGGTGATCAGCGTCGCGCCGTCGATGCCCGGCAGCAGGATGTCCACCAGCAGCAACTGCGGGCGCAGCTCGCCCACCATCGCCAGGCCCGTGATGCCGTCGCCGGCGATGTGCAGCTCGGCCTGCGGCAGGTGCTTCTTCACCAGCAGGCCGATCAGGTTCTGGAAGTGAATCGAGTCCTCGATCAGCAGCACGCGCGGCCGTTCTTCGCTGCCGCCGCGCCCGCGTGGCAGCGGCCGCGCGGGCTGTGCGTCGCGTGCGTCCCGTGCGTCCCGGGCGGGCGCCGCGCGTTGCCCCGCCAGCCAGCGCTGGACCGAAGCGCGCGAGATGCGCCGGTGGCCGCCGGGGGTCTTCCACGCCTCGAGTTCGCCGCGGTCGACCATCAGTTGCACCGAACGCACCGCCAGGCCGAGCTGGCGCGCCACCTCCAGCGTCGTGGTGTGCTCGCTCTCTTCGTCGTCGCGGGAGGCCGGCGGGCTCATGTCAGAGCGCGCAATGCTACCGAATCGAGGACCGCACGGGCCTCCAGTTCGCGCCGGCAATTTCGATAAAGGTGCTACTTCTGATAAGGCATCCCGCACCGCATGCGGAAGCGGGACCCCATTGCGAGGACCATCTCCCTCGCCGGAGCACCGCATGCGCAACAACCTGCCCGTCTCGAGCCAGGAGTATCACTTCCCCGCCGCACGCACGCTGGTGTCGGTGACGGACCTGAAGGGACGCATCACCTACTGCAACGGGGCGTTCATCGAGGTCAGCGGTTATTCCCGCGACGAGCTGGTGGGCCAGCCGCACAACCTCATCCGCCACCCCGACATGCCCGCGGAGGCGTTCCGCGACATGTGGGCCACGATCGAGGCCGGCTCGCCTTGGACGGGGCTGGTGAAGAACCGGCGCAAGAACGGCGACCACTACTGGGTGCAGGCCAACGCCACGCCGATGAAGGACGGCGAACGCATCACGGGCTACCTCTCGGTGCGCACCTGCCCCGGGCGCGACGCGGTGGCCGCGGCCGAGGCGTTGTACGAGCGCATGCGCGGCGACGCGGCGGCCGGCCGCCGCACCTTCGTGCTCGAGCGCGGCTGCCTGCGGCGCGTGGACCTGCGTGGGCGCTTGCGGGCGCTGTTCGAGTGGGGCACCGTCGGCCGGCTGCTGGCGGCGCAGGCGGCCACGGCGGCGCTGGCGGCCGGCGCGGCGCTGGCACTCCCGGCTGCGGCCGCTGCGCTGGCGGCGCTGCCCGCGGCGGCCGCCGGGGCGTGGCTGGCGTGGCGGCTGCTCGTGGCGCCGCTGCGCGGCGTCGTCGCCGACGCCAACCAGCTGGCCGCAGGCAACCTGGCGCACCCGGTGGCCACCGGCGCGCACGGCATCGCCGGCGAGCTGCAGCGCGCGTTGATGCAGATGTCGGTGAACCTGCGCACGGTGGTCAGCGACACGCGCGCCGAACTGGAGAACACCACGTTGGCGGCCAACGAGATCGCCGCCGGCAACCATGAGCTGTCGGCGCGCACCGAGGCGCAGGCCAGCAGCCTGCAGCAGACGGCTGCCTCGATGGAGGAGATCGCCGGCACCGCGCGCAGCAGCGCCGACGCCGCCGGCGCCGGCGCGCGCCTGGCCGGCGACGCGGCGGGCCTGGCGCAGCGCAGCCACGAGGCCGTGCACGCGGTGGCCGAGACGATGGCCGGCATCATCGAATCGTCGCAGCGCATCCGCGAGATCGTGCAGGTCGTCGAGGGCGTGGCCTTCCAGACCAACCTGCTGGCGCTGAACGCGGCGGTCGAGGCGGCGCGCGCCGGCGACGACGGGCGCAGCTTCGCCGTCGTGGCCAGCGAGGTGCGCGCACTGGCCGGGCGCACCGCGGCGGCGGCGCACGAGATCCGCCAGCTGGTCAACGAATCCTCGGGCCGCGTCACCGAGGGCGCCGTCAAGGCGGCCGAGGCGCGCGCACGCGTGCGCGAGGCACTCACCGCGGTCAGCGAGGTCAACGGCACCTTCGACGGCATCCGCGTGGCCGCCGAGGAGCAGCGCCAGGGCGTCGCCCAGGTCAACGAGGCCGTCACCCACATCGACTCGATCACGCAGCAGAACGCGGCGATGGTGGAACAGCTGTCGGCGGCGGCGCAGTCGCTGCGCGGTCAGCTCGATGCGGTCAGCAACTCGATGCGCATGTTCCGGCTGGCCGCCGGCGAGCCGACGGTGGCCGAAGCCGACGCCGTCGCGCTGCGCCGCCAGGGCAAGGCGGCGCGCGCGCCGACCGAGCCGGCGCTGCGCCCGCCGCGGGCGGCCGCTGCGCCGGCGCCGACGGCGGCGTTCAGCGTGGCTGCCTGACGATGCGCAGATAGGGCCGCGGCGCGCGCCAGCCTTCGGGGAAGAGCTTCCTCGCCTCTTCGTCGCTCACCGAGCCGGCGATGATCACGTCCTCGCCGTGCTTCCAGTTGGCCGGTGTCGCCACGCGGTGCTTGGCGGTCATCTGCATCGAGTCGAGCGCGCGCAGGATCTCGTCGAAGTTGCGGCCGGTGGTCATCGGGTAGGTCATCATCAGCTTGATCTTCTTGTCCGGGCCGACGACGAACACCGAGCGCACGGTCTGGTTGGTGGCGGCGGTGCGGCCGTCGCTGCCGCCCGGCTCGTCGGCCGGCAGCATGTTGTAGAGCTTGGCCACCGCGAGGTCGGTGTCGGCGATCATCGGGTAGCCCACGCGCGCGTCCTGCGTGGCCTCGATGTCCTCGACCCAGCGCGAGTGGTTGTCCACCGGGTCCACCGACAGGCCGATCAGCTTGGTGTTGCGCTTGGTGAACTCCGGCTCGATGCGCGCCATGTAGCCCAGCTCGGTGGTGCACACCGGCGTGAAGTCCTTCGGGTGCGAGAACAGGATCGCCCAGCCGTCGCCGATCCACTCGTGGAAGCGGATCGGCCCCTGCGTCGTCTGGGCCTGGAAGTCGGGTGCCGTGTCGTTGATGCGCAAGGCCATGGCGGGCTCCTCGTGATGGCCGCGGCGCGACGGCGCCCGGCAGATTGGGGGGGCGGCGAATGTAGCGAGCCCGCCGCCACCCTGCGCCGGTCCCGGGTACCGGCGCACGCGGGCCGCCGATCCCGGCCGCGCTGCCGCCGGGCCTTCGTGCCGGCGAAGGACGCGGGCCGTGTTACCCCTGCGTGGGCGCCGAGGGGCCTGTGATAGCCTTTCCCGAGCGCCACTACAAGAAGCCGCCGCCGCCCGTTGCGGTGGCCATGCGCCCGATGGTCCTGCGCTCGAAGCTGTTCGTCGTGCCCGCCATCGCCACCGCGGCGCTCATCGCGAGCGGGCCCCAGCGCGTGGCGGCGCAGGCACCGGGCACGCAGCCCGGGCAGGTCGAGCGCCAGTTCCAGCAAGCGCCGCAGCCGCGCAGCCAGGCCGGCGCCTTCCGCCTGCCGGCGCCGGCGCTCGCCGCGCCGCCCGGCGCCGAGAACGTGCGCTTCCGCCTGCGCGAACTGACGATGGACGGCATGAGCGTCTATCCGTTCGAGTCCTGGCGCGAGGACTACTACCGCCTCATCGGCCGCGAGGTGACGCTGGCCGAGATCTACGCCTTCGCCAACGGCCTCACCACGCGCTACCGCAACGACGGCTACATCCTCACGCAGGTGATCGTGCCGGCGCAGACCATCGAAGACGGGCGCATCCGGCTGCAGGTGGTCGAGGGCTACATCGCCGAGGTGCGCTTCGAGGGCGACGCGCCCGGCCCGCTGCTGAAGGCGCAGGCCGGGCGCATCCGCGCCGAGCGGCCGCTGACGGCGGGCACGCTGGAGCGGCTGCTGCTGCTGATGAACGACGTGCCCGGCACCTTCGCGCGCGCGCTGCTGCTGCCGGCGGCGGCGCAGCCGGGGGCTTCGGACCTCGTGGTGCAGCTCGCGCAGCAGCGCGCAGGCGCCGGCCTGTCGCTGGACAACCGCGGCGGCCGCGCGCTCGGGCCGCTGCGCGCCACGGTCGAGCTCGAGCAGCGCGGCCTCATCGGCTGGGGCGACCGCACGAGCCTGCGCTACACAGCCGCCGAGAAGGGCGAGCTGAAGTACCTGGCCCTCGCGCACGAGGAAGCGGTGCCCGGCCTCGGCAGCGACGGCACCCGCTTCGGCGCCGCCTTCAGCCGCGTGCGCTCCAGGCCCGACACCGGCACCAGCTTCATCCCGCTGAACCTGGAGACCTCGTCGGATTCCGGCTCGCTGACGCTCAGCCACCCGTGGCTGCGCAGCCGCAACCAGAACCTGTACCTGCGCGGCTCGTTCACCGGCCACAACGGCGCCACCGAACTGTTCGGCGTGCGCGACACCGAGGACAAGATCCGCGCGCTGCGGCTGGCGCTGACCTATGACGCCGCCGACACGGCCGGCGGCGTCAGCATCGGCGAGTTCGAGGTCAGCCAGGGCCTGGAGACTGCGGGCGCCTCGCGCGCCGGCGACCCGCTGCTGTCGCGCGCCAACGGCAAGCCGGCGTTCACCAAGCTCGGCCTGTACATCGCGCGCTCGCAGACGCTGACGCCGGCGCTTTCGCTGCTGGCGGCGGTGAGCGCGCAGTACGCCTTCGACGACCTGCTCTCGCCCGAGCTCTTCAGCTTCGGCGGCGAGCAGTTCGGGCGCGGCTACGACCCTTCGGAGCTGGTGGGCGACCACGGCGCGGCGCTGAAGCTGGAGCTGCGCTACACCTTCGCCGGCATGCTGGCCGGGCGGCCGGCCGCGGCCACGCTGTACGGCTTCTACGACGCCGGCGTGGTGCGCCAGCGAACCAGCGCCGGCGGCGACGCGCAGCAGTCGGCCACGTCGGCGGGGCTGGGCGTGCGCTTCGATGCCGGCCGCTACTTCTCCGGCTACCTCGAAGTGGCCAAGCCGCTGACGCGCGACGTCGCGGCCGAGGGCAACCGCGACTGGCGCACTTACGGGGGGTTGTCGGTGCGCTACTGAAACGGTCAGCATCGGCCAGGGGCATGCTGCGCAACGGAAGTGGGAGTGGAGCGATGAAGTCCAAGACGATGCTGGCGGCGCTGCCGAGTGCCTCGCGCCCGAACCTGCCGCGCCCGCGCCCGACGTTGCTGACGGCGGCGCTGTTGGCCGCGGGCCTGTGCACGCAAGCGCCGGTGTTCGCCGCACCGGAAGGCGGCACGGTGCGCGCCGGCAGCGCCAGCATCACCGCCGGCGGCGCGCAGACGCGCATCGACCAGGCCAGCGCCCGCGCCATCATCGATTGGCGTTCGTTCAGCGTCGGCGCTGCCGAGAACGTGCTCTTCGTGCAGCCGACGGCGCAAAGCGCGACGCTGAACCGCGTCACCGGCAGCCAGTTGAGCCAGATCCTCGGCCGCATCGACGCCAACGGCCAGGTCTTCCTCGTCAACCCGAACGGCATCGTGTTCGGGCGCGGCGCGCAGGTCAACGTCGGCGCGCTGGTGGCGAGCACGGCCAACATCGGCAACGCCGACTTCATGGCCGCTCGCCTCGCGTTCGGGCAAGCGGGGCAGGCCGGCGCAGCGGTGGTCAACGAAGGCCGCATCACCGCGGCCGAGGGCGGCCTCGTCGCGCTGGTGGCGCCCAGCGTGCGCAACGACGGCCTCATCCAGGCGCGCCTGGGTCGCGTGGCGCTGGGCGCCGGCGACACCTTCGCGCTCGACCTGTACGGCGACGGCCTCGTCAGCCTGGCGATGGACCGCTCGCAGCTCGCCCGCATCGAGCACAGCGGGCGCATCGAGGCCGACGGCGGCCGCGTCGTGCTGGTGAGCGCCGCCACCGCGAAGGCGGCGCTGGACAGCGTCGTCAACCTTTCTGGAACGGTGCGCGCCGACGCCGTGCAGCAGCAGGGCGGGCGCATCGTGCTGCTGGCCCATGGCGGCACGGCGGAAGTGACCGGCACCTTGAGCGCGCAAGGCGGCGCCGACGCGGCCGGCGGCCGCGTCGAGGTGCTGGGCACGAACGTGCACCTCGGCTCGGCCGCGGCCATCGATGTCAGCGGCGGCACCGGCGGCGGCACGGTGCTGATCGGCGGCGCCTGGCAAGGCAGCGGCAGCACGCCGCGCGCCAGCAGCACCACGGTCGACGCCGGCGCGCGCATCGCCGCCGACGCCACGCGGCAAGGGCGGGGCGGCGAAGTGGTGGTGTGGTCCGACGGCACCACGCGCTACGCCGGCAGCATCAGCGCCCGCGGCGCCGGTGCGGGCGGCGACGGCGGCCGCGTCGAAGTCTCGGGCAAGGGCACGCTCGACTTCGCAGGCGTCGTGGATGCCAGCGCGCTGGCGGGCAACGCCGGCTCGCTGCTGCTCGACCCGGCGACGATGACCATCGGCGCGGCCGAAGCCGCCCTCATCAGCCGCGTGCTGCGCACCGGCACCAGCACCACGGTGACGGCCGACGTCGACATCAACGTCGGCGCGGCCATCGACGGCCGCGGCCGCATCGCCGGCGGCGGCCTCACGCTCACCGCCGGGCGCGACATCAACATCGACCAGTTCATCGTCACCGCCAACGGCGCCGTGCGCCTGAACGCCGGCACGGGCACGGTGCGCGTGGCGGCCAACCGCGGCGTCTTCAGCGGCAACGCGCCGATCACCGTCGCCGCCGGCGCCGACCTCGTCACCGGCGCCTTCGTCACCAGCGGCGCGCTCGCGCTGGCCTCCAGCGCCGGCAGCGTCGTCATCGCCACGCCGCTGGACGCCGCGCTCGGCGCGGTGACGGTGAACGCGGCGCAGGACGTGCGCATCGAGCAGCCGGTGGTCAACCTGCGCAACGGCAGCGCCTTCACCGCCACCGCCGGGCGCGACGTGATCGTCAACGCGCAGATCGACGGCCGCGGCGGCGCCGGCGGCGGCGCGTTGAGCCTCACCGCCGCCGGCTCGGTGCAATTCAACGAGTCGGCCATCACCGACCTCGGCGAACTGCGCGTGCGCGCCATCGCCGGCACCATCGCCACGGCCGCGAACCGGGGCCTCTTCACGCTCGGCGGCAGCACGCTGGACCTCAGCGCCGGCGCCGACTTCACCACCGGCGTGCTCGGCACCACCGGGGCGCTGAACCTCACCTCCACCGGCGGCGCCGTCACCATCGGCCAGGGCATCGACGCCACGGTGGGCGCGACGACGATCCGCGCCGCCACCGACGCCAACCTCGACACGCCGGTGCTCAACCTGCGCAGCGGCGCGCCGCTGGCGGTGACAGCCGGGCGCGACATCACGGTGCGCGCGCCGATCGACGGCCGCAACGGTGCGGCCAGCGGTGGCACCGCCACGCTGACGGCGGGACGCAACGTGACGCTGGCCGATTCGATCGTCACCAACGAAGGCGCCATCGCCGTCACCGCCACCGCCGGCACCGTGGCGCAGCCGGCCGGCGTGCAGCTGCGCAGCGGCGCGGCGCCGATCGCCGTCACCGCGGGCGCCGACCTGACCACGGCCAGCTACGTCACCACCGGCAGCCTCGCCTTGCGCTCCACCGGCGGCGCGCTGACGGTGGCCGAGTCGATCTACGACAGCGTCGGCAACACCACGCTCGGCGCGGCCACCGACATCACCGTGGCCGCCGCGGCGCGCGTGGAGAACGTGCGCACCGGCGCGGCGCTGACGATGAGCGCCGGGCGCGACATCGTCGTCGACGGCCAGGTCGGCCAGGACCGCGACGCGCTCACGCTGACCGGGCCCATCACGCTGGCAGCCGGGCGCAACGTCACCGTCAACAACGATGTCGTCACGCGCGACGCGCCGCTGACCATCACCGCCAGCACCGGCACCGTCACCGTGGCGTCGCAGATCGCCGGCCAGCCCGCCGGCGTGCGGCCGCAGGTTCGCTCGGGCAGCGGGGCGCTGACGGTGAGCGCCGGCGCCGACCTCGCGATCGGCAACCCGGCGGCGCCGCGCCCGAGCCCGGAGACGCCTTACCTCACCACCGGCGCGTTGAGCCTGGCTTCGACCGGCGGCACGCTCTTCATCGAGTCGCCGATCCCGGCCACCACGGGAACGGTGTCGCTGCTGGGCGGCAACGCGGTCGTCGTCAACGAGCGCATCTACTCGAACAACGGCGACATCACGATCACCGCCGGCCTCGGCGGCATCGTGATGAACACCGCCAGCATCGATGTCGTCGACCCGGCGACCAACACGCCCTACGCGACGACGCTGTCGGACATCGACGCGCGCCTGGGCAACCTGACGCTCATTGCGCGCGGCGACATCAACGCGCCTTCGGTGCGCACGGCCGGCACGCTGAGCATCACCTCCACCGAAGGCCACATCACCAGCGGCCGTGTCGTCGGCAGCCGCAACTCGCCGCTGTCGAGCCTGGGCATGCCGCAGCGCGTGGTGCTGGCCGGGGCGCTGGGCATCGACAGCTTCTTCACCGACACCTCCCCCGACGTGGAAGCGCGCTCGTCGCAAGGCTCGGTGAACCTGAGCGTGTTTGCGCCGCAGCGCCTGTACATCCAGGCGGCTCAGGACGTGGTCACCGGGGGCTGGATCGGCCAGCAGGTGGAGCTCGTCGCCGGACGCGACGTGCTGCTGACGAGCCTGGCCGCCGCCGGGCTCGTGCGCGCCAATGCCGGCCGCGACTTCTCGCTGCAGGGCATGAGCCTCATCAACGCGCTGAACGTCAACGCGGGCCAGGACGTGCGGCTGCCCACCGGCGCCGGCGACATCACCTGGATCGAGGGCGCCGGCGGCAACCTGACGCTGCGCGACCCGGCCAGCGCCGGCACGGTGCTGGCGATGCGCGGCCTCACGCTCGCGGCGGGACGCGACGTCACGGTGCCACAGCCGGTGCACGTCTCCGATTCGCTGGCCATCACCAACATCGAAGCGACGCTGATGCCGACGACGCTGGCCGCCGGGCGCAACGTGACGCTCGGCCAGCTCGAGACGATCGGCGACGTGACGCTCACCGCCGCCACCGGCAACGTGACGGTGGGCTTTCCGCTCGGCGCGCCGGTGGGCGTGGCGCCCGGGCTGTGGAACCCCACCGACCTCGGCGTGCGCACGCTGACGATCAGTGCGCCGGGCACCGGCGCGGTCGTCAACCTGCAAGGCTCGCGCAGTTTCGGCAACACGGTGATCGTCGCCCCGAACGGTGGCACCGTGACCTCGGCCTACCACATCGGCTCGACCAACGGCACGGTGACGATCGTGGCACCGACGGTCGTCAACCCGGTGACCGCGATCCCGCTGCAAGTGCGCCTGACGCGGCCGGCGATCGTCAGCCCGGCCATCGCCCCCGGGCCGCTGCGCGCCGGCCCCGACGGGCCGCTGATCCCGGCGGCGCCCGCGCCCGGCGGCCCGGCCTTGGCCGAAGTGCTGGTGAGCGCGCCGGGCGCCATCGACGCCGGCGCGCTGGCTGCGCCGGGGCAGGGCGCGAGCGGCGGCGACGGCAGTGCCGAGGCCGCGGCCAGCGCCGCGCGCGGCACGGGTGCTTCGCGCAGCGGTGACGAGGGCGGCGCTTCCAGCGAGAGCGAGCAGGCGGTGAGCGGGGGTCGCGGCATCGTGCTGTACAGCGGCGGGCGCGGCATCGCGCTTGCCGCCGACCTCGGCCGCAGCGGCACCTTCGGCAGCGTGCGCACGCCGCCGCGCGAGGCCGACGAGGAAGAGCAGCGGCGGCGGCGCAGCGGTGGCGGCGGCGGCAACGGCGGCAGCAGCGGCAGCGAAGGCAAGCGCTGACGTGGTGCGCGCCATCGCGCGGTCGCTCGCACGGTCGCGGGCAGGTTCGCTCGCACGGTCGCTCGCACGGTCGCTCGCACGTTCGCTCGCAGGTTCGCTCGCAGGTTCGCTCGCAGGTTCGCTCGCAGGTTCGCTCGCGCTCGCCGCCACGCTCGGCTTCGCGTTCGCGTTCGCGTTCGCCACACCGCCGGCCGCGGCGCGCGAGCCGACGAGCGAGCCGATGCTGCGCGTCGAGGCGGGCATGCACACGACGCTGATCCGCCGCATCGCCGTCGATGCGCCGCGCCAGCGCCTGGTCACCGCCTCCGACGACAAGACGGTGCGCGTGTGGCAGATGCCCGAGGCGCGCCTGGTCGCGACATTGCGCGTGCCCATCGACGCCGGCCACGAGGGCCAGCTCTTCGCGGTGGCGGTGTCACCCGATGGCCGCACCGTGGTGGCCGGCGGCTGGACCGGCTGGGACTGGGACAAGAGCGCCTCGATCTACGCCTTCGACATCGCCAGCGGCCAGCTCGTGTGGCGCGTGGGCGGCTTCGCCGACGCGATCAACGCGCTGGTGTGGGCGCGCGACGGCGAGCACCTGCTCGTGGGCCTGCACGGCCGCGGCGGCGTGCACCGGCTGCGCCTGGCCGACCGCAAGGTGATCGCCAGCGACACGCAGTACCAGGACAAGGTGATGGAGATCGACGAGCGCGCCGACGGCCTCGTCGCGGTGGTGGCGCTGGACGGCATGGCGCGCCTGTACGGGCGCGAGCTGGCGCTGCTCGGCCGCCGCGCCGTGCCCGGCGGCGCGAAGCCCGCCAGCGCCCGCTTCTCGCCCGACGGCCGGCTGCTGGCGGTGGGCTTCATCGACCAGCCCGTGCTCACGGTGCTGCAATCGCGCGACCTGGGCGTTGCCTTCCAGCCGCCGCTGGCCAACGTGCGCGAGCAGGCGAGCTTCACCAGCGTGGCCTGGTCGTCGGACGGCCGCGCGCTGTGGGCCGGCGGCGACTTCCGCGGCGGCGGCGCCAACCCGCTGTACCGCTGGGACGACGGCGGCCGCGGCGCGGCGCAGGCGTTCGCGCTGGCCGACAACCGCATCACCGAAGTGCAGCAGATGCCCGGCGGCGCGATCGCCTTCGCGGCCGAGGACCCGGGCCTGGGCATCGTCGGCCCCGACGGCCGCCGGCGCGCCTGGCGCGGGCCGGAGATCCTCGACTTCGCCGAGGCGCACGGCCGCATCGAGATGTCGGCCAACGGTGCCGTCGTGCGCTATCCGTTGCAGCGCGCGGCGGGCAGCGCCACGCACAGCTTCTCGCCGCTCCTGCCCGGCGACCAGGCGCTGGCCGCGCCGCCGAAGGGCGAGCTGTTTGCGCCGGTGCTGCAAGCGCCGGGCCTCGCCGTCGAAGCCTGGAAAGACAGCTTCGAGCCGCGCATCAATGGCAGGAAGCCGGCGCTCGACGAATACGAGATGAGCCGCTGCTATGCGCTGGCGCCGCAGCGGCAGGCGGTGCTGCTGGGCACCGAATGGGCGCTGCGCCTGCTGGACGCGCAGGCGCGCGAGCTGTGGAGCGTGAAGCTGCCGGCGGTGGCGCGCGCGGTGAACGTCAGCCGCGACGCCCGCCTGGCGCTGGCGGCGCTGTCCGACGGCACGCTGCGCTGGTACCGCATGAGCGACGGCCGCGAGGAACTGGCGTACTTCCCGCACCGCAACGGCCGCGACTGGATCGCCTGGGTGCCCGACGGCTACTACATGTCCTCGGTGGCCGGCGACAACTTCGTCGGCTGGCACATCAACCGCGGCCGCGACCTGGCTCCCGACTTCCACCGCGCGGTGCAGTTCGACCGCGTGCTGTACCGCCCCGATGCGGTGGCCGCCGCCTTCCGCGCCGCCGGCGGCCCCGGCGCGCGCGGGCCGGTGCTGGCCAAGCTCGGCGCCGACTTCGAGATCGGCAAGCTCGCCGACATCGCGCCGCCGCGGCTTTCGCTGGTGCTGCTGGGCGTGGAGCCCGGGCCGGGCGGGCGGCCGCGCGCCACCTTCGAGATGCGCGCCGAAAGCGGCAAGCGCGAAGTGCGCGACCTCACCGTCTTCGTCAACAGCATCCCGGTGACGCCGGCGGCGGAGCGCCGCGTCGCTGCGGGCGAAGCGCAGCAGCTGGCACGCCGGCTCGTGCTCGACCTGGCCGACGGCGCGAACCAGATCCGCGTCGAAGCCTTCAACGGCGTCGCCATGGGCGTGGCCGAGGCCTTCGTCGTGGCGCCCGAGGGCGTTCGCGTCGCGGCGCCGCCGGGCGACCTGTACCTGCTGGCGGTGGGCGCCAATGCCTTCCCGGGCCTGCCGCAGAGCATGCACCTCGCCTACGCCGCGCGCGACGCCGAGGAGCTGGCCAGCGCGCTGCGCGCGCGCAGCGGCGGCGCCTTCGGCCGCGTGCATGTGCGCGTGCTCAGCGACGGCAGCGAGGCCAAGCCCGACCGCGCCGCAGTGCTGCAGGCACTGGCGTTCGTGCAGCAGGCGCGGCCGCAGGACACCGCGGTGATCTTCCTCGCCTCGCACGGCGTCAGCGACAGCGCCGGCAACTACTACTTCGTGCCGCGCGACGTGCGCGCCGAGGATCTGGCCGCGCTGGACAAGGGGCCGGTGCGCGAGGGCTCCTCGCTCGTGCCGTGGACGGCGTTCTTCGAGGTGCTGCGCGGCACGGCCGGGCGGCGGCTGCTGATCGTCGACACCTGCCAGGCGCGCAACATCGAGGGCCGCTTCGAGGCGCACCCGCTGCTCAAGCGCTCGGCCGCCTCGATGTTCGCGCTGCTCGTCGCCTCCAAGGGCAACGAGGAATCGCAGGAGTACCCGCCGGGCCGGCACGGCCTGTTCACCTACTCGCTGCTGCAGGCGCTGGCGCCCGAGAGCGACACCAACCGCGACGGCACGGTCTCGCTGGCCGAAGTGTTCGACGCCGCGCGCCCGCTGGTGGAGCGGCTGCGCGACAAGCGCACCGGCGCGCAGACGCCGCAGATCGTGGCGCCGGCGGCGCTGGCGGAACTGCCGCTGTTGCGCGTCGGCCGCTGAGCGGCACCGGGCGTCCAGGACGCGTGCGTGCACTCACGCACGCACGCCCTCACGTGCTCACGCGCTCAGGGCTCCTTGCGCCGCAGGGCGCGCCACAACACCACCGCCGCCAGCGCAGCCAGCAGCAGCCACCAGGGCCAGTGCCGCTTGAGTGGCCCGGTGCCTTCGCGTCCGTTCGCGTCACCGCTCGCGGCGTTGCCTTTCGGGCGCACCACGGCGCCCGGTTCGGCCAGGTGGGCGAAGACCAACGCCGCCGCGTCGCTTCGGAGAACCACCACGTCGAGCACGCAGTCGTTGAACCAGGCGCTTTCGCGCTTCACGCCGGCGACGGCGCAGGCGGCCTGGCCGCGCTCGCGGTCCTTGCCTTCCAGGTTCTCGGCGAAGAACGGCAGCTTCGGCGGGCCGGCGCCGGGCACCGGGCTGCCGCAAGGGGCCAGCAGCAGTTCGTCGTTGCCCTGAACGCGCCAGCTCTCGCCGTAGCGGTGGTAGAGGTCTTCGAAGCGGATGGGCTCCTTCAGCGTCGCGCCGTCGCGGCCGGCCAGCACATTCGCTTCGCGCTCGCCCTGGCCGAGCAGCCCGCGCACCGGGGCGTCCGCGCGGCCGAGGCCCACCGCGAGGTTCATCCAGTTCGGGTGCAGTTCGGCGCGCACCCAATCGCCCTGCGTGCGGCTCAAGACGAGGAAGACGTTGCCGGTGCGCGAGACCACCACGCCGCCGTCGAGCGCGAGTGGCTTGCCTTCGGAGACCTCGGCCGGCTTGCCGTCGACGGCCACCAGCGGCTTGGGCGCCAGGCAGATCGCCACTGCGGCCTTGCCGATGCGCGTGGCCACGCCATGGTTGATGGAGGTGTTGGGCCAGCTCGCCCCACCGCTCACCTGGCGCGCCTGGACGACGAAGGCGCCATCGGCGTCGCCGGCCTTCTTCGCCAGCACGAAGTCGCCGGTGGACTGGAAGTCGTAGGCCACGCCGCCGAAGGTGCGCAGGTGCGTGTCCCCGAGGCTCGTGGCGGCGGCGCAGTTGTTGGCTGCGCCGCCGGCGCTGCTTTGCGCGAGCAGCAGCGCCGGCCCGACGCCCGTGGCGGTGGGCGCGGCGGGGCCGAAGTTCAGGTTGTTCTTCTCCGCCGTGTAGCCGATCGGCACGCATTGCGGCGGCTGCACGCCGCCGTCGTCGAGCTGCGCGCGCGCCACCATCGACGTGCCGGCGCTGAAGTCGACCTTGTAGCCGCAGCAGTCGCCGACGACGTTCCACTCGACGTCCTTCCAGCGCTGGTTCAGGCCGAGCAGGTTGTCGTGCGTGTGCAGGAACGCGGTGCCGTTGGCCCAGGTCAGCACCACCTTGTCCAGCGACGTGTCCGGCGCCGGCGTCGTGGGGTTGTCGAGGCCGGCGAAGGCCGACAGGCGCACCGAGCCGAGGTCGGCGGCCGTGACGCGCGTCGGGCCGACGTAGGCGCCGGGGCTGTTGAGGTAACAGTCGGTGTTCAGCGGGCTGCCGGGCAGCGTGGGCGACCACCCCGCCGGGCAGGTGGCGCCGAAGCCGAGGAGCCAGTACTCGACGAAGATGCGCGGGTTCGGGAAGCCCTGGTACTGCGAGTAGATGAACTGCTGCCAGGCCGAGCAGGCGGGCTTGGTGGTGCCGCAGGCGGCGATGGTCGCGTCGGACGAGACGGGAACGAACGGCTGCGCATTGATCTGCAGCGAGAACGCGTCGGGTGCCGTGCCGCCTGTGGCCAGCGGCCCGCTGGCGGTGAGGTTGGCGGGGGTGACGTTCTCGAAGCTGCCGGTGGCCGAGCGCACGGTGCCGCTGCTGCGCGCGACGACGTGGTTGGCGCCGCCGATGTCGAACGTGCGCGGCCGGTTCGCCTGCTTCGACGCCGTGAGGCAGGTGGTCTTGCGCCAGGTCTTGCCGGGGTACTTGGCGGTGAAGCATCCCTTGCCCGGCGCCGGCGTGGCAGCGATCGCATCCTGCCAGGCGCGCATCGCCTCCTTGGCGGTCGTGGCGGCGGGAGCGGTGGCGGCAGCAGCGGCGGAAGATGCGGCCGAAGTGGCAGCCGAAGCGGCAGCCGAAGCGGCAGCCGGGGCCGGGGCCGTGGCCGAGGCTGTTGCCGATGCCGGCCGGGCCGCGGCCGGCGGCCGCTGCGCGATGGCCGCGCCGGCCAGCAGCATCAGCGTCAACGAGGCGGCGAGCGCGCCGCTGTTGCTCTTGTACATGCTGCGATGCTCGCGCAGTCGCACGGGCCGGGCAATGCGGTGACCTACGCCCGTCCTTCGGACGGCCGCGGCGCCGCGCTTCGGCAGGCCCACGGCGCAACGCGGGTGCGAGAGCGGCGCAGCGCGCGGCGGAGCGCGCCGCTACAGTCGGCGGGCCATCGGAGAGAAGGACCCGCCGCCATGCCCGCCACGCCCACGCCCAGCCGCCCCACCGTGGCCGACAAGCGCCGCGCCTTTCATCGCCTGCACGAGGCGGGCTGCTTCCTGATCCCGAACCCGTGGGACGTGGGCAGCGCCCGCTGGCTGCAGGGGCTGGGCTTCCAGGCCCTGGCCACCACGAGCTCGGGCTTCGCCTGGTCGCGCGCGCGGCCCGACAACGGCATCACGCGAGAAATGGCGCTGGCGCACCTGGCCGAGATGGTGGCTGCAACCGACGTGCCGATCAACGCCGACTTCGAAAGCGGCTTCGCGGCCGATGCGGCCGGCGTGGCCGAGAGCGTGCGGCTGGCGGTGGAGACCGGCGTCGCCGGCCTGTCGATCGAGGACTCCACCGGCGAGGCGAGCGCACCGCTGTTCGCGCTCGACACCGCCGTCGAGCGCCTGCGCGCCGCCCGCCGTGCGATCGACCGCGCCGGCGGCGACACGCTGCTAGTCGGCCGCGCCGAAGGCTTCATCGCCGGCAGGCCCGATCTGGCCGACACCCTGGCGCGACTGAAGGCCTACGCCGACGCCGGCGCCGACTGCCTCTACGCGCCGGGAATCCGCACCCGCGAGCAGATCACGGCCGTCGTCGCCGCGGTGGCGCCCAAGCCCGTGAACCTGCTCGTCGGCGGTGCCAGCGAGTGGACGATGGCCTCCATCGCCGCGCTCGGGGTGCGCCGCGTCAGCGTCGGCGGCGCCCTGGCACGCGCAGCGTGGGCCGGCTTCATGCGCGCGGCGCAGCAACTCGCCGAGGAAGGCCGCTTCGATGCCTTTGCCGAAGCGGCGTCGGGCAAGGCGCTCAACGAGTTCTTCGCGGCGGACGCGGCCGGCTGGTCGCCCCGGTAGACGAGGCGTCTTCGTCGCCACCCCGCCGCCAATTCGTCATCGCCCCTCCCGGCGGGGCAAGATCCGGCCGGCCGCTTCGACCGTGCCGGCAGAATACGGCGCCACCGCGCGAATGCGCGGCCGTGCATTCGCGGCGGATCATCTCGTCCGGCCCGCCCGTCGGCCGGCAGCCACCATCCCGGCAAGGAGCCTTGGCCATGTTCGACCACGTCGGTTTCGGTGTCACGCGGCTTGCCGAAAGCAAGGCGTTCTTCCTGCGCGCGCTTCAGCCGCTGGCGGTGGCGGTGGTGATGGAGGGGCCCTACGGCGTCGGCCTCGGCCGCGGCGGCAAGCCGACACTGTGGCTGCACGAGAGCGGTGACAAGCCGGCGCCGCTGCACCTCGCCTTCACGGCCGAGAACCGGGCGCAGGTCGATGCGTTTCACGAGGCGGCGCTGGCGGCCGGCGGCAAGGACAACGGTGCGCCCGGGCTGAGGCCGCACTACCACGCGAACTACTACGGCGCCTTCGTCATCGGCCCCGACGGGCATAACGTCGAAGTGGTGTGCCACAAGCCGCAGGCGTGAGCGATCGTCAGCCGCAGGCATGAGCGATCGTCGACCGCAGGCTTGAGCGATCGTCAACCGCAGGCTCGAGCGATCGTCGGCCGTCGATCCGCAGGCTCCAGCAGCCGTCGATCCGCAGGCTCGACCCGTCGCCATCCGCAGGCTCGAAGTGGTCGCCAAGCCCACGCCCACCCTCACCGAAGCGCTCGCACCGGCGCTGCTGGACGCGGTGGCGCGCATTCCGAACGCGCGCCGCCGGCGCAGCGCGCAACCCGAGGCCGATGCGCGGCGGCTGGGCCGGCGCGCCGCGTTGAAGTCGGCCGCCATCGCCGGCGCGCTGGCGCTGCCGGCCGGGCCGCTGGGCTGGCTGACGCTGCTGCCGGAGATGCGCGCGGTGTGGAAGGTGCAGGTGCAGCTCGTCGCCGACATCGCGGCGCTGTACGGCATGAAGAGCACGCTGACGCAGGAGCAGGTGCTCTTCTGCCTGTTCCGGCGCGAAGCCTCCAGCGGTGCGCTGCGCGACCTCGTCGCGCGCGTGGGCGAGCGCTTCGTCGTGCGCCAGCCCTCGTCGGCGCTGGTGCGCATGGTGGCGGCCAAGCTCGCGGCGAGGCTGGCGCGCAGCCTGGTGGGCAAGGGCGCGGCCCGCTGGCTGCCGGTGGCCGGCGCGGTGGGCCTGGCCGCCTATGCTTACCGCGAAACGGTGCAGGTCGCCGAGGCGGCGGCGGAGCTGTTCGGCCACGAGGCCCGACCCGAAGCAGGAGACGAGCCATGACGCAAGGCAAGCCGGTGCGGCCGCTGATGAACCTCGACGAGGTGGTGTTCGACGACGTCGAGGACAACGGCCTGTACACCTCGCGGCGCGGCAGCATCGGCTCGCGCATCGGCGCACGCCAGCTCGGCTACAACCTCACCGAGCTGCCGCCGGGCAAGTCGCAGTGCCCGTTCCACAGCCACTGCGCCGAGGAGGAGATGTTCCTCGTCATCGAGGGCGAGGGCGAACTGCGCTTTGGCAGCGAGCGCCATCCGATCCGCCGCCACGACGTGATCGCCTGCCCCGCCGGCGGGCCCGAGGTGGCGCACCAGATCTTCAACACCGGCTCGGTGCCGCTGCGCTACCTGTCGCTGTCGACGGTTGCGGCACTCGACGTGTGCGAGTACCCCGATTCGGGCAAGGTCGGCGTCTTCGGCGGCCCGGGGCTGCGCAAGATGTTCCGCGCCGAGGGCACGGTGGACTACTACGACCGCGAGAAGACCTGAGGCCGGCCCTCGGCGGACGGTCGTTCCGCGGGGCCGGCGAATGACGCCGCCGCGGCCCCCGCCGCCTGCATCAACTGCGCCACCGCCGCCAGCGCGATGACCTCGGGCTCCTTGCCTTCGATGCCCGGCAGGCCGATCGGGCAGGTGATCCGTGCAAGCACTTCTTCGGCGATGCCGCGCTCGGCCAGGCGGTGCTCGAAGCGGCGCTTCTTGGTCTTGCTGCCGATGAGGCCGAAGAAGCCGAAGTCGCCGCGCTTGCAGATCTCGTGCGTGATGGCCAGGTCGAGGTCGTGGCTGTGCGTGAGCACGAGGTAGAAAGCGCCGGGCGGCGCCTGCGCCACCTCGGCCTGCACGGGCTCGACGCAGACGCGCTCGATGTGCCGCGGCGACGGCTCGGCGGGGAATTCGCTGTCGCGCTCGTCGATCCATTGCACCCGGCACGGCAGGCGGGCGAGCAGCGCGGCGATGGCGCGGCCGACATGGCCGGCGCCGTACAGCTGCAGCGCAAAGCGCGCGGCGCGCACGGGCCACGCCTGCGGCGCATCGAGTGCCAGCGGCGTGTAGCGCAGGGTCAGCGCCCCGCCGCAGCATTGGCCCAGGCTCGGCCCGAGCGCCAGGTCCTGGTGGCGCGTGGTCGCGCCGGGCAGGCCGATCAGCTCGCGCGCTTGCGCGATCGCCTGCAGTTCGAGGTGGCCGCCGCCGATGGTTCCGACGACCTCGTCGGTGGCGACCAGCATGCGCGTGCCCGCCTCGCGCGGCACCGAGCCGCGGTGCGCGGCCACTTCCACCACCACGGCGGGGCGCCCGGCGGCGCGCCAGGCCAGCGCCGCTTCGCGCAGGTCCGTCATCGAGGCGGGCCGGCCGCTGCGCGCACCGCGTCCACGGCAGCGAGGATCGCTTCTGCGGTGGCCGGCGCCGCCAGCGGCGGGTCGATGCGGTGGCCGCCGACCGCGGACACCGCGTCGCGGATCGCGAGGAACACCGAGAACGGCAGCAACAGCGGCGGCTCGCCCACCGCCTTGCTGCGGTGGATGGTGTCGGCCGGGTTCGGCGCATCGAAAAGGCGCGTCACGAACTCCGCCGGCGCGTCGTTGGCGCAGGGGATCTTGTAGGTGCTGGGCGCGTGCGTCGTCAGCAACCCCGTCTGCGGATGCCAGACGAGTTCCTCCATCGTCAGCCAGCCCATGCCCTGGATGAACGCGCCTTCGACCTGGCCGATGTCCAGCGCCGGGTTGAGCGAGCGGCCGGCGTCGTAGAGCAGGTGCGCGGCTAGCACCTTGCTCTCGCCGGTGAGCGTGTCGACGACGACCTCGCTCATCGCGGCGCCGTAGGCGAAGTAGAAGAACGGGTTGCCCTGCATCTTCTCGCGGTCCCAGCTCAGGCCCGGGGTGGCGTAGAAGCCGTCGCTCCACAGCTGCACGCGCGCCATGTAGGCGGCCTGCACGAGTTCGGCGAAAGGCATGCTCTTGCCGTCGGCGACGCTGACGCGGCCATCGGCGAAGCGCACCCCGGCGGCGGCGCCGCCGAACTTCGCGGCGGCGAACGCAGCGAGCCGCTCGCGGACCTGCCGCGCCGCGTCCTGCGCCGCCTTGCCGTTCAGGTCGCTGCCGGTGCTGGCCGCGGTGGCCGAGGTGTTGGCCACCTTCTGCGTGTCGCTGGCCGTGCAGCGCACGGCCGCGAGCGGCAGGCCGAGTTCGTGCGCGACGACCTGCGCCACCTTGGTGTTCAACCCCTGGCCCATCTCGGTGCCGCCGTGGTTCACGAGCACCGAGCCGTCGGTGTACACGTGCACCAGCGCCCCGGCCTGGTTCAGGTGCACGACGTTGAAGCTGATGCCGAACTTCACCGGCGTCAGCGCGACGCCCTTCTTCAGCACCGGGCTGCCGGCGTTGAACGCGGCGGCCGCTTCGCGCCGCCCGGCGTACCCGCTCGTTCGCTCGAGCTCGGCGACGAGCTCGTGGATGACGTTGTCGCGGACGACCTGCCCGTACGGCGTGACGTTGTTCGAATCGCGGCCGTAGAAGTTCGCCTTGCGCACCGCCAGCGGGTCGAGCTTCAGCTCGCGCGCGACCGAGTCGAGCAGCACCTCGGCGGCGAAGGCGCCTTGCGGGCCGCCGAAGCCGCGGAAGGCGGTGTTGCTCTGCGTGTGGGTCTTCCCCGAGTAGCCGTGCAGCGCCACGTGCGGCAGCCAGTAGGCGTTGTCGAAGTGGCACAGCGCGCGAGTCATCACCGGGCCGGACAGATCGGCCGAGTGCCCGGCGTTGGACACCATCGTCACTTCGGCGCCGAGGATGCGGCCGGCGTCGTCGTAGCCGACCTCGGCGTCGAACACGAAGCCGTGCCGGCGGCCGGTGACGAGGAAGTCGTCGTCGCGGTCCAGGCGCAGCTTCACCGGCCGGTTCAGCTTCGCGGCGGCCACGGCGGCACAACAGGCGAACAGCGCCGACTGGCTTTCCTTGCCGCCGAAGCCGCCACCCATGCGCCGGCATTCCACCTGCACCGCGTGCGCCGGCCGGGCCAGGGCGTGCGCCACGACGTGCTGCATCTCGCTGGGGTGCTGCGTCGAGCACAGCACCTTCATGCCGTTGCCCTCGGCCGGCTGCGCGTAGGAGATCTGCCCTTCGAGGTAGAACTGCTCCTGGCCGCCGAGCGTGATGCGCTGCGTGAGGCGCCGCGGCGCGGCGGCGATCGCCGCGCGCGCATCGCCGCGCGCGAGGTGCATCGGCGGCAGCACGTACTGGCCGGCGGCGTGCGCGGCATCGGGCGTGAGCAGGGGCGGCAGCGCCTTCGCGACCACCGCCTGCTTCGCCAGTGCCGCGGCGCGGCGGGCCTCGTCGCGCGTGGCGGCGACGACGAGGAACACCGGCTGCCCCAGGTAGCGCAGCGTCGCGCCGGCCTCGCCGGCGAGGATGGGGTCGTCGTGCACCAGCGGGCCGCAGTCGTTGGCGCCCGGGATGTCCCGGGCGGTGAACACGGCCACGACGCCGGGCATCGCCCGCACCGCGTCGAGGTCGAGGCGCTCGATGGTGCCGTGCGCGAGGGGCGACAGCCCGAGCGCGGCGTGCAGCGTGCCGGCGAGTTCGGGCACGTCGTCGGTGTAGGGCGCCGCGCCGGCCACGTGCAGCGCGGCCGACTCGTGCGGCAGCGGCTTGCCGGCGGCGCCGGTCGCGGTGGAAGCGGCAGCGGCGGCCGCGGCCGCGGCCGCAGAGCCCGCAGCGGGGGCCGTCGGCAGCGGCAGCGTCTCGACTTCCTGCGGCAGATCGGAGGGCTTGTTCATCGTCGTTTCCTCGGGCGGCCGGCGGATCGGCGCTACGCCAAAGCGGTGCCGCCGCGCGCGAACACGCTCACTTCGGCCTCGGCCAGCGGCGCCACGGGCCGTGTCTCGAGCCAGAAGCGCCTGAGCAGGTTGCCGGCGACGCGGGCGCGGTAGCGGTCGCTGGCGCGCATGTCGGTCAGCGGCTTGAAGTCGGCTGCCAGCGCGGCGACGGCGGCATCGAGCGTCGCCTCGTCGTTCCACGGCCGGCCGCGCAGCGCCGCCTCGGCGGCGGCGGCGCGCTTGACGATCGCCGCCATGCCGCCGTAGGCCAGGCGCACGTCGCGCACGCGGCCTTGCACATCGAGCGCGATCGCCATGCCGGCGCTCACCGCCGAGATGTCGGAGTCGAAGCGCTTGCTGATCTTGTAGGCGCGCAGCGTCATGGCATCGTCACCGGCGCGGCCCGGCCACGGCACTTCGATCGCCTGCACGAACTCGCCCGCCTCGAGGCGGTTCTTCATGTAGTCGACGTAGAAGTCGGCCAGCGGCAGGCGGCGCACGCGCTCGCCGCGGCGCAGCACGAGCCGCGCGTCGAGCGCGATCAGCACCGGCGCCGAGTCGCCGATCGGCGAACCGTTGGCGACGTTGCCGCCCATCGTGCCGGCCTGGCGCACCGGCACAGAAGCGAAGCGCAGCCACATCTCGCGCACCGCCGGCCAGCGCGCGGCCAGTGCCGCCCAGGCCGCTTCGAGCGTGGCCGCGGCGCCGATGCACAGCACGCGCTCGCCATCGGTGTGGCGTTCGTCGATCGTGCGCAACTCGGCCACGTCGCCGAGGTGGATGACCTCGGGCAGCTCGCGCAGCTGCTTGGTCACCCACAGCCCGATGTCGGTGCTGCCGGCGAGGAGCCGCGCCTGCGGCCTGGCGGCGCGCACACGTGCCAGTTCGGCCAGCGTGCGCGGCGCGTGGAAGGCCGGGCCGGCGAGCGGCGCATCGGCGGCGAGCGTGCGCAGCGCCGCAACGACGGGGGCGGTGTCGAGCCGGCGCGGCGCCGCCTCGAACATCTTCTGCCCGGCGTCGAGGATCGGCCGGTAGCCGGTGCACCGGCACAGGTTGCCCGAGAGGTCGTCGGCGAGTTGCTGGCGCGTGGGCAGCGTGCCCGCTTCGTGGTGGCGCTCGTAGCAGCTCCACAGGCTCATCACGAAGCCCGGGGTGCAGAAGCCGCATTGCGAGCCGTGGCAGTCGACGAGCGATTGCTGCACCGGGTGCAACGCAGCGCCGGCGCCGGCGCCGGCGCCGGCCGGCGAAGCGGGGTCGAGGCCGATGCCGGCCACGTCCTCCACCGTGAACAGCGCCTTGCCGTCCAGCGTGGGCAGGAAGCGGATGCACGCGTTCACCGGTTTCAGCGCCAGCGCGCCGGCGGCGTCGAGCTCGCCCACCACCACGGTGCAGGCGCCGCAGTCGCCCTCGGCGCAACCTTCCTTGGTGCCGGTGCAAAGCGCTTCCTCGCGCAGCCATTCGAGCACGGTGCGCGTGCTGCGGCCCTGCGCCGACGCATCGACTTCGACGATGGCGCCGCGGTGGAAGAAGCGGATCGGTCTTTCGCTCATGGTGCTGTGCAACCTCGCCCTCGGGACTTACCCGAAAGGTACTCCGGCTGGCCCTCGTGGCGATACGATCGGAGCCATACCGGCTATGCGGGCGATCATATGGTGCAGCGGGCGGCTTTCGACACCATAGACCTCCATCTCATCCGCGTCCTGCACACCGTGATCACCGAACGCAGCGTCTCGCGCGCCGCCTTGAAGCTGGCCAGCAACCAGCCGGCGGTGAGCGCGCAGCTCAGGCGCCTGCGCGAGCTGACCGGCGACCCGCTGCTCGTGCGCGCCGGCCAGCAGATGATGCCCACGGAGACGGCGCTGTCGCTGGTGGAGCCGGCCGGCCGCGTGCTGCACGAGGCCGAGCGCCTGTTCAGCCCCAAGGCGCGCGAACGCGGGTTCGAAACCGCGCGCGACATTGCCAGGCTGAACGCCACCTTCCGCGTCGCCGCCAGCGACTACCTCGACCCGCTGTTCCTGCCCTCGCTGGTGGGCCACATGCAGCGGGTGGCGCCGCAGGTGCGGCTGGAGCTGATGCCGCTGTCGCGCGAGTACGACTACCGCCGCCACCTCGCGGTGGGCGATGTCGACCTGGTCATCGGCAACTGGCTGGAGCCGCCGGAGGAACTGCATCTGGCGCGCCTGCTGAACGACGAGGTGGTGTGCCTCGTTTCGGAAGACCACCCGGCCACCCGCGCCGGCCGCGCCTGGACGACGACGCGCTACCTCGAGTGCGAGCATGTGGCGCCGATGCCGATGCACCCCGGTGCCCTGGGCGTCATCGACCAGCATCTGGCGGCGGCCGGGGCGAAGCGCAACATCACCGTGCGCGCCTCGCACTTCAGCCTCATCCCGCTGATGGTGGCCGATACCTGGCTGGTGCTGACCACCGGGCGCCTCTTCTGCAGCCGCTATGTCGACACGCTGCCGGTGCGCGTCGTGCGCTGCCCGCTGGCGTTCCCGCCGCTGTCGTACTACCAGCTCTGGCACGACCTGACGCACAACGCCGCGTCGATGCGCTGGTTCCGCGGCCAGGTGCAGGAAGTGGCCCGGCAGTTGCCGCGGCGGGCGTTGCCGGGGCGGGTGGCGGCGTGAGGCGCATCGAGAGCTCGCACTTCGGCGGTCTGCGCGGCCAAGGGCGGCGCGGGCAGGGCCCGATCGCCGCAAACAAGCCCCGCCAGGCTCGCGCCCGCGGCCTTGCTCGCCACGACCTGCGGCCGCGGCGCGCCGCCGGCCTTGCGATACGAGCGCGCGCATGAAAGCCTACCGCGCCGACCTGCTCGACTTCGCGTCGGCCCCCGCCTGGGGCGACACGCAGGCCGAAGGCGCGGTGCGCTTCCGCCCCGACCACTGGCTGCTCGTCGACGACGCCGGCCGCATCGCCGGCGCCCAGGCCACCGAGCCCGCGCCCGGCGTCGAGCGCGAAGACTGGCGCGGCCACCTGCTGCTGCCCGGGTTCATCGACACGCATGTGCACAGCCCCCAGATCGGCGTCATCGGCAGCTACGGCACGGCGCTGCTGGACTGGCTGAACGACCATACCTTCCCCGCCGAGCGCGCCTGGGCCGACGAGGAGATCGCGGCGCGCGGCTCGGCGCACTTCCTCGATGCCCTGCTGGCGCACGGCACCACCGCGGCGGCGGTGTTCCCCACCGTGCACAAGGTGTCGGCCGACGCACTGTTCACCGCCGCGCACCAGCGCGGCATGCGCGTGCTCGCCGGCAAGGTGCTGATGGACCGGCACGCGCCCGACGGCCTGCGCGACGACGTGGCGCAGGCCGAGCGCGACTGCATCGACCTCATCGCGCGCTGGCACAACCGCGGCCGCGCCAGCTACGCCGTCACCGTGCGCTTCGCGCCGACGAGTTCGCCCGCGCAGCTGGCGATGGCCGGCGCGCTGTGCCGCGCCGACCCGACCCTGTACATGCAGACGCACGTGGCCGAGAACCGCGACGAAGTGCGCTGGGTGGCCGATCTCTTCCCCGAGGCGCGCAGCTACCTCGACGTCTACGCACGCGCCGGCCTGCTGCACCGCCGTTCCATCCTGGCGCACGGCATCTGGCTCGACGACAACGACCGCGCGGCGCTGCGCGACGCCGGCGCGCAGGTGGCGTTCTGCCCCAGCAGCAACCTCTTCCTCGGCAGCGGCCTGTTCGACTGGCCGGCGATGCTGGCTGGCGGCGCCACGGTGACGCTGGCCAGCGACGTCGGCGGCGGCACGAGCCTGTCGATGCAGCGCACACTGGCCGACGGCTACAAGGTGCAGGCGCTCGGCGGGCACAAGCTCACCGCGTGGACGGCGCTGCACGCGGCCACGCGCGGCGCGGCCGAGGCGCTGGAGCTGGGCGGCGAGATCGGCTCGCTCGAGCCGGGGCGGCTGGCGGACTTCGCCGTCTGGCGCTGGAGCGTCACGCCGGTGGACGCCGAGCGCCAGCGCCTGGCGCGCCTGAAGGGTCACCTGCACGAGCAGGTCTTCGCCTGGATGACGCTGGCCGACGAGCGCCATCTGCAGGCCACCTGGGTGGCCGGGCGCAAACTCTACGAAGATGCCGTGTTCGCCGCTCCCTCGTCCGCCGCCGGCGGCCGAGGGTGATAACGCCCGGAGGAGCGCATGAACGACCCCAACGCGTCCGTATCCGCATCGACGCCCGCATCGACGCCCGCATCGACGCCCGCATCGGGGGCGCCGCTGCGCCTGCAGCTCACCGGCATCACCAAGCAGTACCCGGCCGTGCGCGCCAACGACGGCGTGGCGCTGCGCGTCAAGCCCGGCGAGATCCACGCCGTGCTGGGCGAGAACGGCGCGGGCAAGAGCACGATGATGAAGATGATCTACGGCGCGGTGCAGCCCGACGCCGGCGAGATCCGCTGGAACGGTGCCCCGGTGCACATCGCCAGCCCGGCGGCCGCGCGCAAGCTCGGCATCAGCATGGTCTACCAGCACTTCTCGCTGTTCGACACCCTGACCGCGGCCGAGAACGTCTGGCTGGGCCTGGACAAGAGCCTCGCGCTGCCCGAGGTGAGCCGGCGCATCGGCGAAGTGGCGCACACCTACGGCCTCGACGTGGACCCGGTGCGCCCCGTGCACACGCTGTCGGTCGGCGAGCGGCAGCGCGTGGAGATCATCCGCGCGCTGCTCACCGACCCGCAACTGCTGATCCTGGACGAACCCACGTCGGTGCTGACGCCGCAGGCGGTGGACAAGCTCTTCGTCACCCTGCGCCAGCTCTCGGCCAAGGGCACGAGCATCCTCTACATCAGCCACAAGCTCGACGAGATCCGCTCGCTGTGCCACCACTGCACGGTGCTGCGCGGCGGCAAGGTGACCGGCGAAGTCGACCCGACGAAGGAAAGCAACGCCAGCCTGTCGCGGCTGATGATCGGCGCCGAGCCGCCGGAGCTCAGGCACCAGGCGAGCAAGGCCGCCGGCGTCGTGCTCGGCGTCAAGGGCTTGTCGCTGGCCAAGCAGGACCAGTTCGGCGTCGAGCTGAAGGACATCGCCTTCGAGGTGCGCGCCGGCGAGATCGTCGGCGTCGCCGGGGTCAGCGGCAACGGCCAGCAGGAACTGCTGGCGGCGCTGTCGGGCGAGGACCGGCGCGCCGCGCCCGCATCGATCACCTTGTTCGGCAAACCGATCGGCAACCACTCGCCGCGCCATCGCCGCAAGGAGGGGCTGCACTTCGTTCCCGAAGAGCGTCTCGGCCGCGGTGCGGTGCCGGTGATGACGCTGGCGTCGAACACGCTGCTCACCCGCACCGCGGCAGTGGGCAGGAGCGGCTGGGTGCGCATGGGCGAAGTGACGGCACTGGCCGAGAAGATCATCGCGCGCTTCAATGTCAAGGCCGGCGGGCCGGGGGCGGCGGCCAAGAGCCTCTCGGGCGGCAACCTGCAGAAGTTCATCGTCGGCCGCGAGATCGACGCCGACCCCAAGCTGCTGGTCGTCGCGCAGCCCACCTGGGGCGTCGATGTCGGCGCCGCCGCGCTCATCCGCAACGAGCTGCTGGCGCTGCGCGACGCCGGCTGCGCGCTGCTGGTCGTCAGCGAGGAGCTGGACGAGCTGTTCGAGATCAGCGACCGCCTCGTCGTCATCGCCCAGGGCCGCGTGTCGCCGTCGATCGCGGTGGGCGACGCGACGATCGAGCTCGTCGGCGAGTGGATGAGCGGGTTGTGGAGCAAGCCGGCAGCCGCAGCGCCCGCGGCCACGCCGGCGGTGATGCACGAGGAGATGCGCCATGCTCAAGCTTGAAGCGCGCCCGCAGCCTTCGCAGGCGATGTCGCTGGCCTCGCCGCTGATCGCACTCGTGCTCACGGCGATCCTCGCCGCCATCCTCTTCGCCGCGCTCGGCAAGGACCCGCTGCGCGGGCTCGAGGTGTTCTTCGTCGAACCGCTGAACGGGCGCCGCCAGATCGCCGAAGTGCTGCTGAAGAGCACGCCGCTGATCGTCATCGCGTTGGGGCTCGCGGTGTGCTACCGCTCCAACGTGTGGAACATCGGCGCCGAAGGGCAGTTCCTGCTCGGCGCCGTGGCCGGCGGCGGCGTGGCGCTGTGGCTCACCACCGCCGGCATCGTGCTGCCCAAGATCGTCGGCCTGCCGCTCGTTCTCGCCGCCGGCGCGCTCGGCGGCATGGCCTGGGCGGCCATCGTCGCCTTCCTGCGCGACCGCTTCAACGCCAACGAGATTCTCGTCAGCCTGATGCTCGTCTACGTGGCGCAGCAGTTCGTCAACTGGCTCGTCTTCGGCCCGTGGAAGGACCCGCAGGGCTTCAACTTCCCGCAGACGAAGACGTTCGACGCCAGCACCTGGCTGCCGGTGCTGCTGGAGCGCACGCGGCTGAACGTCGGCTTCGTCATCGCGCTGGTCGCGGTGGTGCTGACGTGGCTGTTCATGTTCCGCATGTACCGCGGCTTCCAGCTGCAGGTGGGCGGGCTGGCGCCGGCGGCGGCCCGCTATGCCGGCTTCAGCGCCCGCGGCGCGCTGTGGCTGGCGCTGATGATCTCCGGCGGCCTGGCGGGCCTGGCCGGGGCGCTGGAGGCGGCAGGGCCGCTGCGCCAACTCACGCCGCACATCAGCACGGGGCTCGGCTTCACGGCGATCATCGTCGTCTTCGTCGGCCGGCTGCACCCGCTGGGCATCGTCTTCGCCGGCATCCTGCTGTCGATGATGCTGATCGGCGGCGAACTCGGGCAGTCGCGTCTGGGCCTGCCGAACGCGCTGACCGGCGTCTTCCAGGGCCTGCTGCTGGTGCTGCTGCTGGCCTGCGACACGCTGATCCACTACCGCATCCGCATCGGCTCGGCGCTGGCCGGGGCGAAGGCCTGAGCGGCGCGACCACGACAAGGGAGCCAACGTCCATGAACGAGATCGCCCTGCTCATCGCCGCGTCGCTGATGGCCGGCACGCCGCTGGCGCTGGCCGGCCTGGGCCTGCTGGTCAACGAGCGCGCCGGCGTGCTCAATCTCGGCGCCGAAGGGATGATGCTGGTGGCCGCCGTCACCGGCTTCGCGGTGGCGTTCGCCTCGGGCAGCGACACGCTGGCGTTCATCGCCGGCGCCGCGGCCGGCGGCGTGCTCGCGGCCGGCTTCGGCGTGCTCGTCATCTGGCTCAACACCAACCAGTACGCCACCGGTCTGGCGCTGAGCCTCTTCGGCTACGGCTTCTCGGCCTTCGTCGGCGTGGCCTTCGTCGGCCAGAAGCTGGCCGAGCGCACGGCGTTCGAGGTGCCCGTGCTGGCGCAGATCCCGTTCGTCGGGCCGGCGTTGTTCAGGCAGCACCCGATGGTGTACCTGACGGTGGTGCTCACCGCGGTGTTGATCTGGTTCCTCTACAAGAGCCGCGCCGGCCTGGTGCTGCGCGCCGTCGGCGAGAGCCCGGAGTCGGCGCACGCGCTCGGCTACAAGGTGCGGTTGCTGCGGCTGGCGGCGGTGGTCTTCGGCGGCGCGCTGTGCGGCGTGGCCGGTGCGTTCCTGTCGGTGGTCTACGCGCCGCTGTGGGTGGAAGGTCTGACGGCGGGCCGCGGCTGGATCGCGCTGGCGCTGACCACCTTCGCCACCTGGCGGCCGATCCGCGTGCTGCTGGGCGCCTACCTGTTCGGCGGTGTGACGATGCTGCAGTTCCACCTGCAAGGCCAGGGCGTCGAGATCGCGGCGCAGCTGCTGGCGATGCTGCCCTATCTGGCGACGATCGTCGTCCTGGCGCTGATCAGCCGCAACGCCGCCTTCATCCGCATCAACATGCCGGCGTCGCTGGGCAAGTCGTTCCACCCCGGGTCCTAGAATCGCGCCCGCCCCAGGCCCCACAACAGGCCACACACGAGAGGAGAACCGCACATGACCGATCACTCCAAGCGCCGCTGGCTTCGGCTGGCGAGCGTCGCCTGCGTCGCCGCATCCGCCGCGTTCGTCGCCGGCTGCGGCAAGAAGGAAGAGCCACCCAAGCCGACGGCCAGCGCCCCCGCGGCGGCTTCCGCGCCGGCCAAGCCCGAGCCGCTGAAGGCTGCGTGGGTGTACGTGGGCCCGGTGGGCGACGCCGGCTGGACCTTCGCGCACGACCAGGGCCGCAAGGCCGTGGAGGCCGAGTTCGGCGACAAGGTGAAGACCACCTTCGTCGAGAAGGTGCCCGAGGGCGCCGACGCCGAGCGCGTGTTCCGCGACCTGGCAGCCCAAGGCAACAAGATCATCTTCGCCACCAGCTTCGGCTTCATGGAGCCGATGCTCAAGGTGGCCGCCGAGTTCCCGGACGTCAAGTTCGAGCACGCCACCGGCTACAAGACGCTGCCGAACATGCGCGTCTACGACGCGCGCTTCTATCACGACGCCTACATCAGCGGCATCATCGCCGGCGGCATGACGAAGACCAACACCCTGGGCTTCGTGGCCACCTTCCCCATCCCCGAGGTGCTGCGCAACATCAACGCCTACACGCTGGGCGCGCAGAGCGTCAACCCGAAGGTGAAGACGAAGGTGGTGTGGGTCAGCACCTGGTTCGACCCGCCCAAGGAAGGCGACGCCGCGCAGACGCTGATCAACCAGGGCGCCGACGTGCTGCTGCAGAACACCGACAGCTCGGCCGTGCTGCAGACCGCCGAGAAGAACGGCAAATATGCCTTCGGCTGGGACAGCGACATGAGCGCCGTGGCGCCCAAGGCGCACCTCGCGTCCAACGTCGTCTACTGGGGCCCGTACTACAAGAAGGCCATCAAGGACGTGCTGGACGGCACCTGGAAGACCGAGCGCACGATCTGGGGCAAGCCCGAAGGCGCCAACGACGTCATCAAGATCAACCCCGTCGTGCCCGAGGCCGTGCGCAAGAAGGTCGAGGAAGCGGCCGCCGGCCTGAAGGCCGGCACGCTGAGCCCGTTCATGGGCCCGATCGTCGACAGCACCGGCAAGGAGCGCCTGGCCAAGGGCGTGATGGCCGACCAGGACTGGAAGGACAAGGTCGACTTCTACGTCCGCGGTGTCGAGGGCAAGATCCCGAGCGGCAAGTAGCCCGCCGTTCCGGGCGCGTCCTTCGCGCCCTTCGCTGACTGGTTCGTCCGCGCCCCGCCGCCGCGTTGCGGCGGCCGGCACAGCGGTCCCGCGCGCCGCCACCTCGCTGGCGGCGCGCGCGTTTTCGCGCCAGCCTCCCGGCAAGGCAGGAGGCTGATCGCGTCCCGCTTCTCGCGTTCTGAAGCGAGAAGTTGTTGGCATCGCGCCGAGCGCCGCCCCACGGCGTGGGAGCCCCCCTCAAGTCGGGTGGCCGGCTCACCGATATCCGGACGACACGACTCCCCCGGGGCGTGGCGCGCCTGTTCGTCGGCTTGTCCGGCAGCGCCCCGTGACGCAGGGAGACAACGAACGCAGATCCCCGAAGGACAGCTTCCATGGCCTCCATCATCCCGGCACTGACCACCACGCAGATCGCGGGCCTCGATACGGCCTCGATCGCGGCGCTGACGACGGCGGACTGGGCCGCGTTCAGCTCGGCGCAGGTCGCGGCGCTCGGCACGTCGCAGCTGGCGGCCATCTCGACCGCCGGCATCGCGGCGCTGACGACGAGCGCGATGGCGGGCTGGGAAACGGCGGACCTGTCGCTGCTGTCCACTGCCCAGGTGCGCGCCATCGAGACCGCCGACCTGGTGGCCCTGGGCACGGCGCAGATCGAAGGGCTCACCAGCGCCCAGGTTGTCGCCCTGTCCACCGCGCAGGTCCGCTCGCTGGAGACCGCGGACATCGTCGCGCTCGGCACCACCGACGTGGCGGCGATGGGCACGGCGCAGGTCGCGGCGCTGGCCACGAGCCAGATCGACGCGCTGACGACCAACCAGGTGGCCGGGTTGACCACGGCTCAGATCGTGGCGCTCAACACGGCGCAGGTGGTGGCGCTGGACACCTCCGACATCCAGGCGCTGACCACCAGCCAGGTGGCCGCCCTGACCACCGCCCAGGTGGGCGCGCTGCAGACCGCCGACGTGGCCGCGCTGCAGACGGCCGACCTGGTGGTGATGAGCACGGCGCAGATGCGCGCCCTGGCCACTTCGCAGCTGGCGGCGCTGGATACGACGCAACTCTCGTCGATGACCACCGCCCAGGTGGCCGGCCTGACGACGCAGCAGACGGCGTCGCTCACCACTTCCGACCTGAACGCGCTGACGACGAGCCAGTTCGCGGCGCTGACGACCAGCCAGGTGGCGGGCCTGACGACGACGCAGATCTCGAGCCTCGACACCGTCGACCAGGTGGTGCTGAGCACGGCGCAGATCCGCGCCCTCACGACGGCTCAGGTCGCCGCGCTGGAGACGGCCGACGTCGCCGCGCTCACCTCGTCGCAGGTGGCGGCGCTGAGCACGGCGCAGGTGCGGGCGCTGGAGACGGCCGACGTCGCCGCGCTGGAGACGACCGACCTGGCCGCGATGGCGACGGCGCAGATCGCCGCGATGGCGACGGCGCAGATCGATGCGCTGGGCACGACGCAGCTGGCCAACCTCACGACGACGCAGGTGGTGGCGCTGAGCACGGCGCAGCTCACCGCGCTGGTGACGAGCGACCTCAACGCCTTCACGACCTCGCAGTTCAGCGCCCTGACGACGAGCCAGGCTGCGGGGCTGACGACGACGCAGATCTCGAGCCTGGACACCGTCGACCAGGTGGTGCTGACGACAGCGCAGGTGCGCGCGCTGACCACGGCTCAGGTGGCGGCGCTGGAGACGGCCGATGTGGCGGCGCTGACCTCGTCGCAGGTGGTGGCGCTGTCGACCGCCCAGGTGCGGGCGCTGGAAACGGCCGACGTGGCGGCGCTGGAGACCACGGACCTGGCGGCGATGGGCACGGCGCAGATCGCCGCGTTCGCCACTGCGCAGATCGACGCGCTCGGCACGACGCAGCTGGCCAGTCTCACCACCGCGCAACTCGTCGCGATGAGCACGGCGCAGCTGGCGGCGCTGGGCACGAGTGACCTCAACGCGCTCGGCACGTCGCAGTTCGCGGCGCTGACGACCAGCCAGGTCGCGGGCCTGACGACGACGCAGATTGCGAGCCTCGACACGGTCGACCAGGTGGCGCTGACGACAGCGCAGATCCGGGCGCTGACAACCGCGCAGATCGCCGGCTTCGACACCGCCGATGTCGCTGCGCTGACTTCCTCGCAAGTGGCCGCGCTGAGCACC
>JAEUPF010000103.1 GCA_016790425.1 Rubrivivax sp.
TGTACTTCATCGAGAAGAACGCGCCCTTGCTGGAGCCGTGGCAGCGCGAGGTGGTGCGCATCGTGCGCAAGGTCAGCCAGTACTTCTACCCGCAGCGCCAGACGCAGGTGATGAACGAGGGCTGGGCCACCTTCTGGCACCACCGGCTGCTCAATACGATGTACGACGAGGGCTGGCTCACCGACGGCGTGATGATCGAGTGGCTGAAGAGCCACACCAACGTGATCTACCAGCCGCCCGTGGGGCACAAGGCCTACAGCGGCCTGAATCCCTATGCGCTGGGCTTCGCGATGTACACCGACATCGAGCGCATCTGCCGCGAGCCCACCGACGAAGACCGCCAGTGGTTCCCCGACCTCGCCGGCAAGCCGTGGCTGCCGGCGCTCGACCACGCGATGCGCAACTTCAAGGACGAGAGCTTCATCGGCCAGTACCTCAGCCCCAAGCTGATGCGCGAGCTGCGCCTGTTCGCCATCACCGACGACGAGGCGCAGGCCGAGCTCGAAGTGAGCGCCATCCACGACGACGCCGGCTACCGGCGCGTGCGCGAGAGCCTGTCGCGCCAGTACGACCTCGGTTCGCGCGAGCCGAACATCCAGGTCTGGAACGTCAACCTGCGCGGCGACCGCAGCCTCACGCTGCGCCACTTCCAGCACAACGACCGCCCGCTGCACGAGACGGCGCAGGAAGTGCTCAAGCATGTCGCGCGGCTGTGGGGGTTCGGCGTGCAGCTCGAAAGCGTCAACGCCAAGGGCGACGTGAGCAAGCGCTGGAGCGTGCCGGCGCCGGCCGGGAACTGAACTGAAGCGAACGGCCCTGACGCCGACGGGCGCGCCTGGCGGCGCAGACCACGGGTGCGCCGCGTCCCGCAGGCCGTGACCGACCGCACGTCCTGGCGGGCGTGCCCACACGATCGACGTTAGGCCGGCCCCACTGCCCGGCGCCACCCGCCCGCGGGATGGCCCGGGCGCACGGCTTGGCTCCGCTGAAGAACTGGGGAGTTCCACCCACCTGACCGGGCCCGCCGGCGGGTCTCCCACCAGTCGCAAGCACCCCGCATGCCGCTGACCGCGGCGCAGCGGGCACTTAAGTTTCGCTCCCACAGGTGATGCGCAGGGGCTCGTCGTCGGGCCCGCCGAACGCGGCGCAGGAACCTCGGGAGCGAACCGATGAAGAAGCCCTTTCCGGTCCGGCGTCGTGTGGCAGTGGCGGCGGCCGCCGTCGCCTCCAGCCTGTTCGCGCAAGCGGCGCTGGCGGTGAACATCACGGTGCGCGACGCCAGTGGCGCGCCGGTGACGACCGCCGTGCGCTGGGTGCTGGAAGAAGACCGCACCTACGACGTCGCGCCAGGCATCACCGGCACACCCGCGGCGCCCAACCCCGGCGAGACGTTGTCGCTGCGCTTCCACCGCAGCTACATGCCGGTGGTGGCCACGGGCGAATCGAGCGGCGCGGTGATCACCATCCCCAACGCCCAGCTCGACCCGGCGAAGCGCTACTTCCTGTCGCTGCTGCCGCGCGCCGACGCCGCCGGCAACGGCCTGTACTCGATGACCGGCGTGCCCATCCGGCCGCAGAACGGCACCTTCCCGGCCGCGCTCAATGCCGTCGTGGACAACCTGCCGCTGAAGACGGCGCAGATCTCCGTGCTGCTGTACCACGACGCCAACCCCGTGAACGCGCAGGCCGACGCCATCGGCTCGCAGGAGTTCGGCCTCTGCGGCTTCGAGGTGCACCTGTACGACGCCGGTGGCACCTATGGCGCCTCGGGTGGCCGCATCAGCACCGACACCTACGGCAACCCGCTGGGCACCGAGTACCCCGGCGGCGACCTGAACAACCCGGTCATCGGACCGATGATCCTGAAGACCGACCGCATCGGCGTGCTGCGCATCCGCAATCTCGCGCCGGGCAAGTACACGATCTTCCCCTTCCAGCCCCAGGTCAAGCCGCCGCAGTCCGAGTGCCCCGGCTACTACCCGGGACCGAACGGCGAGCCGCCGCAGACGCCGTGGCCCGAATCGGGCGTCTGGATGGCCACCAGCACCATCGAAGGCACGCCGGGCGACGACGCCTGGGTGAAGGCGAACGAGCCGGCCTACTTCAAGGAGTTCGGACCGCCCGGCCACCACATCAGCAAGGGCTTCGCGGCCAAGGCTGCCGACGCCGCGGCGCTGAGCGGGCCGGGCACGGTGAGCGGCCGCGTCGTCAACATCCACATGAGCCGGCCGCCCAACTTCGCCTTCTACAACGGACGCCCGGTCGAGCAGTGCCGCATCGCGCTGAACGAGTCCGCGAGCCTCGCCACCGGCGGCGGCCGCGTCGTCTGGGCCGGGCCATGCGCCAGCGACGGCACGTTCAGCATCAGCGGCACCAAACCCAACACGCGCTACCAGATTGCCGTGTGGGACGAGCCGCTGGACAACGTCTTCGCCAGCTACGACTTCGTCACCGACACCAACGGCGACGTCGTGCTGCACGACGTGCCGGTGTTCAACTGGTTCGGCCACATGCTGGGCAAGGTCTGCCAGGACCCCGGCGAGACCGGCTTCTGCGCCACCGGCTCGCTCGGCATCGCCGGGCAGGCGGTGAACCTGCGTTTCCGCGACGGCTCGATCTACCAGAGCGCCGCCACCGGCGATGACGGCGAGTACGAGTTCCCCGAGGTCTTCCCGTTCTTCAACTGGCTCGTGGCCGAGGTGGACTTCGCGCGCTTCAAGGCCACCGGCATGACCGCCGTGGTCGACGGCGGCGGCCCGCTGCAGCCCGACAACGGCTGGGCCAACCCCACCAGCGGCCGCATCACGCCGCAGCCGCAGTTCAACGGTGCAACGCCGGCGGTCAACCCCAACACCGGCAACAACCTCGCCCGCACCGAGACGGGACCGGTGCTGTTGCAGGGCATCCAGAGCTTCCTCGGCCTGACCAACCGGCTCGACTGGGGCAAGAAGCCCTACACGAGCAGCGAGAACGGCGGCATCTCCGGCATCGTGCGCTACGCCTCCACGCGCGCCGAGAGCGACCCGCGCCTGGCCGCCGCCGAGAACAACGAGCCCGGCATCCCCGGCGTGCGCGTGCAGCTCTTCCTCGCCGACCCGGCCAACCCGCGCCGCGTCAACCCGGCCCGGCCGAACGCCGTGGCCGAAGTGACCACCGACAGCTGGGACGCCGCCAACCCCAGCGGCTGCCAAGGCCCGGTGTTCACGATCAACAGCATCAGCACCGACTGCTTCGACGGTCTGCGCAACTTCAACCAGGTGCGCAACGCCGTCTTCGACGGCGGCTATGCCTTCACGACCTACGAACCCAACGGCATCGGCACGCTGGCCACGCCGCTGCCCCTGCCGCCGGGCAACTACATCGTCAAGGTCGTTCCGCCCGCCGGCTACGAGGTGCAGAAGGAGGAGGACAAGAACGTCGACTTCGGCGACTTCTACGCCGTCAGCACGCTGGCGCTGCCGCCCGAGTGCGTCGGCACGCGGCCCTACCCCGTGCCGGCCGAACTCACGCTCTTCCCCGGCGTGCCGATCCCGGCCGCGTACCGCGACCAGCCCGGCAAGCCGCGGCCGCTGTGCGACATGAAGGCCGTCACGCTGACGGCGCAACAGAACGCCGCCGCCGACTTCGCGCTGTTCACCACCGTGCCGGTGGCCGGCCACATCGTCGGCATGATCCTCGACGACACGGCCAACGAGTTCTCGCCCACGTCGCCCGCGTTCGGCGAGAAGTACGCACCGCCGTTCATGCCGGTATCGCTGCGCGACATGGCCGGGCGCGAATTCTCGCGCGTGTACTCCGACCGTTACGGCACCTACAACGCGCTGGTGCCGTCGACGTTCACGTTCAACGTGCCGATGCCCTCGGGCGTGTCGCCCAACATGATCCAGGCGTGCCTGAACTCGCCGTTCACGACCGACCCGGTGACCGGCGCCAAGACGCTCGACCCCCACTACAACAAGAGCTACACGCAGTTCTGCTACAACTTCCAGTACCTGCCGGGCAAGACCACGTACCTCGATACGCCGGTGCTGCCCATCGCCGCGTTCGCCGGCCCGCAGCAGTACATGCTCGATTGCGAGCAGCCCGACCTGGTGCCGGCAATCAGGAGCGTCACCAACCTCGCCAACCAGGGCCCGTGGATCGCCACCGGCGCCACCGGCACCGCGCGGCAACTGCGCATCACGTCGATGGGCACGCGGCAGGTGCCCAACCCGCAATACAACCAGGACGACCCGGGCAGCGGCACGCCCAAGCTCGTCAACCGCGACTACGGCTTCGGCGCCGCCGCCGGCAGCGTCACCGTCAACGGCACCGCCGTCACCATCGTCAGCTGGAGCAACAGCGAGATCGTCGTCCAGCTGCCCGCCACCGGCAGCGCGGCCAACGGCGGCCAGTTGCTCGTCACGCGCGCCGGCAGCAACGGCAAGACCACCGTGCGCGGCGTCAACGTGCACGTGGGCGGCGCGGTGCCCACCGTGGTCGCCGCCGGCGGCAGCATCCAGGCGGCCATCGACGCCACGCCGGCCGGAGGCCTCGTCACCGTGCCGCCGGGCATGTACGAGGAACGCGTCATCGTCGACAAGCGCGTGCGCGTGCAAGGCTGGGGCGCCGGCGGCACGCTCGTCAACCCGGTGGCGCAACCCACCGAGCGCGTGCGCGAGTGGCGCGTGAGCCTGTGCAACCGGCTGTGGCCGACGGTCAACGTGGCCAACGGCACCTCGCCGATGCTGCTGCCCGGGCAGACGGTGCCGCCGAGCTACCAGGCCTGTCTGGACGGCAACGTGGCTGACAACGCGCCGCTCCTGTTCGGCGACGAGGAGGCCCCGGGCTTCTTCGTGCTCGACCGCTCCGACTCCAACAAGACGCAGCGGCTGCTGATCGACGGCTTCACCATCGCCGGTGCCGACATCGGCGGCGGCATCAACGTCAACGGCTACGCCGAGAACCTGGAGATCGCCAACAACTTCATCACCGGCAACCAGGGCATCCGTGCCGGCGGCATCCGCATCGGCCACCCCGATCTCGTGGCCGCCGAGCTGCCCGTGCGCAGCCGCAACGACCGCGTCTACATCCACCACAACGAGATCACGCAGAACGGCAACACCGCCGGCGAGGTGGGCGGCGGCGGCGGCGGCATCGGCATCTTCTTCGGCAACGACGCCTACCGCGTCTCGCGCAACTTCGTCTGCGGCAACTACTCCAGCGGCAACGGCGGCGGCATGGCGCACCTGGGCGTCAGCCAGGGCGGCGTGATCGAGTTCAACACGTTCCTGTGGAACCAGAGCTTCTACCAGGGCGGCAGCGTGCAAGGCGGCGGCCTGTCGATCGCCGGCTCGCCTTCGCTGGCCGCGGGTGCGGCCGGAACGCCGGGCCTGTCCACGGGCACGGGTGACGTCACCGTCAACGCCAACACCTTCCAGGGCAACCTGGCCGGCGCCGGCGACGGCGGCGCCATCCACCTCGCGGGCGTCAACGGCAACGAGCTCGGCGTGCGCCTGCAGCCCTACCGCGTCGACCTCTACAACAACGTCGTCGTCAACAACGTGGCCGCGGTGGCCGGCGGCGGCATCGCCCTCGTCGACTCGCCCAACGTGCGCATCGTCAACAACACGATCGCGCGCAACGACAGCGCGGCGGTGGCGGCGCGCACGTTCAACACCAGCCTCATCCAGGGCCTGGCGAACGGCCTGTCGCAATCGACGCCGCAGCCCGGCGCCGGCATCGCCAGCTACCGCACCAGCCCGGCGCTGGCCGCGCGCCTCGGTGCCGGCGTGCCGGTGCTCGACGGTCGCCTCCTGTCGCCGCAGTTCTCCAACGCGCTCGTCTTCAACAACATCGTCGCGCAGAACCGGCAGTTCTATTTCGGCTTCGACTTCGTCAACAACGACCCCACCAGCCCGCAGTGCCAGGTGAACGCGGGCACCAACGCCTGCTACGGCCTGCTGCCGCCGGCGGCAACCCCCGTGTACAGCGAAGTGGCCGTCGTCGGCGACACGGCCGGCCAGCCGCTGTTCGCCAGCTGGCAGACCGCCGCCCACTGGCGCAACAACGTCGTCTCCAGCGCCCAGCAGCCGTTCTCCTCGCAGTACTACAACGGCCCGCGCGACGCGATCGTGCTCGACCCCGAGACGGCCACGAAGGGGCTGGCCGTGGCGGCGGCCTTCGACGAGGGCGGCAACTTCATCGACCTGCGCTACGGGCCGCTGTCGTTGCACCAGCCCAGCGGCAACCCGTGGGGCAACTACCACCTCACCGGCACCGGCGGCGCGCTCGGCCAGGGCCTCAACCTGCTGCTGCTCGGCCCGATCTTCGGCGCCCCCGAACTGCTGCGCGACCGCGACGGCGCGCTGCGCCCGGTCATCGGCAACTGGGTCGCCGGCGCCTTCCAGACGACGCGCGTGCCGAACGCGCCGCTGAAGACGCAGCAGATTGCCGAAGCGCAGTGACCGCCACCGAGGGCAAGCACATGGTCAAGCCAATGAAGTCTCAGCTCCAGCGCCTGGCGCTGGCCGCCGCCGCGTCGCTGGCGCCGCTCGTCGCGCAGGCCGGCATCTACCCGGAGTGCCCGCCGGGGGCCGTGCCGCTGGGGCCCAACGCCGCCGGCAACGGGCTCGAAGAGAGCGCCGCGCCGCGCGTCTGCGGCCACCTCACCGCCGGCGACGGCTGGATCCAGTTGCCCAGCGGCGAGCGCAGCTACATCTTCGGCTTCTCGCTCGCCGACCCCGACCCGGCCAACGTGATGGTGCGCGGCATCTTCAACGCCAAGTTCCCGGCGCCGACCCTGGTCTTCCGCGAGCGCCAGGAGGTGTTCCTGTCGCTGTCCAACGTGGGCATGGCGCACCGGCCGGACCTGTTCGACCCGCATTCGATCCACTTCCACGGCTACCCGCAGGCCTCGGCGGTGTACGACGGCGTGCCCGAAGCCTCGGCCACGGTGAACATGGGTTCGTCTTTCACCTACTTCTACAAGCTCAACGACCCCGGCACCTACGTCTACCACTGCCACGTCGAGGCCACCGAGCACATGCAGATGGGCATGACCGGCAACCTCTACGTGCGGCCGCGCCAGGACGGCTCGGCGTTCACCTTCCCCGCCGCGGCGCTGGCCGGCGCGCAGGCCGATGTGCTCGGGCCGCTGGCCCCGCGCACCGCTTCGCGCTTCGCCTACAACGACGGCGACGGCTCCAGCGGCTACGACGTCGAGGCGGCACTGCAGTTGTCCAGCTTCGACCAGGGCTTCCACCTGCTGCACGAGGCCGTGCAGCCGCTGCCCTTCGAGAGCCTGCGCAGCACGCACACCTTCATCAACGGCCGCGGCTACCCCGACACGTTGAACCAGGCGACGACGAGCTTCGACCCGCCGGTGCCCGACGACAGCGCGCCGCTGCCGGAGTCGTCGCAGCCCAACCCCTCGCTGGTGGTGGTGCAGCGCGGCCAGCGCCTGCTGCTGCGCCTGTCCAACCTCTCGGTGGTCGACTACTTCACCGTCACTGCGCTCGGCCTGGACTTCCGCGTCGTCGGCGCCGGCGCCAGCCACACGCGCGCCGACCCGGCGCGGCTGCCCGGCGGCCTGCCCGGCGTGGTGACCAAGGACTGGTCGCACCGCACGAGCTCGGTGACGCTGGGCGGCGGTGAGGCGGTCGACGTGATCGTCGACACCGACCGCGTGCCGGCGGGCACCTACACCTTCTTCACGACCAACCTGCAGTACCTCAGCAACGGCAGCGAGGACCGCGGGGGAATCATGACGCACATCGTCGTGCAGTGACGGCGCCGCAGCGGGGAGTCCACATGCAACAAGCCATCCAACGCAGCGCGCGTGCCGCCGCAGTGGCGCTCGTCGCCGGCCTGGCCGCGCTGCCGGCGGCGGCCGCGATCGCGGGGCTGACCGGCACCGCGATCGGCGACTGCGCCGTCGGTGCCGGCACGGGCCCGGGCCGGCAGTTCGACCTCATCGCCGCCGAGGGCTACCTCAGCACCGCCGACGGCGGCAGCCTGTACGCCTGGGGATACGGCGAGGCCGGCAAGGCGATGCAGTACCCGGCGCCCACGCTCATCGTCGAGCAAGGCGCCTGCGTGCGCGTGCGGCTGACCAACCATCTGCCGGTGCACACGTCGATCATCTTCGGCGGCCAGCGCGAAGTGCTGGCGGGCACGACCGCGGCCACCAACGGCGGCACGCAGCCCACGGCGGCGGCGGCGGTGAAGTTCGCGCGCGAGGTGGCGCCGCCGCGGCGCGCGACCACAGGCGCGATCCTCACCAGCACCATCACCTACACGTTCATCGCCAGCCAGCCGGGCACCTATGTCTACCAGTCGGGCACGCAGGTGGGCGTGCAGCAGGAGATGGGGTTGGCCGGCGCGCTCATCGTGCGGCCGGCCGGCGCGCCCAAGCAGGCCTATGCGCACGCTGCCACTGCCTTCGACCGCGAGGCTTTGTATGTCGTGAGCGAGGTCGACCCGGCGCGCCACGCCGACATCGAAAGCCAGGTCGCCGCCGCGCGCGCCGCCGCCACCGGCAACAACGCGCAGGCCCTGCCGGCGCGCATCGGCCTGCCGCAGAACTGGCGCCCGAACGAGGCAGCCTGGGCCGCCTTCTGGCAGCCGCAGTACTGGTTCGTCAACGGCCGCACCGCCCCCGACACGCTGACGGCCGCCGGTACCGAGACGCTGCCGCACCAGCCGTACTCGGCGCTGGCGCGGCTGCATCCGGGCGACCGGCTGCTGCTGCGCGTGATCAATCTCGGGCGCGACCTGCACCCGATGCACCACCACGGCAACCACAGCGTCACCATCGCCCGCGACGGCCGCATGCTCAGCAGCGTCGCCGCTGCCGGGCCCGACCTGGCGCAGGTGGACTTCACGCTGCGCCTGGTGCCCGGCCAGACCACCGACGCCATCTGGTCGTGGACCGGCAAGGGGCTCGGCTGGGACATCACCGGCGCCACCTGCAATGCGGCGCAGCCGGTCAGCGAAGGCAACTGCCCCTACGGCAAGTACAGCAACACCGGCACGCTGCTCGAGGCCGGCGTGGCGACCACCTCGCAGGACTGGTCCGACCTCTACAAGCCGATGCCCACGCGCATGCCGGCGGCGCTGGAACTCACCTACGGCGAGATGTTCAGCGGCAGCCCCTACCTCGGACAGACCTCGGTGCGCCCGGTGGGCGCGGGCCTGGCCAACCAGGGCGGCGGCATCTGGCACATGTTCCACAGCCACAACGAGCGCGAGATCGTCAACTTCGGCATCTTCCCCGGCGGGCTGATGACGATGCTGCTGATCGAGCACTGGTCGGTGCAGATCGACTGATCGAGGGAGTCCGGACATGCTCAGCATCCCTACCCGTGCCCGGTGTGGCGCGGCCCTTGCGCGCCTGACGCTGGTGGCCGCAGCCGTGGCCGGCCTCGCGCCAGCGGCTCATGCGGTGACCTATGCGCTGAAGGCCGCCCAGTTCGTCGAAACGCAGCCCGACGGCACGCAGGTCACGATGTGGGGCTACCGCGCCTCGGTGGCCAACCCGACGGCGGCCCAGGTAAACAGCCTGGCTGCCGCCACGACCCTCTTCACATCGCCCGGCCCGGCCCTGGTCGTGCCGCCCGGCGATACGCAGCTGAACATCGTGCTCATCAACGGGCTGCCCAATGGGCGCCTGACCTCGCTGGTCGTGCACGGCCTCGTCAACGGCGCCGACCCCGTGTTCGCCACCAGCGCCGAGGCCAGCGGCACGCCCTGCACGCCGGGCACCGGTTCGCTGGCCGACCAGCGCGGCTGCCGGCTGCGCTCGCTCACCGCCGAGACGGCCAGCGGCGGCACCCGCACCTACACCTTCAACGACGTGGCCCCGGGTACCTACCTGTACCAGTCAGGCACGCACCAGCAGGTGCAGGTGCAGATGGGCCTGTACGGCATGCTCAACAAGGACGCGCAGACGGCCGGCACGCAGCGCTACGCCTACGGCAGCGCGGCCGCGCTCACCGCGCCGTTCGAGAACCAGACACGCCTCGTCTTCAGCGAGATCGACCCCGTGATGCACGCGCTGATCGCCTCCGGCAGCGGCCTGCCCGGCAGCGCGCTCACGTACCAGCCGACGATCTTCCGCCTGCACCGCTACGCGGAGCCGCCAGCGACCACGCCGCTGGCGCCGATGTCGCCGACGCGGCTGGCGCACACGGCACCGGACACCAGCAACCAGACGCTGAGCATCCAGACGACGCAGCGGCAGCTCGTGCGCATGGCCAACGCCGGCCTGACCACGCGCGCGCCGGCGCTGCGCGACGGCCACATGAGCTTCGTCGCCGAGGACGGCAAGCCCTACCCGTACCCGCGCGAGCAGTCGGTGGCGCTGCTGGCCGCGGCGAAGACGCTGGACGCCGTGTTCACGCCGAGCCTGTCGCAGCAGGCCGTGGCGTCGCCCAACGCGACCGAGCGCGACGTGATCCTCTTCGACCGCCGCGCCGGCCTCACGACGACCACCGACGGCCGCCTGAACGGCGACTTCGTGCGCCTGCGCCAGAGCACGACCGCTGCGCTGCCGACGCTGGACCTGACCACCCTGCCGCTCGTCGCCAACCAGGGCGTGCCGTATTCGGCCACGGCCACGGCCACGGGCGTGGCGCCTTTCGCCTACGCGCTGCTGCAGGCGCCGGCCGGCATGAGCATCGACGCGGCCACCGGCGTCATCGCCTGGACACCCAGCGACGCGCAGGCGCAGAAGCCCTCGCAGCCGACGCTGACGCACGCCGTGACCGTGCAGGTCACCGGGGCCAACGGGCGCAGCGCATCGGGCACGGTGAACGTCGCCGTCATCAACGCCGACGACCTGGCCGTGGCCAACCCCGACACCTACGTCGTCAACGGCGGCCTCGTCAGCATCGCCGCGGCGCAGGGCGTGCTCGCCAACGACGCCGACCCCGACGGCGGCGTCGTCAGCAACGCCCAGGTGGCCTCGGCGCCGGCGCTGCCGGTGGACGCCTTCGCCCTCAACGCCGACGGCAGCCTCGCCCTGGACGTGCGCAACCAGAGCTGGTTCCGCGGCATCGTGCCGACCTCGTCGCGCGCGCTCACCTTCACGTACACCGTGCAAAGCCCGAGCAGCACGCCGCCGAACCTGCCGCTGACCTCGCTGCCCGGAACCGTGACCTTCATCGTTCGCGGGCACCAGCCACCCACGGCTAACGCCGAAACGGTGGCCTACGCGCTGACTGCGGCGCGCCCGCCCATCGACATCGCGGTGCTGGCCAACGACAGCGCCGAGGACGGCTGGAGCCTCGTGCCCGGCACGCTGGCGCGTGTGGGCGCCGGCGGCAGCTCGGGCGGCACCGTGACGCCGGTCGAGCCGGCCAGCGGCAACCCCTGCACGCCCACGAGCGCGCAATGCGTGATGCGCTACCGGCCCGCCGTCGGGGCCATCCGCGGCTCCGAGACTTTCTCCTACCGCGTGCGCGACAACTTCGGCCTATGGTCGAACATCGTCCGCGTCACCGTGAACATCCAGTGAGGCCGGGCTGCGCGTGAACAACACAGGAGCGTCCATGGTCGTGTCTTTCGCCGCCGCGTGCCGCCGGCGCGTTCTCGCGGCGCTGGCCCCGGCCCTGGCGCTGGCCGCGTGTGCCACGGCGCCGGCACCGGTGGCGGCGCCGGTGGCGGTCGCTGCGCCAGGCGAAGCGCCGCCGGTGCCGCCACGCGCTGCCGCCGCTGCGACCGCCGCTGCCCCCGCTTTGACCGCGGCCGTTCCGGCCGCCGCACCCCTCGCGGCAGCGGCCTTCGGCATCGAGTTCCTCGAAACGCGCCTGTCGGCGGCCGGCAGTCTCGTCGACCTGCGCTACCGCGTGCTCGACGCCGACAAGGCCGCGCCGCTGCTGGACCGCAAGGTGCGCCCCGTGCTCGTGCATGTCGACACCGGCAAGCGCTACTACGTGCCGCAGCCGCCGATCGTCGGCGCGCTGCGCCAGACCACGCGCAGCGGCCAGGCGCCGCAGCCGGGGCGGACCTACTTCATGCTGTTCGCGAACCCCGACCGTGCCCTGAAGAGCGGCGACACGCTGGCGCTGTTCGTCGGCGACCAGCGCGTCGGCGAGTTCCGCATTCTTCAGTAGCCGCTGCGATGCCCGCCGTGGCGATGGTCCCGCTGCGGCGGCGCAGCATGCAGGTGGCGCTCGCTGCCGCCGCCGCGATGCTCGGCGCCGCGTCGTTCGGGCCTGCCGGTGCCGGCGAAGTCGACGAGGCCGTGCAGGCCAGCCTCGCGATGCGGCCGGCCGGCGCCATCCGCGTCATCCTTCAGCTCGATGCGCCGCCGTCGTTGCAGCACCTGAAACCGTCGCTGCAGGCGCTGCCACGACAGGCCCGCGCCGGCGCCATCGCGCACGCGCTGCGCGGACCCTTCCTCGAACGCCAGGCGGCGCTCGTGCAGCGGCTGCGCGCCGTCGGTGCGCAGGACATCCAGGCCTTGTGGCTGGAGCACGCGCTGGCCGTGGAGATGCCGCGCTCGCGCGTCAAGGAAGTGGCCGGGTGGCCGCAGGTGCGCCGCGTGCAAAGCGACATCGTGCTGCGCGGCCCGGCGCGCCCCGCGCGCAGCGACCCGCGCCTGGCGCAGCGGCAGGACGAGCAGGCGCGCGCGGCGCTGTCGCGCTTCGCGGCAACGGCGAGTGCGGTTGCAGCCGTGCAGCCGCCGGCAGCGGGCCAGCCGCCGTGGCAACTGGCCGAACACCTGGCGGCCATCGACGCGCCGCGCGCGTGGCTGGCCGGGCTCGACGGCCGCGGCACCACGGTGGCCGTGGTCGACAGCGGCGTCGACCTGCGCGTGCCCGCGCTCGCCGCGGCCTACCGCGGCGGCGGCGCGGACTGGTTCGACCCGTACGAGCAGCATCGCCTGCCGCACGACGCCCAGGGCCACGGCACGCTGGTGGCCAGCCTGCTGGCCGGCCATGCCGGCGGCGGCGCGGCGCCGCTGGCGGTCGCACCGGCGGCGCGCTTCGTCGCCGCCAGGCTCTTCGACGATGCCGGGCAGGGCCGCCTGTCGGCCGTGCACCGCATCTACCAATGGCTGCTCGACCCCGACGGCGACGAGCGCACGGCCGACGCGCCGCAGGTGGTCAACAACTCCTGGGGCCTGGCCGGCACCACCGACCAGTGCAACCGCTTGCTGGCGCGCGTGTGGCAGGCGATGGCGCTGGCCGACGTGGCGGTGGTGTTCGCCGCCGGCAACGACGGGCCGCACGAACGCACGAGCATGAGCCCGGCCAACAACGCGGGCGTCGTCTCGGTGGGGGCGCTCGAAGCCGACGGCAGCGTGGCGCGCCAGAGCAGCCGCGGCCCTTCGGCCTGCGACACGCCCGGTGCACCGGCCTCGCCGTTCCCGACGCTGCACGCGCCGGGCATCGCGCTGCCCACGCTGGACCGCATCGGCGTGTCGGCCGGCGTGGCGCAGCGCAGCGACGGCACGTCGTTCGCCGCGGCGGTGGCGAGCGGCGCGCTGCTGCTGTTGCGCCAGCGCGAGCCCGAGTGGAGCGTGGCGCAGCTCGTGCAGGCGCTGGCCGGCCAGGCCGTGGCCGCCGCGCCGGGGCTGCCGCCGGGCGTGCATGCCGGGGCGCTGGCGGCGGCGCCGGTTGAGCGCCCGCGCCTGCGCGCCTTGCGCCCGGCCGACGGCCGGCTCGACACGCAGGCGCTGCGCGCCGTGTTGCCGCATGCGGTTTCCGTGCAGCGCATCGAGGCGGCATCGCCGGCCTTGCCCGCCGGTCTTTCCTTGCATGGCGAGCACGCCGCGTGGCAACCGCAACCGCAACCGCAGCCGCAGCCGCAGCCGCAACCGCAGCCGCAACCGCAGCCGCGACCACAGGCGCAAGCCCAGCCGCAGCCGCAGCCGCAGCCACAGGCCGAAGTCGCCGAGGCCCGCATCGAGCTGTGGCTGGCGCTGTCCGACGGCACGCGGCTGCCGCTGCAAGTGGTGCAGCCATCATTGGCGCACGCCGCCGGGGCGGCGGCCGAGGCGCGCGTGCTCGCGGTGCAACGCGACACGCCTTTGGCGCTGGCCACCGAGGTGGCACAGGCGCCGGCCGATGCCGCCTGGAGCCAGCCGCTGCGCGGCGGGCGCATCGTCCGCGACGCCGAAGGCCGCTGGTGGTATCGACCGCCCTCGGGTTTCGTCGGCACCGACCAGTTCGCGCTGCGCACCGCGCAAGGCGTGCAGCCCTACAAGGTGGTGGTGCGGCCGTGAGCGGGCCCGGCGCCGCGCCGTGCACCCGCGCGCCGCGAGGCGCGGTGCGAAAGGCGGCGCACCCCGCGGCGCGGCGGCGGTTCGTGGCGGCGGCAGGCGGCGTTGCCGGCTGGCTCGCCGCCGGCCCGGCGCGTGCCTTGGCTCCCGCACCCGCAACGGCACCCGCAACGGCACCCGCATCCGCACCCGCACCCGCGCCCGACTACCGCGTGGCGCGCCAAGACGTCGCGCGCCTGCCCGACATCGCGCTCGTCACGATGCACAAGCGGCCGACGACGCTGGCGCGCGAGCTCGACACCGAGCAGCCGCTGTGGCTGAACTTCGTCTTCACCACCTGCTCGACCACCTGCTCGATGCAGACCGCGGTGCTGGCGGCGCTGCAGGCGCGGCTGCACCGCGAGCAGCGCGCGGCGAGGTTCTTGAGCCTCACCATCGACCCCGAAGGCGACACGCCCGAGCAGCTCAGCGCCTTCGCCACGCGCTTCGGCGTGCAGGCGGCGAGCTGGCAGTTCTGCACCGGCCGCTTCGAGGACCTGCTGGTGCCGCAGCGCGCCTTCGATGTCTACCGCGGCTCCAAGGCGTCGCATCCGCCGGTGGTGCTGTTGCGCCCGGCGCGCAGCGCGCCGTGGTGGCGCGTCACCGGCTTTCCGACGCCCGAAGACCTGCATGGCGTGCTGCTGGCGAAGCTGCGCGGCGCCTGAGCGGCGGGCGCCTGGCACGCGCCTGCTGCCGTGGGTCCGTGGCGCGCTGCGGCTCGCCGGCGCGGCCTGCGCGCTTGCCCTTTGCGCGGCGGCGGCGGCGCAGACGCTGTCGTCGTCGTCCTCGCCGTCGCTGTCGTCGTCGTCCTCGCCGTCGCTGTCGCCGTTGCCCTCGCCGTCAACCCTCGACGAAGGACGCGCGCTCTACGAAGGCCGGCATCCGGCGCTCGCGGCCACGCTGCGCGGCGAGTCGCGCACGCCGCTGCCGGCCCAGCAGGCGGCGTGCTTGAGCTGCCACCGGCCCAGCGGCCTTGGCAGCTTCGAAGGCGAAGCCGTCGTGCCGCCGATCTCCTCGGGCCTGTTGTCGCGGCCGTTCGATCCGGCGACGACGCGCCGCTACGGGCCGCGCGGCCAGCCCGGCGAGCCCGGTGTACCGCGGGTGCGCCCGGCCTACGACGCGGCGGCGCTGCACCGCCTGCTGACCGAGGGCGTCGCGCCCGACGGCCGCGCCCTCGGCCCGCTGATGCCGCGCTACACGCTCGCGCCGCGCCACAGCGAAGCACTGCTCGCGTTCCTCGACACGCTGGGGACGCAGCCGGCGCCCGGCGTCGACGACGACGTGGTGCACTTCGCCACCATCACCGGCGACGACGTGCCCGAGGCGCAAGCTCGGCAGCTGGTGCTGCTGCTGGAGCAGTTCATCGCGCGCAAGAACGCGCAGACGCGCGGCGAGGTGCAGCGGCGCGCCGCGGCGCGCCGCACCGAGCACGTGATGTACGCGCGCTACCGGCGCTGGGAGCTTCACCACTGGGCGCTGCGCGGTGCGCCCGACACGTGGCCGCGGCAGCTGGCGGCGCTGTATGCAGCGCGGCCGGTGTTCGCGGTGCTGTCGGGCCGAAGCGACCGCGACTGGAGTCCCGTGCACCGCTTCTGCGAGGCCGAGCGCGTGCCGTGCCTGTTCCCCATCACCGCCTGGCCGCACGAGACGGGCGGCTTCTACACCGCCTACTTCAGCGGCGGCGTGCTGGCGCAGGCGCGCTGGCTGGCGCAGGCCGGCGAGGCGGCGCCCGCAGCGCCCGCGCCGGGCCGGCCGTGGCTGGTGCTGGGCGGCGACGCGCAGCACGAGCAGGCGCAGGCGCAGCGCATCGCCTCGGCCCTGGGCGGCGAAGGCGGGGCGGCCGCCGCCATCACCGCTTCCGGCCACTGGCACGGTGAGCCGGTGATCGTCAGCGCCTTGCCGGCGCGCGAGGTGGCGCAGCGCCTGGCGGCCGGCATGGCTTCAGCGAGGGCGGCTGCGCCGCGCGTGTACCTGCTGGCCGGCGCCTCGCCGCCTGCCAGCGAGCCGGTGGCGTGGCCGCCGGGGGTGGACGTGCAGTGGGTCACGCAGCAAGCCGCCGACGCCACCCGCCTGGCGCGGGCGCGGGCCTGGTGGCGCGCGCAGGGCCTGCGCCCTGCCGACGAGGCGCTCGCCGCGCAGGTGCTGTTCGCGGCCACCGCGGCGGTGGAAAGCCTCGTGCATGTCGACGAGCGCTTCTCGCGCGAGTACTGTCTGGAGAAGCTCGAGCACAACCTGGAGAACATGCCGCCGTTGACGGCGTACCCGCGGCTGGCGCTCGGTCCCAATCAGCGCCTGGCGGCCAAGAGCGTGTGGCTCGCGCGCGTGCCTTGAGCACGGGCGCGGTGCCTCGAGCGCGGGCGCGGTGACTCGAGCGCGGGCGCGGTGCCTTCAACAGCGGCGCCGGTGCCTCCGTCGCGCGCGCTGCCTTCAACGCGGGTGCCCGGGGACCGGCGCGTCAGGTCGCCGCGGCCGCCTGCAGGCGAAAGCCGTCGACCACGCGCACCACGGCGGCCGGCCGCTCGATGAAACCGGCCTCCAGCGCCAGCACCGCCAGCTCGGCCACCGTGCGCAGGCCGAGCTTGCGCATCATGCTGGCGCGGTGCTTCTCGATCGTCTTCTGGCTCAGGCTGAGCAACTGCGCCGCGTCGCGATTGGTGTGGCCCTCGGCCACCAGGCGCAGGATGCTGCGCTCGCGGCGTGTCAGGTGGTCGAAGTGCGACAGGACCGGGTCGTTGCCCTTGGGGTCGAGGTAGCGGCGCACGACATGGCCGCTGACCTCGGGGCTGAGGTAGGTGCGCCCGCGCAGCACCGAGCGCATCGCGATCAGCACCTCGTCGAACGAGGTGTCCTTCACCAGGAAGCCGTTGGCGCCGGCGGCCAGCGCCTCGCGCACCTGTGTCGGCGCGCGCAGCGCCGTCAGCACGACGATGCCCAGGTGCGGGCAGCGGCGGCGGATGTCGGCGATGGCTTCGATGCCGCTCATGCCGCTGCTGCCGTTGAAGGCGATGTCGCACAGCACGAGGCCCGGCGGCTGCGCGATCACCTGGCGGATGGCTGAAGGCCCGTCGGTGGCCTCGGCACCGACGCGCAGGTCGGCCTGCGCATTGATGAGCGCGCGCAGCCCCTCGCGCAGCAGCACGTTGGATTCGACGAGCAGCACGTTGATGGTCATGAGCAGTTCCCTCGTCAGTTCTGGTGTTGTCTCAACGTGAAGGCGGGCGCAACGCGGGCCCCGCCTGCGCCGGCGGCTTGAACAGGAAGACCCACTGCGACACCTCGGCGGCGCCGGCGAAGCCGGCGTAGCGCTCGGGGAACCGGGCCCGCTTCAGCGGCTGCACGCTGGCCAGGCTGTGCACGCCGGCCAGGCGGCCGCCGATGCGCACGAAGCCCCAATCGGGTTCGCCGAAGGGGTCGGCGTAGGCGCGGCGCAGGTGCTGCACCGGCTGCGGATAGCGATCGTCCAGCAGCAGCTGCGAGATGCTGGCCGGCAGGATGCGCGGCGTGCCCGGCGGCGCGCCCCAGTAGTAGCGCTCGATGGCCTGCCGGTACTGGTCGCCGGCGAACAGCAGCTCCTGCTCGCGCTCGCGCTGGCGTGTGGTGGCGCTGACCTCGACCACGGCCATCAGCGCCAGGCCCATCAGGCCCATCGCCAGCAGCAGCGCCAGCAGCACGACGCCGCGGCGCGGCGCGCGTGCCGCACGCGCCGCGCGTGTCGAACGCGGCGCGGGAGGCGCACACCCCGCACGCGGCGAACGGGCAGGACGGCAAGGGGCCAGCGGCGCTCGCACGTCAGTTCGCTCCGCCGGCCGCCGCTTCGGGGGGCTGCACGTCGTAGACGCCCTTCTCGGGCTCCTGCGGCGGCACGATGCGCCAGTCGCTGCGCTCCGTCACCGGGTCCAGTGGCACTTCGCGCAGGTAGCGGCGCGCCACCAGCTCGTCCAGCGTCTCGGGGTAGCGGCCGCTGTCGGCGCGGAACTGGTCGATGGCGCCGCGCAGCGCGGCGATGTTCTGCCGGCGCACGTTCTCGCGCCCCTTGTCGATGCTGCCGAGGAAGCGCGGCGCGGCGATCGACAGCAGCAGGCCCACGAGGGCCATCACCACCACCAGCTCGATGAGCGTGAAGCCGCCGCCGCCGCTGCCGCGCCGGCTGAAATCGACCCGCCTTTCACCACTGCTCATAGCGGCTCCCGTCCAGCGCCACGGCGTTGGAGCTCGAGGCGACGTCGAAGACATCGCGCCCGCCGGCGTCCCAGGCGTCGCCGGCGCTGCCGTAGGCGCGCGTGCGCCATGTGGCCGCGGCGGCCAGCCGCCGGTCGGTGGCGAAAGGGTCGCGCGGCAACTGGCGCAGCAGCACCAGCACGCCCGGCTCGCCCTCGGCGGCGCCCTGCACCGCCAGCGGCCGCGTCAGCACCTCCAGCGTCGGCGGGTAGCCCGACTCACTGGCCGCGCGCGGCAACTGGCCGGCGTCGACGGCGGCCTTGTATTGGTCGAGCGCGCCGCGGATGACGCGCAGCGAGCGCTTCAGCTCGGCTTCCTTGACGCGCGTGCTCGTCACTTCGGCCAGCGGCAGCGCCACCAGCGCCAGCACGCCCACCAGCGCCAGCGCGACGACGAGTTCCAGCAGCGTGAAGCCGCGCCGGGTGCCGCGCCGGGTGCCGCGCCCGGTGCCGCGGCGCTGAAGCCCGTGCACCCGGCGCGGCCGGCGCGTGGCGGGGTGGCCGAGCGAAGCGTTGCGCGTCATGGCGTCGTCTTCAGCCGCAGCGGCGCACCGCGGGAAAGGCGCAGCGGCTGGTTGTCCTCACCTTTGGCGTCGAGCGCGCTCACGAGCAACTGCGTCTGCGCGCGCGGGCTCACGGCGGCAAAGGTGAGGGCCACCAGCGGCCGCTCGCTGACCGGCGCCGCCTTCGGGAACTGCAGCGCGATCTCGACGCGCCCGACGAGTGGGTCGACGCGCACCGGCTGCAGCGTGGCGCCGGCCGCTGCGGCGGTGACGGCCAGCGCGGCGTCGACGAAGCGCATCACCAGCGGGTCGTAGCGCACCACCAGCGGCCAGCGGCGCAGCGCCGGCAGTTCGATCGCGGCCACCTCGGCAGTGAACGGGGCGCCGATCTGCGCTTGCCGCGGGCCGCTCCAGCGCAGCTCGCCGCCGCCAGCCATCGCCGGCAGGTCCGCCGGCTCGGCCTTCACCGATTCGGCGCCCGGCGCCTTGGCCGGCGGCGTGTTGGGCACCGGCGGCGCCGGCACCGCGGCCGGCGCGTAGATCGCCCCGGGCCGGATGGCCGGCGGGATCGTTGCGCGGTTGATCGGCACCGGCGGCGGCGCCGGCACCACCACTGCCGGCGGCGAGGCCGGCGCGCCTGGGCCGGCCGGCGTCCCGGGCGCCGGCAGCGCCGCGGCGGCGAGGCCGCCGGTCGAACTCGTCACCGGCGCGGCGGCGGCCGGCGCCGACGCTGCGGCGCCGGGGGCGGGCGCCGCACCCGGTGTGGCCGGTGCGGAAGGTCCGGCGCCGCCTTCGCCCGCCGCGCCCGGGACAGCGGTGCCGCCGGGGCTCGTGAACGGGCTGCCGGCAGCGCCGCCGTTGCCTTGGCCGGCGCCGTTGCCGACCCCCGACAGCGGCGCGCCAGGCATCGCGCCCACCGAGTCCAGCCGCAGCGGCCGTACGCGGATGGCCGCTTCGGTGCCCGAGTAGACCTCGTGCGTCTCGGCCGTGGCCACCGCGGGCGGGCGGATGATGCGCGGCGTGATCGACAGCATGATCTCCTTCTTGCTGCCGCTGCCGGTGTTGTTGCCGAACAGCATGCCCACCACCGGCAGGTGCCCCAGGCCCGGCAGCTTGGCCGCCGTGTTGCGCTCGTCGTCGGAGATCAGGCCGGCGAGCACCTGCGTCTCGCCGTCGCGCAGGCGCAGCGCCGTGGAGGCGTTGCGGGTGCCGATCTGGTAGGCCAGCGATCCCGACGGCCCGGCGATCTCGCGCGTGATGCTGCTCACTTCGAGGCTGACGCGCACGCCCACCTCCTGGTCGCTGTAGACCTGCGGCTCGAAGTCGAGCTTGAGGCCGACCTCCTGGTACTGCACGGTGCCGGTGACGACCGAGCCGCCGGTGGTCACCGGCGTCACGGTGTTGGTGATGATCGGCACGCGGTCGCCGATGAGCACGCGCGCCTTCTCCTTGTTGCGCGCGCGCAGGCGCGGGCTCGACAGCAGGTTGGCGTCGGTGTCCTGCAGGCGGAAGTTGATGCCGGCGGTCAGGCCGCTGGCGAGCAGGTTGTCGCGCGTCAGCGCGCGCAGCGTGCCCACGGTGAGCTGGCCGTTGGCGTCGGTGGGGGTGGCCAGGCCGATGCCCTCGGGGAACTGGACGCCGATGTTGCTCAGGCGGTCGCGCGAGACTTCCAGCACTTCCACTTCGAGCATCACCTCGGGCTCGGCCACGTCGTGCGCGGCGATGACCTTGGCCGCCACGGCGATGGCGTCGGGCGTGTCGCGCACGACGAGGGTGCCGTTCTTCTCGTCGATCATCACGTCCTTGAGCTTGAGCACCGTCTTCAGCACGCCCTGGATGTGCTTGGGGTCGCCGCTGGCGATGTGGAAGGTGCGCACGACGAGATCCTGGTACTCCTTGTGCTTGGCGGCGGTGGCGGGGTAGACGAAGAGCGTGCTGCCGTTGAGCACCTTCTTGTCGAGCTGGTTCTGCAGCAGGATCAGGTCGACGGCGTCCTCGACGGCGGCGTCCTTGACGAAGATGGTGGTCTTCAGGTCGGGCTTGACGTCGCGGTCGAGGACGACGTTCAGGCCGGTGGTGCGCGCCAGCGCCTCGAACACCATGCGCAGGTTGGCTTCGCGGAACTGCAGCGTCACCGGACGCCGCATCACCGACGCGGCAGCTTGCTGCGCTTGGCGAGCCACCGCCTGCTGCTCCAGCAGCGCACCGACTTCGCGCTTGAGCGCCAGCGCGCCGGCGTGCGCGCCGTTGATGGCCAGCGCGCGCGTGACGAGGTCCTGCGCCGCCTCGGCGCGCTTGTCCTTGAGCTGCGCGCGGGCCTGCTCCAGCCAGCGGCCGATGACCGCGTCCTGCTCCAGTGCGGCCAGACCGACGACGGCGCGGTCGAGGCCCGGCGAGACCTTGAGCGCCTGCTGGTACAGGACTCTGGCCTGTGCCGCGTCGCCGGCGCCGCGGGCCTCGTCGGCGCGCGTGACCAGCTCGCGTGCGATGCCGGCCTGGGCGTTCAACAGGTCCAGCTTGTAGCGCGGGTTGCCGGGGTCGCTGGCGGCGGCTTCCTGCAATTGCCGCAGGCCCTGCTCGCGCTGGCCGGCGGCGAGTGCGGCCATGCCTTCGCGGTGCATGCGCTCGGCGGCGCAGCCGGCCAGCAGCGCCAGTGCCAAGGCGGCGGCGGCGCGGCGAGCCCAGGGCCCGCGGCGCGGGCGGCGCGGCGGGGCGATCGGCGGCGGTCGGTTCATCAGCGGCTCCCGGGAGGCAGCGGCAGCGACTGGGCCTGCTGCAGCGGCAGATAGACGAAGTCGACGGTGGTCGCCGTGACGTTGGCCAGGCGGTAGCGGCGCCCGGCGAGTTCGTCGCCGCGGCGCGCCACGATCAGCTCGTCGCCCAGCGCCAGCAGCACCTTGGGGCCGCCGCCGTCGGCCTCGATGAAGCCGACGAAAGTGAACGGCAGCGGTGGCGCCTTCGGTGGCGGTGGTGGGGGCGCTGGCGGCGGTGGTGGTGTCGGCGGGGCCGGCTTGGGCGGCGGTGGTGGCGGCGGCGCCCAGCTGCGCCGCGCGAAGAGATCGACCGCCGCGGCCTCGGCTTGCGCGCTGCTGGCGAGGCGACCGGCGGTGGCGCGTGCCGGTGCCGGAGCCGGTGCGGCGGCGCGTGCGGCAGCGCTCGCGCCGGCCGACGCCGCGGTTGCCGGCGCGGCGGCCGCGGCCAGCGCCGGCTGCGCAACGGTGAGCGCCAGCAGCGTCGCTGCGAGGGCAGCGCGGGCGGTGTGCGCCGTGTGCGCCGTGAATCGGGCGGCGGTGTCGTGGCACCTCATGGCTCGGCCCGCTGGTAGTGGAAGCTCAAGCGCACGCGCACCTGCAGTTCGCGGCTGCCGATGTGGCTGCGCTCCAGGCGCAGGTCGTCCAGCGCCACATGTGGCAGCCGTTCGAGCACGCTGCGCGTGAACGCCTTCACTTCCGGGTAGCCGGCGGTGAGCGGGAAGGTGGCGCTCACGGTCACCCAGGACGACTCGGCCAGCGCACGCAACTGGTACTCGCCGTTCGCCAGTTCGACGCGGTGCAGGTCGGCCACCTCGAAAACGGCGCGCAGGTCGGCCGGGTGCTGGCGCATCGGCGGCAGCGCGCGCAGCGTCTGCTGCGCGGTGGCGGCATCGAGCCGCGGCCGCAGCTGCTGCAGCTCGCGCGCCTGCTGCTCCAGCTTCAGGATCGAAGCATCGATGGCCGGGCGCCGCATCGCGTGCCAGGCGGCGAAGGCCATTGCCAGCGCGAGCACGAGCACGGCCGCGGGGCCGAAGCGGCCGAGCCGCCGGTGCAGCGGCCAGGCGGCGCGGCGCAGCGTCGCGCGCCACTCGCCACGCGCCAGTGTGTGCGGCAACGCGCGCGCCGCGTCGCGCAGCAGCGTGAGGCTCATGGCGCCGCCCCCCACGACGCCTGCACCTGGAAGCGCACACCGCGCCCGCCGGCTTCGGCCGGCACCGGCTGGTGCATCAGCAGCAGCACCTCGGACAGCCGGCCCTCGGCCTGTAGCGCCTCCAGGAAGCCGAGCATCGCCTGGCGGCTGCGCGCCTCGAGCTGCAGCCGCACGGCGCGCTTGGAAGCGGTGGGCTCGACACCCAGCACGGCGACATCGCGGCTGAGCCCGCCTTCGAGCGAGCGCAGCAGGTGGTCCCAAGGCGTGTCGAGATCGCGCCGCAGATTCGCCAGCGCGCGGCGGGCGCGCTCCTCGGCGGGCTCAACGCGCTGCGGCGGCTTCGCCGCGCGCGCCCGCGCCTGCGCCGAATCGAGCGCCGCGTTGGCCTCGCGCAGGCGCACCATGTCCTCCTCGACGTAGCGCACGGCGCCGACGGCGGCCAGCAGCGCCAGCGCCACGGCCGCGAGCGACGCCACCGGCCAGCGCCGCCGCGGCGGCGCCAGGTCGAGGTCGATCGGCGGCAGCCTCACGCCGCTGCTCCTTGCGCCCGCAGCGCCACGCGCTGCACATGCCAGGGCGCGCAGCGGCGTTCGTCGACCGGCGCCGCGGTGAGCAGGATGCGGCGCGTGCGCTCGTCGATGGCGTCGCCGTGGCGGGCGAGCAAGCGCTGCGCCGACTGGTTCAACGTGCCGGCGCTGCCGTCCACCGCCTCGCGGCCGAGCGCGGCCATCGAGCCGCGCCGCATGTGTACGAAGACCCCCTGGCCGCCGTGCAGCCAGGCGACGACGCCGTCGCGCAGCTCCACGGTGGCGGCGGCGGCGTTCCAGGCGCGCGCGAACGCCGGCTCCATGCGCGCGAGCGTGGCCTGGTACTGCGCCAGCGCCTCGTGCACGGCACGCACGAACGCCTCGGGCACCGCCAGCAGCAGCGCATGACGGCCATCGGCCTGCAACTGCCAGCGCAGCGCCTGCGCCGCCGCGTCCTCGCCGAAGATCTCCTCGGCGCTGGCCTGCATCAGGGCGCGGACGACGCGCTCGGGCTGGCTCGCGAAATCGCCTTGCACGACGTCGAGCCAGCACAGCGGATCGTCCAGCAGCACCTGCACCGGCCAGCCGCCGCGTGGCGGTGCCCCGGCCTGGCCGAGCGCCTCGGCCAGCACCTCGGCCACCGCGGCTTGCAGCTCGGCCGGCGGCATGCCGACGCTGACCGCGCGCTCGGCGCGCGCCATGCGCGGGCCCGACCCGCACACCTCGATGCCGGCGGCACCCAGGGTCAGTTCAATGGCGGCCGTGGGTCGGCGTGACACGCTTGACCTCCTCGAGCGTGGTGTGGCCGGCGTGCGCCAGCGCCAGCGCCGCTTCGCGCAGGCCGACGAAGCCTGCGGCCACGGCGGCCTGGCGGATGCGGCTGACGGGCGCGCGCTGCACCATCAGCTCGCGCAGCGGGTCGGTGAGGTGCAGCGTCTCGGCGATGGCGACGCGGCCGCTGTAGCCGCTGCCACGGCAGGCGGTGCAGCCGACCCCGCGCTTCCATTGCGGCGGCGCGCCGGCCGCGTCGCCATCGGCGGCAGCGACTTCGCAGACGTCACCGGCGGCCACGCCGCAGGCGGCCAGCAGTGCGGGCGCGGGCGTGTACGGCTCGGCGCACGCGGTGCAATTGCGGCGCATCAGCCGCTGCGCCAGCACGCCGGTGAGCGCCGAGACCAGGTTGTACGCGTCGACGCCCATGTTGGCGAAGCGGCCGATGACGTCGAACACGTTGTTCGCGTGCACCGTGGTGAACACCTGGTGGCCGGTGAGCGCCGCCTGCACCGCGATCTGCGCCGTCTCGGCGTCGCGGATCTCGCCGACCATGATCTTGTCCGGGTCGTGGCGCAGGATGCTGCGCAGGCCGCGCGCGAAGGTCAGGCCCTTCTTCTCGTTGACCGGGATCTGCAGGATGCCGGGGAGTTGGTACTCGACCGGGTCCTCGATCGTGATGATCTTGTCCAGGCCCGTGTTGATCTCGCCGAGCACGCCGTACAGCGTCGTCGTCTTGCCGCTGCCGGTGGGGCCGGTGACGAGCAGCAGGCCGTAGGGCTGGTCGGCCAGTTCGCGCACGAAGGCGAGCACGGACGGCTCGAAGCCCAGCGTGTCCAGCGTCAGCCGGCGCATCGTGCCGGCCAGGTGGGCGCGGTCGAGCACGCGCAGCACCGCGTCCTCGCCGAACAGGTTGGGCATCACCGAGACGCGGAAGTCGATGTCGCGGCCCTGCGCGCGCACGGCGAAGCGGCCGTCCTGCGGCACGCGGCGCTCGGCGATGTCGAGCTCGGCCAGCACCTTGATGCGCGACAGCGCCTGGTCGGCCATCGCCGCGTCGGCGATCTGCTGCACCACCTCGAGCACGCCGTCGATGCGGTATTTGACGACGAGGCCGCTGCCGCTGGTCTCGAAGTGGATGTCGCTGGCGTTGGCGCGCAGCGCGTCGTGCAGCATCGAGTCCACCAGGCGCACGACCGGGCTGGCGGCGGCGTCGATCTCGGCCAGCGAGAGGTTGATGTCGACCTGCGCGCCGGCCGGCGCGCCGCTGCCCGCGGCGCCGGCGATGCGCAGCGAATCCTTGGCGCGCATCTGGTGCTCGGCGCGCGCCAGCAGCGCGCGCAGATCCTCGGGCGTGGCCAGCAGCGTGCGCGTGCGCGTCGCCGTGCGCAGCCGCAGGTCGAGCCAGGCCGCCAGGCGCGCATCGGTGGGGTCGGTCAACACCACCAGCGTGTGGCTGCTGCCCTGCACGGTGCCCACCACCACCTGCCGGCGCTGGCATTCGGCAAAGCTGATGCGGCCGAAGTCCGGCGACAACTGGCGCAGGTTGGCCGGGCTCGCGGCATCGAGACCGAAGAAGGTGGCCGCCTGCGGCAGCAGCGTGGCCACGTCGACGCCGGCCTGGCGCGCCAGCCACGGCAGCCGCTGCCCCGGCTCGCTGTAGGCGATGGCCTCGCGCACGGCGGCCGCGGTGACCCAGGCGCCGGGGGCGCTGGTGGCGGCCGAGGGGGCGAGGCTCACGGCGCGGCCTACTGCAGTTGCGCTGCCAGATCGAAGATCGGCAGGTACATGAGGACGACGATGGCGCCGATGACGAGCCCGATGCCGACCATCAGCGCCGGCTCGATCCAGCGGCTCGCGATGTCCAGGCCGGCTTCGAGTCGGGCCTCGGCGCGCGTGGCGATGCGCTCCAGCATCTGCGGCAGCGTGCCGGTGCGTTCGGCCACCACCAGCATGCGCTGCACCACGGGGTCGGCGAGGCCGGCCTCGGTGAGCGCCTGGCTGATCGCCTGGCCTTCGCCCAGGCGCGCGACCGCCGCCAGCAGCTTCTCGCGTTCGCGTGGCGGCAGCAGCGGCGCCGCTTGCCGCAGCGCCTGCGGCGCCGGCACGCCGCCGCGCACCAGCACGCCAGCCGTGCGGTAGACCTGCGAGTGACGGTACAGGCGCGTCAGCGTGCCCACCAGCGGCAGCCGCGGCAACCAGCGCTCGGCGCCGCCGCTCTTCACGTGCCACACCAGCGCCACCGCGGCGGCGACGAGCGCGCCCAGCAGGAGCACCAGGGCTTCGGGGTGGTCGCTCATCGCCTTGCCGAACTGCATCAGCCAGCGCGAGGCCAGCGGCATCTCGGCGCGCGTGGTCTCCACCAGCCCCGCGAAGCGCGGCACGACGAAGCCGAGCAGGAACAGCACGACCGCCGAACCCACGCCCAGCAGGATCAGCGGGTAGGTGGCGGCGCCGGCCACGCGCGCGCGCAGGCGCTGCATGCGGCGCTCGTGCTCGGCGTGGCGCTGAAGCGTCGCCACGAGGTCGCCTGTGCGCTCGCTGGCCCGCATGGCGGCGATGAACAGCGGCGGGAAGCGGCCCGTGGCGGCGAAGGCATCGGACAGCGGGCGCCCTTCGGCGAGCGCGGCGGCGACAGCAGCCAGCACCTGGCGCCGTGCCGCCGAGCCGCCGCCGGCGCGCAGCGCATCGACCGCTTCGAGCACGCCGAGGCCGGCGCCGAGCAGCGTCGACAACTCGTCGGCCAGCGCGCCGTGATCGAGGTCGCCGCGCTGGCGCGGCGGCGCGGCGGCGGCGGCAACCGGGGCGGCATGGGCGGCGGCGCCCTCGGCGCGCGCGGCGCTCCTGCCGGCCGAGAGAACCTGCAACCCCTCGGCCGCTGCGCGTGCCTGCGCGGCGGCGAGGTCGGCGGCCTCGAAGCTGCGCACCATCATTCCGGCGGAGCGGGAGCGCACGACGAGTTCGATTCGCATGTCCGCCGTCCCCTGGGGCTGTGCGTCGGGCCTTGCGTTGTGGGGCTGGCGCGCCCGGCCTCAGCGCTGCGCGGTGGCGGCCGCGGGCGACCACGAGGTGGCGTCCTCGGCTTCGCCGGTGCCGCCGGGCTGGCCGTCGGCGCCGTACGACGCGAGGTCGACGTCGCCGTGTTCGCCCGGCGACTTGTAGAGGTAAGGCCGGCCCCACGGATCCGGCGGCACCGCCTTCTTGAGGTACGGCCCGGCCCACTTCTCGGCGCCGGCGGGCTTGGCGAGGAGCGCCGCCAGGCCTTGCTCGGTGCTCGGGTACTGGCCGACGTCGAGGCGGTACTGGTCGAGCGCCTTCTCCAGCGCAACGATCTGCGCCTTGGCGACCTTGACGTTCGACTTGCCGACCTGGTCGAAATAGCGCGGCGCGACCAGCGTTGCCAGCAGGCCGATGATGACGATCACCACCAGCAGCTCCAGCAGCGTGAAGCCGCGGCGCCGGCCGGTGGCGTGCAACGGGCGCGCGTGGCGCCGCGCAGGGACGGGTGCAAGAGGCATGGTGGCGGGCGGCCTGTCGTTGTTGCGGCGGAAACGCCCGCCGCGTGCCGAGGACTCTCCCGCCGGCAAATGAAACGATCCTTAGTCGAGCCCCCTTTCCCCCGCGAGTCGGCGGTGGGGAACCTCCCCACGCGCGTCGCGGCGCTTGCCGCGCCGCCAACAAGTTCACGGGTTAGCTGCGGCGCGCCCCCCGGCCCGGCACGGCCGCCGGCCGGCGAGCGTGCCGCGCTGCGCGAAAGCCACTCCCTCACGCAGGCGGACGGGCGCGACGGCCGGGCGCCCGGGGGGCGAGAATCCGCACCGTGCCGAAGAACCAGCCGGCGCGCACGGAACCGGGTTGCGACGAAAGGGCGCCATGAGGCTTCTGCTGGCGGAAGACGACATGCTCCTGGGTGAGGCGGTCAGCCGCGGGCTCATGCAGATGGGCTACGCCGTCGACTGGCTGACGTCCGGCGAGCGCCTGCGCGTCGCCGTCAAGAACTGCTCGTACGACTGCATCCTGCTCGACCTCGGCCTGCCCGATGTCGCCGGCGAGACCTGCCTGCAGCGGCTGCGCCAGGACAAGCTGAACACGCCGGTCATCGTCATCACCGCGCGCGACGGCAAGCTCGACAAGATCCGCGTGCTCGACGGCGGCGCCGACGACTACCTCTCGAAGCCCTTCGACCTCGATGAACTGGCCGCGCGCATCCGCGCCGTCGTGCGCCGCGGTGCCGAACGCGGCGAGGCCGAGGTGGTGGTCGAGTTCCGCAGCGGGCCGCTGTCGATCCACTCGGCCTCGCACGCGGTGCAACTGGCCGGCGAGCCCAAGGTGCTGACGGCCAAGGAGTTCTGGCTGCTGGAGACGATGGTGCGCCACCGCCACCGCATCGTCACACGCCAGATGCTCGAGGAGCGGCTGTACGGCTGGGGCGACGAACTCACCAGCAACACGATCGAGGTCTACGTGCACCAGTTGCGGCGCAAACTGGGCAAGGAACTGATCAAGACGGTGCGCGGCCTGGGTTATCGCCTGGCCCGGGTCGACGAGTTCTAGCGATGCCCGCCACACCGGCCACCCCCAAGGATCGGCACTGGTCGCTGCGCAGCCGCCTGTACCTGGTGGCCGGGCTGGCGGTGCTGCTGGCCTGGGTGGGCGGTGGCCTGGCGATGCTGGTGGCGGCCAAGGACGCCAGCGAGCGCCTGTGCCGCGAGAACCTGGCGAACCTGGCGCACACCGTGCTCGGCTTCGCCGCGCACGAGCTGGAGGAGATCCGTGCCGACGCTGGCGGCGCCTTGCCCGACGTGGTGCACCGCGAGACCGCCACGACGTTGCCGGCGCGCTACGCGTACCAGATCTGGTCGGCGCGCGGCGAGTTGCTGCTGCGCAGCGTGCATGCCCCGGGCGACCGGCGCCTGACGCCGCCGGGCTTCACCGGCTTCGACACCCCCGAGGTCGACGGCCGCAAGATCGAGGTCTTCGCGCTGACGTCCAAGAGCGGCGAGATGACGGTCATCGTCGCCGACACCGAGGACGACGGCGTGTTCGAGGCGGTGTTCGGCGCTCACTTCGCCGCCGTCATGGCGGTGCTGCTGCCGGCGGTGCTGGGCGGCACCTGGTGGATGCTGCGGCACGCGCTGGCGCCGCTGCTGCGCACCTCGCGCGAGCTGGGCCGGCGCGGCCCGCACGGCCTGGCACCGCTGCCGCTGGACGGCGCGCCGGCGGAACTGCGCGCGATCATCGATGCCGTCAACCGGCTGCTGGTGAAGGTGGACGACGCGCTGTCGCAGGAGCGCGAGTTCACCGCGCTGGCCGCGCACGAGCTGCGCACGCCGCTGGCTTCGCTGCGCGTGCAGGCGCAGGTGCTGGCGCGCAGCCGCGACCCGGCCGAGCACCGGCACGAGCTGGCGGCGCTGGAGGTCAACGTCGATCGCTGCACGCGCATGCTCAACCAGATGCTCGCGCTGGCCCGCGCCGACGCCTTGCGGCCTGAGAACCTCCAGCATGAGTGGATCGACACCGGCGAGCTGGTCGCCGAGGTGCTGGCCGACTTCGTCGTCGTGGCCGGGCAGCGCGGCATCGAAGTGGAGTGCGAGCTGAACGAGGCGCGCTTGTTCGCCGACCGCGTGCTGCTGCAGACGCTGCTGCGCAATCTGCTGAGCAACGCCATCCGGCACGCGCCCGATGGCGGCCGCGTGCGCGTGTGCTCGGCGCGGCGCGGCGGGACTCCGAGACTGGCGGTGGAGGATTCGGGTCCGGGCATCCCCGACCATGAACGCGCCCGGGTCTTCGAGCGCTTCTACCGTGGCGCCGGTGAACGCGGCCCTGGGGTCGGGCTCGGCCTGGCCATCGTTGCCGCCATCGCCCGCGCCCACGGTGCGCGCATCGGCCTGGCGAGCTCGGAGCTCGGCGGCCTGCGCGTCGAGCTGAGCCTGCCGCGGCCGGCGCCGGCCGACGGCCACGCCGGTGGCGCGGCGACGCTCGCGGCGGCGGGCGAGAACGCCTGAAGCGCATCCTCACGTGCGAAGTGGTGGCGCGCCAAGGGGCGGCGCGCCAAGGTAGTGGCGCGCCAAGGTAGTGGCGCGCCAAGGCCGCCGGGTGCTCGCCTCTGCTCGTGTCCTCTTTCGGCCGCCCGGCTCGCTGCGCTCGCATGGCGCCCGAATGCCCCCTCTACCTCGCTCGGGCGAGCACCCGGCGTCCTTGGCGGGCACCGGCGTGTGTCTTCCTCGAGGAGGGAACCACGGGTGCCGGGCCGGCCCGATCTCGCCACGGACCGTCGCGGTGGCGTTTCATGCGTGGCACGCAGGCCGAGCGTTAGGCGCGGGTGCTTCGGTCCGAGCGGCGTGCCGAGCGCCGCACCGCGCCGAGCGCAGCGAGGCCGACGCCGGCCAGCAGCAGCGATGCCGGCTCGGGGACGGCGGCGGCGCGCTCGTTCAGTGCCACGTCGTCGACCAGGAACCAGGCTCCGAAGTCCAGCCGCAACTCGTCGATGGCACCGTTCATCGCACCGAAGTTGACGAAGACATCGGTCAGCGTGCCCGCCTGCGTCCAGATCTCGGCGCCGTTGTTGAAGCCGCGCAGCGTCACGTCGCGCGGGCCGGGTTCGTGCGCGGCGCGCGCCCACAGGCCGTCGAAGCTGAAGTCGGAGCCGTCGGCGGCGCGGATCACGCCGGTGCCGCCCCAGGGGTTGTTGAGCGTGAAGTCGCCGCTCGTCGCGCCTTGCTCCCACGACCCCGGTCCGACGGTGTCGATCCAGGCCAGGTAGTTGTAGCCCTCGCCCAGATCGCACGGGCCGCCGGTGCAGGCGAACGTGTAGCCCATGTAGATGGCGGGCATCGGGCCATACGTGTCCTGGATCGATCCGCCGGGCACGTCGTCGAAGGTCAGCACGGCGGCGTGGGCGGTGCCGAGCGAGGTGGCGAGCGAGGCAGCCAGCGCGATGGCAGTGAGCAGCTTGCGCATGTCGGGTTCCTTTAAGGCTTGACTAAGGTTCGCTGAGACGACCTTTCAGCGCGCAAGGCGTGTGCCGGCCGCGACCAAGGCACTGGAAATCAATGCGTTGGACAACGCGCTCGCGAGCCGCGCGCACTTGCGAGCCGTTGCTTGTAAGGAGAGCCGACTGTGAAATGCTGGCGCCATGCACAACAAGCCCGTTAGGTTGAGGGGTGTCGTGCGCGGGCGAGCCCGCATGCAGCGGCGGGAAGTCCCTACCGGGGCGCCGGGGCCGCCGGTACGGCGCCGCTTCACGCGGTGCCGTACTTCGTCGCGAAGCTGATCCCCGCCTTCTGCAGCAACGCCGTGGGCAGCACGCCGCCGGCGCAGACGATCACGGCGTCGTTGTCGAGCACGACGGGTTCGGCGGCGCCCTTCAGCGTCACCGCGCCGGCATCGATGCGGCTGACCTGCGTGCCCAGCAGCAACTGCACGCGCCCCGCCGCTGTCGCCGCCTCGAGCGCGGCCCTGTTCTTCTCCTTGACGCGCGCGAAGGCCTCGCCGCGGTAGGAAAGGGCCACGCGCGTGCCCGTCTCGGCCGCCAGTGCCACCGCCGCTTCGAGCGCGCTGTCGCCGCCGCCGACGACGAGCACGTGCTGGCCGCGGTACTGCTCGGGGTCGACGAGGCGGTAGGTCACCTTGGCCGACTCCTCGCCGGGCACTTCCAGCTTGCGCGGCGTGCCGCGCCGCCCGATGGCCAGCAGCACCGAAGCCGCGTGGTGCTGCCCCTGGTTGGTGTGCACGACGAAGCCCTCGCCGCTGCGCTCGAGCGACTCCATGCGCTCGTGGAAGCTGATCTGGAGCCCGGTGCGCCTGACGATGTCGTTCCACAAGCCGAGCAAGGCCTCCTTGGCGATCTCGCCCACCTTCACCTTGCCCACGAGCGCCAGGTTCACCGGCGAGGTCATCGTGATCTTCTGGCGCGGGTAGTGGTAGACGGCGCCGCCGAGCGAGTCCTCCTGCTCGATGAGGCGGTAGCGCAGCTTGTGCTCCAGCGCCGCCAGGCCTGCGGAGATGCCGGCCGGGCCGGCGCCGACGATGAGCACGTCGAGCCCGGCGCGGCCGCGCGGCCGGCGGCGGATGTGGTCGATCGCCTGGCGGCCCTGCTCGGCGGCCTTGCGCACCAGGCCCATGCCGCCGAGTTCGCCGGCGATGAAGAGCCCCGGCACGTTGGATTCGAAGTTCGGCGCCACCTCGGGGATGTCGATGCCGCGCTTCTCGGTGCCGAAGACGAGCTGGATCGCCTTCACCGGACACGCCGCCTCGCAGGCGCCGTGGCCGATGCAGGCGCTGCCGTTGATGAGCACCGCCTTGCCGCCGATGATGCCCAGCGCCTTCTCCGGGCAGGCGTGGACGCAGCCACCGGAGCCGATGCAGCGGCTCGGGTCCACGACCGGGTGCAGCGAAGGCGGCTCGTTCAGCCCCTGGCGCTCGGACTCGCGGCGCGCTTCGTCGTTGCGGCGATCGCGGCGCCGCCGCAGCGTGAGGTGGATGACCAGGGCCGCCACCCCGATCAGGGCATAGAGGACTGCAGCTTCCATCGGACAGGCAACGAGAGCGGGCTGAACTTCAGCGGTGGTCTTTCGACTCTTCGACCGCGCGCCGATCCTTCAGATTCGGTTCAACCTTGAGACGAATTGTGGGAAGGCGTGCCAGGCGCAAGCCGCGGCCGACCCCAGGCCGCAAGCGGAAAGTTCTTGTGAAACAAGGACTTGCCACGGCCGGCGGGGTCCGCCCGCGGGTCGGCTTGGCGCTGATGGTGACACGTGCGGCCCTAAAGGCGTGGCTAAGGTTGGATCGCTAACCTCCGATGAGCCGGATCTGTCGCCGCACGCGGCGAGTGATCCCAGGTGAGACCCGAATGCCTGCAGTTTCCGAATCCATCGCCACACAAGAGTGCGCGCCGGTCGCCGCGCCGACGACGAAGAAGAGCCGCGCGCCGCGGCCGGCCAGAGCCGCCGGCACGAACCGTTCCGCGCACGAGTGGCGCGTCTACGCGGCCATCGCGGTGGCGGTGGCCATCGCCTGGCAGCTCGGCAAGCTGCCGATGTTCGACCCGCGCACCGAGACGGGCTACTGGGTGGGCGTGGTCGGCGGCTCGATGATGCTGCTGCTGTTCGCCTACCCGCTGCGCAAGCGGTTCGCCTTTATGGCGCGGCTGGGCACGACGCGGTTGTGGTTCGTCGTGCACATGGTGCTCGGGGTGTTCGGGCCGGTCATCGTGCTCGCGCACTCGGGGTTCCACATCGGTTCGCTGAACGCCGGCGTGGCGCTGGTGAGCATGCTCGTCGTCGCGCTGAGCGGCGTCGCCGGCCGCTTCATCTACCTGCACGTGCACCGCGGCCTCGGCGGCGAACACGAGACGCTGCAGAACCTGCAGGCGCAGCTCGGCCTGCTGGACGACTCGGCAGTCGGCGGCCTGGCCTTCGCGCCGCAGGCGCAGGCGGCCATGCGCGACCTGCACCGCCATGTCGGCCAGCCGCAGGACCGCTTCAGCGAGCACCTGCGCCGTTTGACCGTCATGCCGCTGCAGTTGATGGCGTGCCGCAGGGACATCCGCGCCGAGGTGCGGCGGCAGATCCGCCGGCTGGCCGAGGCCGAAGGCTGGCCACCCGAGACGCTCGAGCGGCGGCTGCGCAAGGCGCTCGGCCTCGTCGACGAGCACGTCGCGGCGGTGCAGCGGGTGGCGCAGTTCGCCGCCTACGCGCGCGCGCTGTCCTTCTGGCACGTGCTGCACGTGCCTTTCGTCGTGATGATGGTCGTCTGCGCGATCGTGCACGTGGTCGCGGTCCATGCCTACTGAGGCGCGCCTTGCCGCAAAGCCGCAGCGACGGGCCCGCCACCGGGCGTGAAGCAAGGCGTCATGGCGGCCGCGCTGGGCGCCCTGGCCAGGGCGTGGCTCGTCGCCGCGGCGTTGCTGGCCTGCGCCGGCCCGCCGGCCGCGGCGCAGGGGCTGGAGTCGGCGTTGTCGCCCGGGCCGCTGATCCGCGGCCACCAGAAGGTCGAAGGCGAGTGCTCCAAGTGCCACGTGCGCTTCGACCGCGCCGGGCAGGATCGCTTGTGCCTGGACTGCCACAAGGACGTGGGCCAGGACCTGCGCACGAAGGCCGGGATGCACGGGCGGCTGAAGCCGCAGACCTGCCGCAGCTGCCACACCGACCACCGTGGCGCTGACATGAAGATCGCCGAGTTCGACCGCAAGGCGTTCGACCACCGGGCCACGGACTACCCGCTGGCGGGCAAGCACGCCAGCGTCGAATGCGCCTCGTGCCACCGCGCCGGCCAGAAGTGGCGCGAGGCGCCGGGCGACTGCCTGTCCTGCCACCGCAAGGACGACAAGCACAAGGGCACCCTCGGCGCCGACTGCGCGAGCTGCCACACCGAGCAGAACTGGAAGGACGCCAAGGTCGACCACGCGAAGACGAAGTTCCCGCTGGCCGGCAAGCACCTCGAGACCCGGTGCGAGGCTTGCCACAAGAGCGCCGTCTACAGCGAAGCGCCCACCGCCTGCATCGGCTGCCACCGCAAGGAAGACAAGCACAAGGCGCGCTACGGCGAGAAGTGCGACAGCTGCCACAACGCCAGCCGCTGGGGCCAGATCATCTTCCGCCACGACGTGGACACGCGCTACGCGCTGCGCGGCAAGCACCGTGATGCCCGGTGCGAGAGCTGCCACACCGGCATCCTCTACCGCGACAAGGTCGGCACCGCCTGCATCGACTGCCACCGCAAGGACGACACGCACAAGGGCGCGCTCGGCACCAACTGCGCCGCCTGCCACAGCGAGACGCGCTGGAGCGAGATCGGCCGCTTCGACCACGACAAGACGCAGTTCCGCCTGCGCGGCGGCCATGTCAAGGTCGAGTGCAAGTCGTGCCACACCACCGCCGACTACCGCGCCGCGCCCACCGAGTGCATCGGCTGCCACCGCAAGGACGACAAGCACGAGGGCACGCTCGGCCAGGACTGCGCCGCCTGCCACACCGACGCCAACTGGAAGGCCAGCCGCTTCGACCACGCCAAGACCCGGTTCGCGCTCACCGGCAAGCACACGGTGCCGCCGCTGAAATGCGCCGACTGCCACCGCGACCAAAGAAGCTATCGCAGCGCGGCCACCGAGTGCCTGGCCTGCCACCAGAAGGACGACAAGCACGAGGGCACGCTCGGCCGTGACTGCGCGAGCTGCCATACCGAGCGCGACTGGAAGGCCACCCGCTTCGACCACGGCAAGACGAAGTTCGCGTTGACGCTGGGCCACGCGTCGCCGCCGCTGAAGTGCGACGCCTGCCACCGCGGCATGAAGAGCTTCCGGCCGACGCCGCTGGACTGCTGGTCGTGCCACCGCAAGGACGACAAGCACGAAGGCCAGCTCGGCCGGCGCTGCGAGACGTGTCACGCGGCTGCGAACTGGAAGGTGCCCGGCTTCGACCATGCACGCACCCGCTACGCGCTGGTGGGCGCGCACATCAAGGTGGCCTGCGCAAGCTGCCACAAGAGCCTGCGCTACCGCGACGCCGCGCGCGAGTGTGCCGGCTGCCACCTGAAGGAAGACAAGCACAAGGCGCGCTTCGGCACCGCCTGCGAGAGCTGCCACAACGCGCGCGACTGGCGGTTGTGGAACTACGACCACGCCAAGCGCAGCGGTTATGCGCTGGAGGGCAAGCACGCGAAGACGGCGTGCGAAGCCTGCCATCGCGCGCCGGCCCCGGCGGGCAAGGCGGCGGCGCCGCTGGACCGCGGCTGCAGCAGCTGCCACCGCGCCGACGACGTGCACGACGGCAGCTTCGGCCCGCGCTGCGACCAGTGTCACGGCGTGGAGAACTGGAAGCAGGTGAACCGGCGCATGCGCACGTCGCGCGCGCCGGGGCCGCAGCAGGCGGTGCGCGTGGCGGCGGTCCGGGGAGTCCTCTCATGAAGTGGTCGGGTTGGCTCGGGCCGTTCAGGCCGATGGCGGCGATGGTCCTGTTCGCTGCCATCGCCACGGTGGCCGCGGTGCTGCCGCAGGCGGTGCTGGCGCAGGCGGCCGGCCGCGCCAACTTCGACCACCTGAGCACCGGCTTCGCGCTCACCGGCACGCACACCAACGCCCGCTGCGAGAGCTGCCACGTGGACGGCGTCTTCAAGGGCACGCCGCGCGACTGCGAGTCGTGCCACGTTGCGGGCGCCCGCCTGGCGCGCGGCAACGTCGTCAAGACGGCCAACCACGTGCCCACCACGCTGGCCTGCGAGAGCTGCCACAACACGCGCACCTTCACCGGCGCGCGCATGAACCACACCGGCGTGGCGCGCGGCACCTGCGCCTCGTGCCACAACAGCCAGCAAGCCGGCGGCAAGCCGCCGACGCACATGACCACCACGGCGAGCTGCGACTCCTGCCACGGCACCAATGCCTGGCGCCCCGCCAGCGGCTTCGACCACAGCGGCGTCGCGCCGGGTACCTGCGGCACCTGCCACAACGGCGTGCGCGCCACCGGCACCAGCGCCAACCATGTGCCGTACGCGCAGGCGCCGGCCACGGCCACGGCCACCTGCGACACCTGCCACCGCTCGGGCTTTCGCGCCTGGGTGCCGGCGCGCGTGCACGCCAACGTTGCCGTCGTCGCGCAGTGCGCCGCCTGCCACGCCGCGATCAAGCCGGCCACACCCATCCACGCCGGCCAGACCGTCTGCGAGAACTGCCACAAGAGCACCTCGAGCTGGGCCGCCGCGAAAGTCGACCACAGCACCTTCACCGCGGCCACCAACTGCGCCACCTGCCACAACGGCAGTGCGGCCACCGGCCGGAACGCCACGCACGTGCCGGTGGGGGCGGCGAACTGCTTCGCCTGCCACAACACCACGACGTGGAAGCCGACCAAGTTCAACCACACGCAGGTGCCGGTGACGGGGCAGTGCGCCAGCTGCCACACCGGCAGCTTTCCGCCCGCCGACGGCAAGGGCGCCACGCACACGCCCTACCAGCTGGTGACGACGCTGGCCAGCGCCAACTGCGACACCTGCCACAAGGCGGGCTACACGGCCTGGACGCCGGCGCGCGTGCACGCGAGCACGACCGTGACCGCGCAATGCGCCACGTGCCACGCCGGCATCAAGCCGGCGACGCAGGTGCACGCCGGGCAGACCGTCTGCGAGACCTGCCACAAGAGCACCTCGAGCTGGGCTGCAGCGAAGGTCGACCACAGCACGTTCACCTCGGCCACCAACTGCACCACCTGCCACAACGGCACCAGCGCCACCGGCAAGAACGCCACACACGTGCCGGTCGGCACGACCAATTGCTACGCGTGCCACAACACCAGCACCTGGAAGCCGACCAAGTTCAACCACACGCAGGTGCCGGTGACGGCGCAATGCGCGTCCTGCCACACGGGCACCTACCCGCCGGCCGACGGGAAGGGCGCGTCGCACACCCCTTACCAGCTGGTGGCCACGCTCGCGGCAGCCAACTGCGACACCTGCCACAAGGCCGGCTACACGGCGTGGACGCCGGCCCGCGTGCATGCCAACGCCACCATCACGGGGCAGTGCGCGAGCTGCCACGCGAGCATCAAGCCGACGACGCAGGTGCACGTGGGCCAGACGGTCTGCGAGGGCTGCCACAAGAGCACGACGACGTGGCTCGGCGCCAAGACCGACCACACGGCCTTCACCGCGGCCACCGTCTGCACCAACTGCCACAACGGCACCGCGGCCACGGGCAAGAACGCGACCCACATCCCGTCGGGCACGACCAACTGCTACGCGTGCCACAACACCAGCACCTGGAAGCCGACCAAGTTCAACCACACGCAGGTGCCGGTGACGGCGCAGTGCGCCTCCTGCCACACGGGCACCTACCCGCCGGCCGACGGGAAGGGCGCGTCGCACACCCCCTACCAGCTGGTGGCCACGCTCGCGGCGGCCAACTGCGACACCTGCCACAAGGCCGGCTACACGGCGTGGACCCCGGCGCGCGTGCA
>JAEUPF010000107.1 GCA_016790425.1 Rubrivivax sp.
CGTGCGCTTGCCGCCGATGAGGATGGTGGCGCCGGTGTCGGTGCCGTGCGCGAGCGCGCCGGTCATCACGTTCACGCAGTGCATGCAGCGCACGCAGTCCTTGTTGTCGATCTCGAGCGCGTGCGTGTCGCTGACCTTCACCGTCGTCAGGTGGCCGGCGTCCTTGCCGTTGCCGAGGTCCTTCGTCTCCTTGAGCAGGATCGCCTTCGTCGGGCAGCGCGCGACGACGTCGTTGACCAGCTCGTTCATGCCGTGCTTGGCGAACCACTTGCGCGCCAGCGCTTCGTCCGAACGCATGTTGTCGCGCCAGGTGCCGATGACGGCCATGTCGGCGCGCTGGATCGAGTTCATGCAGTCGTTGGCGCAGCCGCTGAACTTGAACTTGAACTTGTACGGCAGCGCCGGGCGGTGGATGTCGTCGGTGAAGGTGTTGATCACCTGCCGGTGCGCGCGCCCTTCGTCGAAGCAGCTCTGCTCGCAGCGCGCGGCGCCGACGCAGCTCATGCTCGTGCGCACGGCCGGGCCGGCACCGCCGAGGTCGAAGCCCATCTCGTTCAGCTCGTCGAAGGCGGCCTGCACGTCGGCCGTCTTGGCGCCCTGGAACATGATGTCGCCGCTCTGGCCGTGGAAGGCGATGAGGCCGGTGCCGTGCTTCTCCCACACGTCGCACATCTTGCGCAGCACGTCGGTGGTGTAGTGCATGCCCGGGGGCGGCTGGATGCGCAGCGTGTGCAGCTCGGCCGCGTCGGGGTACACCGGCGTGCCGTCCTCGTTCTTCAACTCGGTGAAGCGCGGGATCACGCCGCCGCCGTAGCCGAACACGCCGACCGTGCCGCCCTTCCAGTAGCCCTTCTTCGTGCGGTAGCTCGTCTCCAGCGTGCCGAGCAGGTCGACGACGTAGTCCTTGTCCTTGGCCAGCCGCTTCAGGCCGGTGACGAAGCTCGGCCAGGGGCCGCTCTCGAGCTGGTCGAGCATGGGCGTGGGATGCGGCTTCTTGGCCATCGCCTGTGTCTCCGGTTGGTCGCCCGCAGCGGGCCCCGAGGGCCGGCTGCGCGCGCGTGGTCAGCGCTCGGAACCGAGGGCCGCATCGTCGCCGCGCGCGGTGCGGCTTGCCATCACCCGCGCGGGTAGATCACGATAGACCGCGAGGCGTGCGCGAGCACTACCCGGATGGGCTATCCAGCGCTCACCCGTTCCGGGTATGGACGCTGCGAGGGGCGCTCACGCTCAATGGCGCGCCCTCTCGCGCCCTCTCGCGCTCTGTCGCGCCCTCTCGGCCCCTTCGCACCCTCTCGCGCCCGTTCGCGCCCATTCGCGCCATGCCCCGCCTCACGCCGCTGACGCGACTGCGCGTGCCCCTGGGCGGCCAGGAGATCGAGCTGCAGCAACTCGACCACGACGCCGGCGGCATGAGCCTGCTGCGCACCCGCATCCGCGAGAAGAGCCGCTTCACCGTGTTCGACATCGACCCGCTGACCGCGCGCGCCTGGGGCGAGGCGCTGCTGGCGTGGGCCGGGAAGCAGCCCGGCCACGGCGACGCCGGCAGCGACGCGGACGGCGCCCCCGGCGCGGCGAGCGACGCGGCGAACGATGACGCGGCGCGCTGACCAAGACATGCTCGACCTCGCCTTCGCCGTGCAGGGACGCGCATTGCCGCGTTCGCACCGCGCCGCGCTGGCCGCGGCGCTGCAGCGCGCGCTGCCGTGGCTCGGCGAGCCCGGCGGCGCAGCGGTGCACCGCCTGAACGGCGTCACGGGGGGCGATGCGGCGACGCTGCTGCTGTCGGGGCGCACGCGGTTGACGCTGCGCCTGCCGCGCGAGCGGGTCGCCGAAGCAACGGCCGCCCTCGACGGCGCGACGCTGCAGATCGGCGCCGGTGCCCTGCGCCTGGGCGCCGCGCACGCGCGCGAGCTGCTGCCCTTCGGCACGCTGTACGCGCACTTCGTCGCCGCCGCCGGCGACGACGGTGCCGCCGACGCAGGCGACGAAGCCGCCTTCATGGCCGAAGTACAGCGAGCGCTGGCGGCACTGGAGGTCGACGCGCGCGTCATCTGCGGCCGCCGGCAGCGGCTGGACGAAGGCGGCGCCGGGTCGCTCGGCGGCTACGGCCTGATGCTCGACGGCCTGGACCGCGAGGATTCGCGGCGCGTGCTCGAACGCGGCATCGGCCCGCACCGGCTGTGGGGTTGCGGCGTCTTCGTGCCGCACAAGTCCGCCGCCGCGGTGGGCATGCCCGACTGAACTGCCACCAGAGGAGGACCGAAGCGATGCCCTACACCGTCAACGGCAACGAGCTCGAGACCGACGCCGAGGGCTACCTGCTCGAACCCGACTACGGCGACGAGGTCGTGCGCGTCATCGCCGCCGCCGAAGGCCTGACGCTCACCGACGACCACTGGAAGGTGGTGAACTACCTGCGCGACGAGTACCGCGAGCACGGCCACACGCCCAACTTCCGCAACCTGCTCAAGGGGCTGGAAGACGTGCTTCCCGGCTGCGACAGCAAGGCGCTGTACGCGCTGTTCCCCACCGGACCGGCCAAGCAGGGCGCCAAGGTCGCCGGGCTGCCGCAGCCGCTGGGCAAGGGCGGATACTGAGCCAGAGCCCGCCGCGCCCCCGCCGCACCCGCAGCCATGCAGCAACCCCCCGCGATGCGCATCAAGAGCCGCTGGTTCGCCGGCGGCGACGGTGCCCGCGCGCCCAGGACCACGCCCAAGAGCGCCGCCGAGCAAGGCGGCGCGATGGCCTTCATCGTCTGGCGCGTCGCGGTGCAGATGTTGAAGCGCATGCGCGCCGCGGGCTTCGACATCGACGCCGGCGCACCGTATTTCGCCTTCGTGCGCGAGGCACTGGTCTTCCTCGTCGTCGTCGCCGATCGCATCGCCTACGCCCGGCTGACCCCCGAATCGCGCGAGCCGTTCGTCGTGGCGCTGGTGCGGCACGTGGCGCGCCACCTCGACGACAACACCGCCGAGCTGCTCGGCCCGCCGCCGCCGGGCGAGCCCGGCCACGGCGAGCGGTTCATCGACCTGTTCAACGAGCTCGCGCAGCACTACGCCGAGTTCGGCGCGGCGCCGCAGCGCGCCGCGGCAGCAGCCGCGGCAGGCCCTGCGGGCGCCGACCCCGGCTTCGAGCCCGACTTCGCGTTCGTGCGCTACCTCGGCACGCGCCTGGAACCGGCGCTGCCCGAGCGCGACCGCCGCTGGGTGCTGGACCAGGTGATGGCCGTCGAGGCGCCCGAAGCGCTGGCGATCGTGCAGCGCTCGATGCGCGAGCTGTTCGACCCCGCGCCGGCAAGGCGCAGCGGCCGCCGCGCAACGATGACCGGGGAATGAGCGTGATCACCGCTGCCATGCCGGACGGCGCGGCGAACCGTTCGCCGCTCGCCTCGCCGCTCGCCTCGCCGCTCGCCTCGCCGTTCAACCTCGACGACGACGCGGCCTACCGCGCCTGGCGCGAATGGAAGCTGGCGCACCGCGCTCGTTCGGCCGCCGATCTCGTGGTCGACATCGCCGACCCGAGCCGGCTGAGCACGGCCGAGCGGCGCTTGCTGCTGCAAGGCATCGACCGCCACGGCGTCGCGGTGTACCGCACGCCCGCGGGCGGCGGCGGCGCGGCCGACGAGACGGCGCTGCCATCGGCCGTCAGCGCGCTGGGCGCGCAGCTCGGCCTGCACCGCCTGGACGCCAACTGGCTGGCCGACGAGGATGGCTTGTCGCGGATCACCGTGGCCGAGGCGCGCGACGAAGGCGCCCCCGGCGAAGCCGCGGCGCGCGGCGAGTTCATCCCCTACACCGACCGCGCCATCGGCTGGCACACCGACGGCTACTACCACCCGCAGCAGCGGCGCATCCTCGGCATGATCCTGCACTGCGTGCGAGCGGCAAGGGCCGGCGGCGAGACGGCGCTCGTGGACCACGCGCTGGCGTACATCGCGCTGCGCGACCGCTCGCCCGATCTGGTCCGCGCGCTGGCGCACCCCGAGGCGATGACGATTCCCCAGCGCACGGACGACAACGGCGTCGCCCGCGCGGCGCAGGCGGGCCCGGTCTTCAGCGTCGTGGCGGGCGGCGGCAGCAGCCACCTGCACATGCGCTACACGGCGCGCACGCGCAGCATCGCCTGGCGCGACGACGCGGCCACGCGCGCCGCCGCGGCGCTGCTGACGCGGCTGCTCGAAGGAGAACTCGAAGGCATCGCGCGCCTGACGCTGGCCCCCGGCATGGGGCTCGTCGGCCACAACGTGCTGCACGCGCGCAGCGCCTTCGCCGACGACCCGGCCGCGCCGCGCCTGCTGCTGCGCGCCCGCTACCTCGACTGCGTCGACAACCCCGCCGCGGAGGCCCAGTGGCCCACTGGGTGACGGTGTGGCGCGCCGCGCAGCTCGTCGGCGTGCCGCGCGGCGCGCTGCAGCAGCGCATCCGCGCCGGCGAGATCGAGGTCAACGACGGGCTGGTGTCGACCGAGACGCTGCTGGCGCTGTACCCGCAGGCCCGGCTGGAGGAGTCGGGCCTGCTCGAGCGCGTGGTGCAGATCCGCGACGAGGCCTTCGGCCGCCGCCTGCGCGAACGCGTGCTGCCCAGCCAGGAAGTGCTGGCGCAGCGCCTCTTTCGCCAGGGCCAGGACCTGGCCGACGTGCAGCGCCATCTGCAGCGCTACCACGCCTTGGTGCTGGCGCTGCGCGAGCGCCTCACCGTGCTCGACGCCGAGACCGGCGGCTCGGACCCGCGCTTCACCGACGTGCTGCGCCAGCTGAACGACGGGCTGGCGCGCGCACTGGCCACCGAACCGGTCGATGTGCTGGACGTGATGGACGACGTGCTCAAGGTGATGTCGGCGCAGGTCACCGTGCGCCCGAGCGGCCACCAGTTCACCGTGGAAGGCCGCGACAGCCTCTTGCAGGCGGGCATGAAGGCGGGCCTGAAGCTCAACTACGGCTGCGGCAACGGCAGCTGCGGCATGTGCAAGGTGCGCGTCACCAGCGGCGAGGTGGCGCGCTGCATGGCCAGCGACTACCCGCTTTCGGAAACCGAGAAGGCCCAGGGCTACGTGCTCGCCTGCGCCCACACCGCCGCCAGCAGCGAGCTGACGCTGGAGACGCTGGAAGCGGGCGGGCCCGACGACATTCCCGAGCAGACCATCGTCACCACCGTGCGCGCGGTGCGACCGCTGGCCGCCGACACGATGCTGCTGCATCTTCAGACGCCGCGCACGCACCGGCTGCGCTTCCTGGCCGGGCAGTCGGTGACGCTGGCGCTGGCCGGCGGCGACGACGCGCGCGCCGCGCATCCGGTGGCGAGCTGCCCGTGCGACGACCGCAACCTGCACTTCTACGTGCCGCGCCGCGCCGGCGACGCGCTCGCCAGCGGCCTCTTCGACGGCCGCCTGAAGCCCGGCGACAGCGTCACGGTGCACGGGCCCGAGGGCCGCTTCGTGCTCGACGAGGCGCCGCTGCCGCTGGTGTTCGCCGCCTGCGACATCGGCTTCGCGCCGGTGAAGAGCCTCGTGGAGCACGCGCTGTCGCTCGACGCCGCGCCCTCGATCGCGCTGTTCTGGCTGGCCACGCGCCCCGACGGCCACTTCATGGCCAACCAGTGCCGCGCCTGGGGCGAGGCGCTCGACCAGTTCGAGGTGAGCCTGTCGCAGCACGCCGATGCCGCCACCGGCGCCAGCCAGATGGCCGCGGCGATGCGTGCCGACCTCTTCGACATCGACAGCGCCTTCTACGTCGCCGGCCCGGGCGCCTTCGTCGACACCCTGTGCACGGAGCTGCTGGCCGCCGGCGTGCCGCGCGCCCAGATCCACGCCGAGGTGGTGGCATGAACGAACGCGAAGGCGAACACATGCACGGGGGCGAGTTCGCCGCCGACGCGCCGCCGTGCAGCGGCAGCGAGTCGTTCGCGCTGCGCGTGCTGGGCGAGGACATGGCGCCGGAGTTCCGGCACGGCGAGATCGTCGTCATCGAGCCCGGCGGTGCGGCCCGGGACGGCAGCTACGTCCTGGCGCAGCATCGCGGCGAGTGGCTGTTGCGGCAGCTGCGGCGCGACAGCGAAGGCCGTTGGTCGCTTCAGGCCACGAACCCCGCCTGCACGCACGAGGCACGGGTGCCGCTGGCCGACCTGGCCGCGGTGCACGGGGTCGTCATCCAGAAGGCGGTGCCGGGCCGGCGCCGCTTGTCGCGGTTCTACGTCTGACGGCCCGGCGGGCGTTCGCGCACATGGCCTTCGAGGGCGCGCCGCCTGCCACGGCGAAGCACGACAGCGCGGCCATCGCGGCGCTGGTCGCCGCCGTGCAGCACAACTGCCACATCGCCGACGCGCGCCACGCCGCGGCGCTGACGATGTGCACCTACCTCTTGCAGATGCGCGAGTTCTTCCGCTGGGAGCGCGGCATCGCGTTGGGTGCCACGCTGCCGCGCGCCGCGGTGGGCGCCTGGCTCGCCGAGCGCGAGGCGTTGTGGGAAGCGCTGGTTCACGAGGACTATCGGCCGCTGCCGCTGCCGCTGCCCGCACCCCGTTGCCGCAGCGGCGGCGGCAGCGGGCGCGCGCGACAGGCCGACCCGTTCGACACCGATGCCGTCAACGCCGCGCTCGCGCCGCACCAGCTGCTGTACGGCGCCGGCCTCGTCGGCAGCGGGCGGCCGGTGTTCTTCGTCGCCGAGCTGCACTCGCGCGCCGAACGCGAAGGGCTGGCGGTGCTGCAAGCTGGCCGCGAACGGGCGCGCACGCTGCTCGCGCCGCCGGCGGCGCTGGCCGGCGGCGGCACCGGGCCCATCGTGCTCAGGCGCGAGTCGATGGCGCGCTGGTGCTGGGAGCGCACCGAGGCGCACGCGATGCGGCCGCGCCCGGGCAGCGCCTTGCACGCGATGCTCGCGCACTACGGCCTCGATGGCGCCGGCTTCACCGCCGCGCTGCCGCGCTGGCTCGACGACCAATGCGAGACGGCGGTGCTGCACGAGCTCGGCGAGCACGCGCTCGGCCGGCGCTGGGGCAACCGCTGGCGCGAGCTGCGCGCCGCGGTGGCGGCGCACCCGGCGCCGCAAGCGGCGCGCGGCGAGGCGCTGGTGCGCGCGCTGCGCGACCAGCTCGTCGACCTCGGCACGACGCTGCCGGCCCTGCTGGCGCAGGGCACAGACGGCACAGACGGCACAGACGGCACGGACGGCACCGACGGCGGCACCGATGGCACGCGCGGCGCAAGCGGCGCGCTGCATGCCTGGTTCGCCGGTTACGAGGGTCTGCGCGAGGCAACGTTCCCGGCGCTGGCAGCCGGCTACCAGGCCTGGCGACTCGGCGACGCAGGCGAAATGCTGCGCGCCCAGTGCGCGCACGGCCTCAGGCACTTCGAGGCGATGGCCGCCGCGTTGCTCGAGGAGGGTCCGCCGTCGCGGCGCAGCGCCGAACTGGCGCGCTTCCTCGCGCCCGGTGGGGCCACCGGCGTGCCGCCAGCGCTCGTGTGCCGCTGGCCCGAACCGGTGTCGGCCTGAACCCCGCGCAGCGCCCGCGCGGCGCCGCGGCTGCGTCGCCTACTCGCGCTCGGCCCGCCAGAGCAGGAACTTCAGCGTCGCCACGCTGCCGGCCACGATGCCGGCCAGCGCGATGAACGAGCCGATCGCCAGCGTCGACACGCCGCTCATCCCCTGCCCCACGGTGCAGCCGAGCGCGGTGACGCCGCCGAAGCCCATCAGCACCGCGCCGACGAGTTGCGTCTTCAGGTCGCCGATCGATGCGAAGCCTTCCCAACGGAACGCCTTCATGCGCCAGGCCACCAGCGCCGCGCCGACGATCACCCCCAGCAGCGAGGCGATGCCCAGTGTCGGATGCAGCGCCTTGTCGGTCCACAGCATCAACAGCTCCAGCGAGAAGGCTGTCGGCGCCACGAAGCTCAGTGACTCGAGGGTGCGCGTGTTGGTCGCGAAGTACACCGTCTCCAGCGTCTCGGGGTTCTCGCCGTAGCCCAGGTGCCCGCTGAGGTACCACGCGGCGACGATCAGCGCGCCCAGCGTGATGCCGCTGGCCACCTGCAGCCGGTTGCGCCGAAAGCGCGCGTCCTTGAAACAGAAGACGACGAGCGCCAGCACCAGCACGGCGGCCGCCGCCAGCGTCGCGCTGGCCGCGCCCAGGCCCGACAACGCTCCCAGCGCCTGGCCGAGCGTGGCGTCCTGCAGCGGCGTGCCTTCGAGGCGCACGGCCACCGGGTCGAGCCAGCTCGCGCGCCACTGGCCGAACAGGCCCTTGAGGGTCATGTAGGCCGAGATGGCCATGAACGCCAGCACCACCAGCGAGCGCACGCTGCCGCCGCCCAGGCGCAGCAGGTTCTTGTTGGCACAGCCGCCGGCCAGCGTCATGCCGATGCCGAACAGCGTGCCGCCGACGAGCAGGCTCAGCCACGGCAGGCTGGCGCCGCGGCGGTAGATCGATTGCGCCAGGTTCACCTGACCGCTGGCGTGCAGCGCCGTGGCGCCGGCGATGGCCACCGCCACCGCCAGCAGCCACATGCGGGCGCGGCCCCAGTGGTTCATGTTCACGATGTCGGACAGCGCGCCCATCGTGCAGAAGTTCGAGCGCTGCGCCACGGCGCCGAAGGCGGCGCCGATGGCGAAGCCGCCCCACAGCACCGTGCCCACCGTGGCGGCCATGTCCGCGGCCGCGCTCACCGCCGCCCCCCGCGCACGGCTAGACGAACAGGCACACGTCGGTGTCGCCGGCGTAGGCCAGGAACGACGCCGCGCCGGCGAACTCGATGCCGTCGATGAAGTCGCGCTTGTCGAACTCGAACAGGTCCACCGTCATCTGGCAGGCGATGAGCTTGACGTCGGCCTCCAGGCACAGCGTCCGCAGCTCGGTGAGCGAGGCCACGCCCTTCTTCTTCAGCTTGGCCTTCATCATGCTCGTGGCCATCGCCTGCATGCCCGGCAGCACCGAGACGATCACCGGCATCGGCATCGGCATCGGCATCGCCGGGTTCGCAAGCGGGCTGATCTCGATGCCCGAGAGGTCCCGGCGAAGCAGCTGCAGGCCGTAGAAGGTGAAGAACACCTGCACGTCCCAGCCCAGCGATGCCGCCGTCGACGCCAGGATCAGCGGCGGGTACGCCATGTCCAGCGCGCCCTTGCTGGCGATGATCGCCATCTTCTTGGCCGCCATTGCGTGACCTCCTCAGCCCTTCTTGAGCAGGAAGACGTACTTGCCGCCCTCCTGGCCCGAGGACAGCAGCGCGTTGCCGGTCTGCTCGGCGAAGGCGGCCATGTCGGCCACCGAGCCGGGGTCGGTGGCCACCACGCGCAGCACCTGGCCGGGAGCCATGTCGGCGAGCGACTTCTTGGTCTTCACGATCGGCATCGGGCAGGCGAGGCCCGAGGCGTCGAATTCCTTGTCGAACTTCATCGGCGTCTCTCCTTGTGCATTCCTGGCAGGGGTTCAGCGGCCGTCGCGCGGTGCACGCAGCCCGGCACCGCGCTGGCGACGCGGCCGCGGTGGATGCGGCATTAGCGCCGCCGCGCCGGGCCAGCGTCTACTCCCGCGACGGGTGAGGAACCGTAGCCCATCCGGGTAGTATGGGTTTCCCGGGCTGACGCCTTCGCTGGCGCCGCGAGCCTGCGCAGCTGCGCCTGGCGATGGCACGATTCGCCCGCTGCCGCCGCTCGCCGAGCATGCCACGCAGGCCCGGACCTTGGCTGGCGCAGCGAACCGCGAAGGAGCCTACCGATGAAATGGCGCCAACTCGCCGCAGCCTTGACGCTGGCCGCCTGCACGGCCGTCGCCAGCGCGCAGGACCCGGTCGTCTACCACATCGACGACACCGCGCAGCAGGGCATCAAGGGCCTGCGCAACATCCGCAACCACCTCGACACCGACCCCACGGCACGCATCACCGTGGTGACGCACGCGCTGGGCGTGGACTTCCTGATGGAAGGGGCCAAGGACGCCAACGGCAGCCCCTACGCAGGCCCGGTGGCGGCGCTGGTGGCGCGGGGCGTCAGGTTCGAGGTGTGCGAGATCACGCTGCGCAACCGCGGCCTGAAGAAGGAGCAGTTCCTGCAGGAAGCAGAGTTCACGCCTTCGGGCGTGGTGCGGCTGGCCAAGCTGCAAAAGCAGGGCTTCGCCTACATCAAGCCCTGAGCCGGGGCCGCACGCGATGACCGCCTTGCACGAGCCGCCGCCGAGCCGACAGCGCGGCGGCGACGATCGCGCCGCCCCGGCGCCGGCGCCGGCGCACTCGCGCCTGCGCCTGGCTTTGGCGCTGCTGGCGCTGGCCGCCGCGGCCTCAGCCAGTGGGGCCGGTGCGGCCGGTGCGGCCGGCAACGCCGCCGCCGCGCGCGCCGACGAGATCGTCTCGGGCAAGTGCTTCGTGTGCCACGGCGCCGACGGCGAGAGCTCCAGCCCGATCTTCCCGCGCCTGGCCGGCCAGCATTCGGCCTACATCGCACGGCAGCTCGCCGACTACAAGAGCGGCCGGCGCAAGAGCACGACGATGCAGCCGATGGTCGACGACCTCGCCGGCGCCGACTTCACCGCGCTCGGCGCGTACTTCGCCGCCAAGCCCGTGCACGCGCACGCCGTGGAAGACCCCGAACTGGCCGGCATGGGCCGCTACATCTTCAACCGCGGCAACCCCTTCTCGGGCGTGGCCGCCTGCTCCACCTGCCACGGTGCCGCGGGCCACGGCACCGAAACGCTGCCGCGCCTGGCCGGCCAGCACGCGCTTTACACCGAGAACCAGCTCAAGCAGTTCAACAAACGCGAGCGCACCAACGACAACGCCGTGATGCACGCCATCGCCAGCAAGCTCACCGAGCTGGAGATGAAGGCGGTGGCGGCCTACATCAGCGGCTTGAAGTAAGGCACCCCCCGACGGCCTCGACCGCAGGCAGCCGACCGCAGGCAGCCGACCGCAGGCAGCCGACCGCAGGCAGCCGACCGCAGGCAGCCGACCGCAGGCAGCCAACCG
>JAEUPF010000109.1 GCA_016790425.1 Rubrivivax sp.
CGCACCGACCCGCGGCGCGCCGGCGGCGGCGAGTGCGCGGCCGGCGAAGATGGCCGCGGCCGCGGCGACGACGCCGCGCGTGGCGTGCAGCGGCGCCGCCGGCGCGCCTTCGCCGAAGCCCGAGCCCGCCCCCAGCGCGGCCTGCAGCAGCCACAGCCCGAGGCCGATGGTCGCGCTGCGAGCGGCGCGCCGCCGCAGCGCCGGCGGCGCAGCGGTGGCTGCAGCGGCCAGTGAAGGCAGCGGCCAGCCACCGCGCGCGCTCAGCCGAGCGGCCAATGCCGCCATCACCAAGCCGCCGAGCTGGTTGCCCAGCAGCACCGCGAACGAGCGCGAGCCCGGCGTCACGATGCCCAGCGCCGACAGCGCCAGCGCCAGCGCCAGCAACGCGAAAGCGTCGCGCGCATCGGCGCGGGCGCGCGGCAACTCGGCGGCGCCGAGGTCCGCGTCGCCGCTGCGCGAGCGCTCCGTCCGTTCCGTCCGTTCCGTCCGCTCCGTGCGCTCCGTGCGCTCCGTGCGCTCGGCGTGCTCCGTTCGCTTCGTGCGCGGCCGGCGCGCCAGGCCCGCCGGCACCCGCAGCAGCACCAGCGCGAGCGCAGCCAGCAGCGCCGCGCTGGCGGCAACACGATGGGTGCCGCGCACCGTGGCCAGCACGCCCGGGGCGCCCAGGCCCGGCGGCTGCACCGGCGCCGCCAGGCGTGCGCCGGCGCCGCGGCAGGCGGGCCAGTCGCTGCACGGCGCGCGCGGCTGCGCCAGGCGCAACCAGGCGCTCGCCGCCGACACGATCAGCATCAGCCCCAGCGCCAGAACCGCCAGCCGCTGCCGCATGCGGGCGCGCCGCCCGGCTCGCGCCGCGCTGTCGGAATGACCCATGTCAAAACCTCTTTGCATGCCTGTGGCGAGCGCGCCGCTCGGGCCCGCAAACACTTGACCTGGTTCATTTTCCTACGCAGCATGCGCGCCGCAGAATGAGCCGAGCGAACCGGTGCGGGTATGCCCTTGCATGCCCTTCGCGCGCAGCCACCGGCGTCCCGACGAAAAGCCCACGAAGGAGAAACCGATGAGCGCACCACACGACGACGACAAGGGCCCGGTGCCCTGGATGCAGCAACTGCTGGACAACCCGTTCCTGTTGTTGTTCCTCGGCGTGTTCATCCCGATGGTGGTCTACACCGTCTGGGGCGTGTACGACATCCTGACGCTGCCCCTGGCCAAGTGACGCGAAGGACCTGACCCATGAGCGCCATCCTTCCACCGAGCGAACGCCTCTGGTACAAGCACCCCATCGACCGCGTCGAGGGCACCTGGATCGCCATCGCGCTGACCTGGTGCCTGATCATGTTCTTCATGATGGTCGGCTGGCACATCTGGGGCAAGCAGAACCTGTCCACCGAGACCTACCGCACCACGCCCGACCAGTACTCGGCCAAGGTCGAGGCGATGGTCGCCAAGTACAAGGTGCGCGAGGAGACCGACGAGAAGATCCCGGTCGTCAAGCCGCCGCCCGGCAGCGACGTCTACCTGCTGGCGCGCCTGTGGGCCTTCTACCCGATCCTCGAGCTGGAGAACGGCAAGACCTACAAGCTGCACCTGTCGGCGATGGACTACAACCACGGCTTCTCGCTGCAGCCGGCCAACATCAACATCCAGATGGTCCCGGGCTTCGAGCACGTCGTGACCATCACCCCCAACCAGAGCGGCCAGTACTCCGTCGTGTGCAACGAGTACTGCGGCATCGGCCACCACAAGATGGTCGGCCGCATCTACGTCAAGTGAGGAGGAGGTGACGAGCATGGCTACCACCTATCGCACCTGCCCGCGCTCGGGCCTGCAGTTCGAGCGCAACGCCGAGAACCTGATGAAGGCCAACGCCTTCGTCGCCGTCGTCTGGCTGCTCATCGGCGGCCTGCTGGCCATCGGCGTCGTGCTGACGCGCTGGCCGGCCTTCCGCTGGCTCGAGGCCGACACGTTCTACATGACGCTGACGGCGCACGGCATCGACATGCTGATCTTCTGGATCATCTTCTTCGAGATCGCCGTGCTGTACTTCTGCGCCTCGACGCTGCTGCGCAGCCGCCTGGCGACACCGAAGATCGCCTGGCTCGCGTTCGCGCTGATGCTGATCGGCTCCATCACCAACAACGTCGCCGTCTTCCGCGGCTCGTCCAGCGTGATGATGACCAGCTACGTGCCGATGATGGCCGAGCCGAGCTTCTACCTCGGCCTGATCCTGTTCGCCGTCGGCGCGCTGATCGGCTGCTTCGTCTTCTTCGGCACGCTCGTCGTCGCCAAGCGCGAGAAGACCTACGAGGGCTCGGTGCCGCTGGTGGTGTTCGGCGCCATCACGGCGGCGATCATCGCGGTCTTCACCATCGCCTCGGGCGCGATCATCCTGATCCCGACCTGGCTGATGTCGATGGGCATCGTCAAGGAAGTCAACGCGCTCGTCTACCGCACTATCTGGTGGGCGTTCGGGCACAGCTCGCAGCAGATCAACGTCGCCGCCCACATCTCGGTGTGGTACCTGGTCGCCGCGGTCGCCTTCGGCGCCAAGCCGATGAGCGAGCGCGTCAGCCGCGTCGCGTTCCTGCTGTACATCCTGTTCCTGCAGCTCGCCAGCGCCCACCACCTGCTGGCCGACCCGGGCCTCAGCACCGGCTGGAAGGTCGTCAACACCAGCTACTTCATGTACTTCGCGGTGCTGGCGTCGATGCTGCACGGCCTGACGATCCCCGGCGCGATGGAAGTGGCGCAGCGCCAGAAGGGCTTCACCAAGGGCCTGTTCGAGTGGCTGCGCAAGGCGCCGTGGGGCAACCCCACGTTCGCCGGCGTGTTCATCGCGATCATCGGCTTCGGCTTCCTCGGCGGCATCTCCGGCGTGATGATGGGCACCGAGCAGCTGAACATGATCATCCACAACACGATCTATGTTCCGGGGCACTTCCACGCCACGGTGGTCATCGGCACCACGCTCACCTTCATGGCGCTGACGTACTACCTGATCCCGGTGCTGTTCAAGCGCGAGGTCATCTCGCCGAAGCTGGCCAGCCTGCAGCCGTACCTGTTCGGCTTCTCGATGTACGCCTTCACGCTGGTGATGATGGGCGCGGGCACGCTGGGCGTCGCGCGCCGGCACTGGGACATGGCGTTCCAGGGCGCCGCGCTCGCCTACGAGTGGCCCGGCGCCGCCTACCTGATGATGGGTCTGGTCGGGCTGACCGGCATCGCAGCCATCACCGGCGGCGTGATCTTCATCTACATCACGGTGGGTTCGCTGCTGTGGGGCAAGAAGCTCGACAACGGCGTCGAGAGCCCGAACTTCACGCCGGTCGGGCGCGCCACTCCCGCCGCCGCCGCGCAGAGCTACGGCTCGATGGGCTTCGCCGCACCGGGGACGTTCACGCTGGCGATGGTCTTCCTGCTCGCCTTCGTGCTGTACTACTTCATCAACTGGAAGTACCTGTCCACGTTGTGGGGCCTGAGCTGAGGAGCGGCCAGCCATGCGACCCTCGACCACCACTTCGCTGACGGCGGCAACGCCGGCCACGCCGGCCACCCTGGCCGGGTGGCTGCGCGTGGTGCTCGGCATCTTCAAGCTGCGCATCGCGGTGCTGATCATGATCACCGCGCTGGGCGGCCTGGCGGTCGCGCCCGCGGGTGCCTTGACGGTCGTGCAGGCCACCGTGCTGGCGCTGTCGGTGCTGGTGGCTGCCGGCAGCGCCGGCGCCTTCAACCAGTTCTTCGAGGCCGACAGCGACCGCCTGATGGCGCGCACGCGCCAGCGCGCCTTCGCCAGCGGCGCGCTGCCGCGCAACGCCGCCTGGCTGACGGTCATCGTGCTGCTGGGGGTGCTGGCCGTGGCCGCGGCAGCGTGGGTGGTCAACGGCGTCGCCGCGTTCTTCGTCGCGATGGGCGCCCTCACCTATGCCGGCGTATACACGGTGGGCCTGAAGCGGCGCACGCCGTGGAACATCGTCATCGGCGGCCTGGCCGGCAGCTTCGCAGTGCTGGCCGGCGCAGCGGCGGTCGACCCCACCGTCGGCGCCCCGGCGTGGATGCTGGCGCTGGTGCTGTTCCTGTGGACGCCGCCGCATTTCTGGAGCCTGGCCATCGCCAACGAGGCCGAGTACCGCGCTGCCGGCGTGCCGATGCTGCCGGTGGTGGTGGGCGCCGAGCGCGCCGCGCGCATCGTGCACTGGCATGCGCTGGCGCTGGTGGGCTCGTCGCTGGCGCTGGTGCCGCTGGGCGGCGGCTGGCCGGTGGCCATCGGTGCCGGCGCGGGTGGCGCCTACTTCCTCAGCAAGACGGCAGCGCTGGCGCGCCGGCCCGAGCGGCGCACCGCGATGGCCGCGTTCTTCGCGTCGATGGTGCAGTTGAGCGCCCTGCTCGCTGCGGTGGCCGTGAATGCGGCGATCCGCTGAAAGCCATGGCCTGGCGCGCGCTGCAACCGCCGCCGCCTGTGCCCTGCTGCTGCTGCACGGCCTGAACGCGCCGGCCGCGGCCGGCGAAGCGACCGCGGCCACGCTCGTTCCGGCAACCGCGCAGTCAGCCGCGGTCGTTGCGACAACCGTTGCGACAACCGTTGCGACAACCGTTGCGGCAACCGCTGCGGCGCCCGCCGAGTCTGGCGCCGCCGAGGCGGCCGGCGCCAAGGCCGGCGCGCTCGACGAGAACGAAGCACTGCGCCTGAGCCAGGCGGCCATCGGCCGCACCGTCCCCGACCTCACCCTGCTCGACCGCGAAGGCCGCCCGGTGCGGCTTTCGGCCTACCGCGGCAAGCCGCTCCTGGTGAGCTTCATCTACACCGGTTGTTTCCAGATCTGCCCGACGCAGACGCGCACGCTGCACGAAGCCGTCGCGGGCCTGGACCGCATGGTCGGCCCCGGCCAGTTCAACGTCGTCAGCATCGGCTTCAACCAGCCGTTCGACGACCCGGGCGCGATGCGCTCGTTCGCGCGCCAGCACCGCATCGACCGCGCCAACTGGGAGTTCCTGAGCCCGCCGCGCGACACCGTGCGGGCGCTCACCGAGGCGTTCGGCTTCAGCTTCGTGGCCACGCCGGCCGGCTTCGACCACCTCGTCGGCGTGACCGTGGTCGACGCCGAAGGCCGCATCCATGCGCAGGTCTACGGCGAGCGCATGCGTGCCGACGCGCTCGGCCGCCCGCTGCGCGCGCTGCTGCTCGAAGCACCGTGGCCGGCCGAGGCGCGCTCGACGCTGGCCGCGGTGGTCGAACGCGTGCGCATCCTGTGCACCATCTACGACCCCGACACCGGCGAATACCGCTACGACTGGAAGCTCATCTTCGAGTTGATCGGCGGCCTCCTCTTCTTCGGCAGCGTCGCGATCTACCTGTTGCTCGACTGGCGCGACCGGCGCCGTGCGAGAAGGGCGCTGCCATGCCCGGCCCCGGCATCGAGTCCTTCCGGCAGCGCGGCCTGAGCGCCTGGCGCGCCGCCGAGCGCGCACTGGACCGCCTCGCCGGCGCCGCGGCCAATCCGCTGCGGCACCTGGGCGCGGTGGGGATGCTCGCGTTCTGGCTCGTCACCGCCAGCGGCGTCGTGCTCTACATCTTCTTCGAAACCTCGGTCGGCGAGGCCTACCCGTCGGTGGCGCGGATGGCCCGCTGGCCCTTCGCCGCGGGCGCGCTGCTGCGCGGGCTGCACCGCTACGGCACCGACCTGCTGGTGCTGGCCACGGCGCTGCACCTGCTGCGCGAGTGGCTGCACGGGCACGAGCGGGGCTTCCGGCGCTTCTCGTGGCTCACCGGCACCGGCCTGATCGCCTTCGTCTTCGTCGCCGGCATCGGCGGCTACTGGCTGCCCTGGGACCGCCTGGCGCAGTACTCGGCCACCGCCACCGCCGAGTGGCTCGACGCGCTGCCGCTGGTCTTCCCCACGCCGTTCGCGCGCAACTTCCTCGCCGCCGTCGACGACCGGCTCTTCTCGCTGTTCATCTTCGTGCACGTGGGCGTGTCGCTGCTGATGCTGTTCGCCTTGTGGTTCCACGTGCAGCGCATCTCGCGCCCGGCGGCGTGGCCGGCGCGCGCCGTGGCGTGGCCGATGTGCGCCGTGCTGGTGGTGGTGTCGCTGGCGCTGCCGGTGCAAAGCGCGCCGCCGGCGGCGCTGGCCACGGTGCCCGCCACGCTGCCGTTCGACTGGATCGTGCTCTTCGTGCACCCGCTCGTCGACGCCACTTCCCCTGGCGTCGTCTGGGCCGCCGTCGGCGCGGCAACGGTCGTGCTCTTCGGCCTGCCGTTCATGCCCACGCAACGGCGCGCAGCGCGCTCGCCGGTGGCGGTGGTCGATGCCGGCAACTGCAATGGCTGCAAGCGCTGCCTGGCCGATTGCCCCTACGAGGCGGTGCGCATGGTGCCGCACCCGAACCAGCGCATCGGCCGCACGCTGGCCGTCGTCGACGCCGACCTGTGCGCCGGCTGCGGCATCTGTGCCGGTGCCTGCCCTTCCTCGACGCCTTTCCGCAGCGCCGCCACGCTCGTCACCGGCATCGACATGCCGCAGCTCGCCGTGGGTGCCTTGCGGCAGCGGCTGCAAGGCGCGCTCGCCGCTTGCAGCGCGCCACGGCCGCTGGTCGTGTTCGGTTGCGAGCAAGGCGCGCGCGCGGCCACGCTCGCCGGCGACGATGTTTGCTCCTTCGAGCTGCTGTGCGCCGGCCAGCTACCGCCATCGTTCGTCGAGTACGCCTTGCGCGACGGCGCCGCGGGCGTGCTGGTGGCCGCGTGCGGCGAAGGCGGCTGCGAGTTCCGCCTCGGCGAGCGCTGGACGCGCGAGCGGCTGAAGGGTCTTCGCGAACCGCACTTGCGCGCCAGCGTCGAAGCCCGCAGGATCGAGCTCGCCTTCGCCGGCGCCGGCGACGAACGCTCGCTCGCCGGCGCGCTGCAGCAGCTGCGCCAGCGCGTGCAGGCGCTGCCCCGGCCCGTGCCCGAAGGCGCGCCAACGCTGACCGGGCCCGTGCCCGTACCCGAGCGCGTGCAAGCGCTGCCACCGCCCGTCGCGGCGCTGCCGCCCGGAAGACAACACCATGCCTGAACCGACCCGCTCCCCTGCCCCGCCCGGGCCCGCAGCGGCCGCCGCAGCGGCCGCATCGACATCGAAGAACGCAGCGTCCGGCACGCACGCGCGCACCACGCCCGCGGCGCTGGCCGGCCAGCTCGTGCTCTACGGCCTGTTCGCCGCCTTCATCGGCGTGTTCTCGCAGTGGCCGTCGTACCACCACCTCGGCCCCGACGAAGCCGTCGTCAAGGTCAGCTTCGTGCGCGTGGGCAAGCCGGTGGGCGACTGCCACAAGCTCACCGACGCCGAACTCGCGCGCCTGCCGCCGAACATGCGCGCGGCCACCTCGTGCCCGCGCGAGCGTTCGCCGGTGGCGGTGAGCGTGCGCATCGACGGCAAGACGGTGCTCGAGCGCAGCGCCCCGCCGTCGGGCCTGAAGAAGGACGGCGCCTCGGCGCTGTACGAGCGCCTGGTGGTGCCGGCCGGCGAGCGGCGCATCGAAGTGCACCTGTCCGACGACGTGCGCGCGCGCGAAGCCGGCTGGCGGCGCGACGAGACGCGCAAGCTCGCGCCCGGCCAGGTGCTGGTGATCGACTTCGATGCCGAGAAGGGCGGCATCACGCTGCAATGAACAACGCAAGACCCGTGGACATGAACACCCTCGGCCTGCACCGCGCCGGCCCTGCGCAGGCACAGGCCGCCGCTGCCGGCGCGGCCGCTGCCCCGGCGGCCGCCGCTGCCAGCGGCCGGACCACCTTCTCGCTGCCGGCCATCGCGCCTGCGCAGCGGCTGCTGGTGCGCTGCTGGCTGTGGCTGGCACTGGCCGCGCTCGCCGGCTCGGGCCTGTTCTCGGTGCTGCTGGTGCTGGCGCGCACGCCCTACGCCAACGCGTTCCTGCCGGCCGGCGACTTCTTCCGCGTCGCGCTGGTCGTGCACGTCGACCTGTCGGTGCTGGTGTGGTTCGTCGCACTGGCCGGGCTCTTGTGGAGCATCAACCGCCGCCCGGCGACGGCGGGCACGGCCTCGCCGCCGCCGCGCGCGGCCTGGCTCGCCTGGGGCCTGTGTGCCGCGGGCGCCTTCGGCATGGCGGTGGCCGCGTTCGTCGAGCCCGGCACGCCGGTGATGGCCAACTACGTGCCGATGCTCGAGAGCGCCACCTTCCGCAGCGCGCTGCTCGTGTTCGCCGCCGGTGGCGCCGTGCTGGTGGCGCGCTCGCTGTGGCGCCCCGCCCCGGTGGGCCCGGCGCCCGATGGCACCGCGGCGCTGCGCTTCGGGTTGCACGCCAGCGTCGTCGCCGCGGGCGTGGCGCTGCTCGCCTTCGCCTGGTCGATCGCCACCGTGCCTGCCTCGCTGCCGGCCAAGGCCTACTACGAGATCCTGTTCTGGGGCGGCGGCCACGCGTTGCAGTTCACCTGGACGCTGCTGATGCTGGTGGGCTGGCTGGTGCTGGCCAGTGCCTGCGGCGCGCGCGTGCCGCTCAGTCCGCGCGTGGTGCTGCTGCTGTTCGCGGTGGCGCTGGTCAGCGTCTTCACCACGCCGCTGGCGTACCTGGTGCACGACGTGAGCACCGTCGAGCACCGCGACATGCACACCTGGGGCATGCGCTTCGGCGGCGGCCTGGCCATCCTGCCGCTGGTGCTGGCGGTGGGCCTGGCGGTGGCACCGCTGCGCCGGCTCGAACCGGCGCAGCGGCCGCTGCGCGCCGCGCTGCTGGCTTCGATGCTGCTGTTCGTCGCCGGCGGGCTCATCGGCCTGACGATCGACGGCAGCAACGTCAAGATCCCGGCCCACTATCACGGCTGCATCGTCGGCGTGACACTGGCCTTGATGGGCCTGGTCATGCACCTGCTGCCGCAACTCGGCTGGCGCGCGCCGGCCGGGCGGCTGGCGGTGGCGCAACCGTGGCTGTACGGCGTCGGCCAGTTGCTGCACATCGTGGGCCTGGTCTGGTCGGGCGGCTACGGCGTGCAGCGCAAGGTGGCCGGCGGCGAGCAGGTTCTTCGTTCGACTGCAGAGGTGGCCGGCATGGGTCTGATGGGCTTGGGAGGCCTGCTGGCGATCGCCGGCGGGCTGCTGTTCGTGATCGTGGTGCTGCGCGCGATGCGCGGTGCGCCGGAGGCCGCCGCGCAATGATCCGTCTGCTCCAGCGCGCGCTGCGCGCCGCCTTCATGGCTGCCGAGGCGGTCTTCAACCGCGCCTTCGGCGACCGGCTGAACCCGCTGTACCACCTCGGCTCGATCAGCTTCTTCCTGTTCTGGGTGGTCGGCGCCACCGGCATCGTTCTGTACGCGTTCTTCGACACCAGCGTCAGCGGCGCCTGGCGTTCGGTGCAGGCGATCACCGAAGGCGGCTTCGGCCTGGGCAGCGCCATGCGCACCGCGCACCGGCACGCCACCGACGCGATGCTGCTGACGATGCTGCTGCACCTGGTGCGCCACTTCGCCTTCGACCACCTGCGCGGCTTCCGCTGGTTCAGCTGGGTCACCGGCGTCGTGCTGCTGTGGCTGGCCTACATCGCCGGCGCCAACGGCTACATGCTGCCGTGGGACCGGCTGGCGCAGTACGTCACGCAGACGAGCTTCGAGTGGCTGGACTGGCTGCCCGGATTCGGCGGCACGCTCATCCGCAACTTCATCGCTCCCGAGCACGTCAACGACCGCCTGTTCTCGCTGCTGGTGTTCATCCACATCGGCGTGCCGCTGGGCATGCTGCTGTTGCTGTGGGTGCACGTGCAGCGCGTGCCCAAGGCCGCCACGCAGCCGCCGCGGCCGATCACGCTGGCGCTGTTGGCGATGCTCGTCGTGCTGGCGGTGCTGGCGCCGGTGGCCAGCCACCCGCCGGCCGACCTGCACACGGCGCCGCAGACGCTGTCGATCGACTGGTTCGTGCTGCCGATCTTCACGCTCGTGCACCAGTGGTCGCCGCGCACGGTGTGGCTGCTGGTGGGCGGCGCGACGCTCGTGCTGGCCGTGCTGCCGTGGCTGCCGCCGCGGCGCGCCGGGCGGCCGCTGCAAGTGACGATGCACCCGGGCCCGGTGCGCGTGTCCGCGCGAAGCGGCGAGACGCTGCTCGAAGCGGGCCTGCGCGCCGGCGTGGCGCTGCCCTACGACTGCCGCGCCGGCGGCTGCGGCTTGTGCGTGTGCACGGTGCTCAACGGCAAGGTCGATCTCGGCCCCTACCAGGCCGCGGCGCTGACCGAGCCGATGCGCGCGCGCGGCCAGGCGCTGATGTGCTGCGCCGTGGCGCAGGAAGACGTCGAACTCGAAGTGCCCGACGTGCCCACGCTCAGCACCGCCGCGGCGGCGGCGGCAGCGCCCAGGCGCTGGCAAGGCACCGTGCGCACGATGCAGCGGCTGGGGCCCGACCTGATGCGCCTGCACGTCGCGTTGCCGCCGGGCCAGCACATCGACTTCGTCGCCGGCCAGTACATCAACATCGTTCTCGAAGACGGCGCCAAGCGCGCCTTCTCGTTCGCCAACGCGCCGGCCGCGCCCGGCGCCCCGGCGCGCACCGACGGCGACGTGATCGAACTGCACGTGCGCCGCATCCCCGGCGGCCGCTTCACCGGCCATGTCTTCGAGGCCATGCGCGAAGGCGACCGCATCGACTTCGAAGGCCCGCTCGGCCGCTTCGCGCTCAACGACAGCGCGCGCCCGATCCTCTTCGTCGCCGGCGCCACCGGCTTCGCACCGATCAAGAGCATTCTCGAAGACGCCTTCCGCCGCGGCATCTCGCGGCCGATGAAGCTGTACTGGGGCGTGCGCACCGCCGCCGACCTGTACCTGCTGGACGAGCTGGCGCGCTGGCAGCGCGAGCACGCCAACTTCGGCTTCGTGCCGGTGCTCTCGCACGCCGAGGCCGACACCTCGTGGAGCGGCCGCCGCGGCCTGGTGCACGAGGTGCTGCTGGCCGACAACCCCGACCTGCGCGGCAAGGAGATCTACGCCTGCGGCTCGGTGAAGATGGTCGAAGCAGCCGTGCCCGACTTCGTGGCGCACGGCATGGAAGAGGAGTTCTGCTTCTCCGACGCGTTCACGCCCAGCGCCGCGAAGCCGGCGGGGACCTGAACGGAGCCAGGGGATGAGCGATCGGCGGCGCTGGTTCTCGGCCGCCGCTGTCGCATCGCAGTCGCGGCCGCGGCCGCCATTTCGAAGCCGAGCGCATTGACCGCCGCGCGCATCCCCTCGTGACGCCGCAGCGGCGCGCGGCGCGGCCGCCCAGCGGCCTCGCGCCTCAATCGAGCACGATCTTCGCCTTCTCGATCACCTCGGCCCAACGCTTGCGCGAGTCGCGCATCCAGGCTTCGGCCTGCGGCTGCGTCAGGCCGGTGGCGGCGTAGTCGGCAGCGCGGTTGAGTTCCCTCACCTCGGGCGTCTGCATCGCCGCTTCGACCTCGCGCGCCAGCGCCTGCACGATGGCATCGGGCGTGCCGGCCGGCGCCAGCAGCGCGTAGGCGAAGCTGGCCTGGAAGCCGGAGTAGCCGGCCTCGACCACCGTGGGCACCTCGGGTGCCGCCGGCGTGCGTTGCGTCGAAGACACCGCCAGCGCGCGCAGCTTGCCGGTCTTCACGTGCGGCATCACTCCCGAGCCCACCGCGAACAACGCGTCGACCTGGCCGGCCACCACGTCGAGCACCGAAGCGCCGGTGCCCTTGTAGGGGATGTGCGTCATGTCGGCGCCGGCGGCGACGAGGAACGCCGCCATCGTCAGGTGGCTGGGCGAGCCGTTGCCGCCGGAGGCGTAGGTCATCTTCGAGCCCCTGGCCAGCTTCACCAGGTCTGCCACGCTGTTCGCCTTGACTTTCTCGTTGACGACGAGCATCTGGTTGTAGGTGACCGGCACGGCGATCGTCGCGAAGTCCTTTGCCACGTCGAAGGGCATCTTGCGGTACAGCGCCGGGTTGACGGTGAACGTGGTGTCCAGCGCGAACAGCAGCGTGTAGCCGTCGGCCGGCGCCTTGGCGACGATGTCGGCGCCGAGATTGCCGCCTGCGCCGGCCTTGTTCTCGACCACGAAGGTGGCCTTCATGCGCTTGCCCATCTGCTCCAGCACCGCACGCGCGAACGCGTCCAGCGGGCCGGGCACGGTGGTGACCACCACCTTCACCGGCTTGTCGGGGTAGGTGCCCTGAGCCGCGGCGCCGAACGTGGCCAGCACGACGGCCGACGCGATGGCGATGCGCTTGACGAACTGGGATGTCATGGGTTCTCCTCTCCTCGTTGTGACTCCGTGAATCCGAGCCGGCGTCTGCGAGCTCCGTGCGGCCCCGCGTCCACAGCTACTGCTTGATGTCGGCCTGCACCAGCACCGCCAGCCCGTGCGGCGCCAGCCGCTCCTTCAACGCCTGCAATGCCGCCAGGCCGCAGGCGGTGTCCTGCTCGCCGTTGCCGCCCGAGAGCCCCACGCCGCCGACCACCGCGCCATCGACGACGACAGGGAAGCCGCCGACGAAGGCGGCGAAGCGCCCTTCGAAGCTCCACTGGATGCCGAAGGCCTCGTTGCCCGGCAACGCCGGGCCGCCTGGCGGGTGGTTGAACAGGTGCGTCGAGCGCTTGTGCCCGCCGGCGGTGAAGGCCTTGTTCCAGGCGATCTGCGGCCCGGTGATGCGGGCGCCGTCCATGCGCTCCATGGCGACGGGATGGCCGCCCTCATCGACGACGCAGACCGTCTCGAGCACGCCGATCTCGGCCGCCTTGGCGATGGCCGCGGCGATCATGGCGCGCGCGTCGCCGAGTTCGAGTCGCAGTGCCTGCTTCATCGGGTGGGGGCTCGCGTGTGTGTTCAGAGGCCGCGGTAGACGGTCTTGACCTGCGTGAAGAACTCCAAGGCCGCGCGGCCCGACTCGCGGAACGTCGAGGTGCTCGACCACTTGAGGCCGCCGAACGGCGCATTGATCAGGTTGCCGGTGGTGGTGCGGTTGATCTTCACCGTGCCGGCCTGGATGTCGCGTTCGAAGGCATGCATCAGGCGCGGGTCGCGCGTGGCGATGGCGGCCGCGAGGCCGTAGCGCGAGTCGTTGGCCTGAGCGATGGCTTCGGCGTAGCTGGCAACCTCGATGACCGCCAGCACGGGTCCGAAGATCTCCTCCTGCGCGATGCGCATGTCGTTGCGCACGCCGGTGAACAGCGCCGGGCGCACGTACCAGCCGTGCGCGTGCTCGCCGTGCGTGAGCCGCTCGCCGCCGAGGACGTGCGTGGCTTCACGCTTGCCGATGGCCACGTACTCGAGCACCGTCTGCAGCTGTGCCGCCGTGGCCAGCGGGCCGATGTCCATGCCGGCGGTCAGGCCGCTGCCGACCCGCAGCGAACGCATCGCCGCGGCGAGCTTGTCGACGAATGCGCCGGCCACCGCCTGCATGACGAAGATGCGGCTGGTGCCGGTGCAGGCCTGGCCGCTCAGGCTCAACCCACCCTTGACCGCCAGGTCGACGGCCTGGTCCAGGTCGGCATCGTCCATCACGATCAACGGGTTCTTGCCGCCGAGCTCCAGCTGCACGCGCGTGGTCAGCGGCGCGCTGCGGTGGATGCGCTCGCCCGCGGCGGTGGAACCGGTGAAGGTGATGGCCCGCACCGCGGGCGCTTCGACCAGCGGCGGCCCCACTTCGGCGGCACTGCCGGTGATGAAGTTCAGCGCGCCGGGCGTCAAGCCCGATTCGACCAGCGCCTCGGCGAGCCGGTACCCCGACAGCGGCGCGTCCGACGAAGGCTTGAAGACGACCGTGTTGCCGCTGATGAGCGCCGGTGCGATCTTGCGCGAGGGGATCGAGACCGGGAAGTTCCACGGCGAGATGACGCTCACCACGCCCAGCGGCTCGCGCAGGCTGTAGACCTGCATCTGCGGGTCGTCGTTCGGATAGACCTCGCCGCCGAAGGTCTGGCCTTCCACGGCATAGAAGCGCAGCGTCTGCGCGGCGCGCAGGAACTCGTCCTTCGCCTGCGCCAGCGGCTTGCCTTCCTCGCGCGTGAGCTCGGCGGCGTACTCGCCGGCACGCGCTTCGAGCCGCGCGGCAGCCTCTTGCAGCACCTTGGCGCGGCGCGTGACGGGCGTGGCGCGCCAGGCGGCGAAGCCCGCCTGCGCCGCCTCGACCGCGGCGCGCGCTTCGGCGGCCGACGATGCCGGGAAGCGCGCCACCACCTCGCGCGTGTCGTGCGGATTGAGGTCGTCGAACAGACGCCCGCCGGCGCTCTCGACCCAGCGGCCGCCGACGTGGTTGCGGAAGACCTCGACGGCCATGCGTGCTGCGTCGTCGTGCGGCGCCCTTGCGACGCGCTTCAGGCCTGCAGCAACTGCGCCTGGCCCGAAGGCGCCGCGGCCATGTCCAGCGCCGACAGCGGCAGGTCGGCGGCCACGTAGTCGTGGTACAGCGCCGTGGTGTACAGCAGCCGCATCTGGGCGCCGATTTCGCAGATCTTCAGGCAGCGGCGCTGCAGATCGGGCGTGTCGGCGTGCTGCAGCACGATCTGGTAGCCGCGCTCGCCGTGGATCTCGTCGGAGACGATGTGCAGGTCGAAGAACTCGACCTCCTCGTCGGTGAACTTGTACTTCTCGCGCAGCGTCGGCGTCTGCCGGCGGTAGATGGAGGGCACCTGCGACTCCAGCCCGACCACGAGCCCCGCCACCGCGACGACCGGGTCCTCGCGCATTGCCACCGCGTAGCACCAGCTTTGCAGGCCGCGGGTGGTGGGCGACATGTTGTCGGGGTCGACGACGCGCTGGCGCGTCGTGCCGCAGGCCTCGGCGAAGCGGATCAGCAGGTCGGTGTGGCGGTCGCCGCCGATCTCCTCCTCGTACATGTTGGACAGCAGGAAGTCCTTGGCGTCGGTCAGGTGGTCGGGCATGCGGCCGTAGATCAGCGCCAGGTAGTCGGCGAACGGGCCGACGTAGTGGTAGTGGTTCTCGGCCCAGCGCGCCAGGTGGGCGCGCTGCAGCTTGCCGCTGGCCCAGGCCACCGAGAACGGCGCCTTGTTGGCGCTGCGGCCCTTGATCGCCTCTTCGAGCGCGGTGCGGAATTCGTCGGGACCCATCAGCGTCGTCGGTGTCGCCATGCGCGCGCTCCTTCGGGCGGTTCGAGGGGTCCGCCGGCCGTGATTCGAATACTGTATACTGCGGCGCATCGTGATCGCTGCGTGCTTCCCCTGATGGCCCGCTCCGCCACGCGGGCAATCCGGGCCGGCCAGGCCGGCCTCGCCGCCGCCGGTCCCACGGCCGGGCCGACGACCGGCGCGCGCATCGAGAAGCTCGGCGACGCGCACTCGCCGCTCACCAAGCTCGCGGCCGACGCCATCCGCAAGCGCATCCTCGACGGCACGCTCGCCCCCGGCGAGCGGCTGGTCGAAGCGCAGCTGTCGGCCGAGCTGGGCATCTCGCGGATGCCGGTGCGCGAGGCACTGCGCACCCTGGCCGCCGAGGGCGTGGTGACCATCGAGCCGCGCCGCGGCGCCGCCGTCACTGCCTACACGCCCGAGCAGGTGCAGGAGCTGGTCGAAGTGCGCGCGACGCTGGAAGCGCTCAACGCCCGACTGGCCGCGCGCCGGCGTGACCCGGCGCAGCACGCGCGCCTGGCGCAGATGCTGGCCGCCGGCTCGAAGGTCTCCTCGCGCAGCGACCTGATGCAGGTGCACCGCGAGAACACCGAGTTCCACGAGGCCATCGCGCAGGCGGCTTCGAACTCCGTGCTGCGCGAGCTGGTACGCATGCTGCGCGAACGCACCGCGGTGATCTTTGCCCCGCACGCGCCGCGCCGCGCGGCGCAGACCTGGGCCGAACACGGTGCCATCCTGCGCGCGGTGCTCGACGGCGACGCCGAGCTGGCCGCCCTGCTGGCGCAACGGCACGTCTACAGCGCCGCGCAGGCGCTGCCGCCTGGTCTGCGCGCCGCTTCTGCGGACACCCACGCCCACGCCACCGCGCGCCCGGCAGCGCGCCGGCGGCGCGCCTGAACACACCGCGCCTGAACACGCCGCGCCGCCAACGCTGCCGCGGCGTCTTCGCGCCGCGCCGTGCGCCGGGCCGGCCTGTGCCTGCCTCTGCCCGGTTCAACCCAGCGCGGCCTTGCCCAGCACCAGCAGCGCGCTGCCGGCCACCAGCGCCAGCAGCAGCCGGCGCGTGTGCGCGGCAGGGATGCGCTTGACGAGGCGGCTGGAGACTCGAAAGCCCGCCCACACCCACGGGAACAGCGAAAGCCCGAGCACGAGCTGTGTCCCTCCGAACAGGCCCGCCCACGCCAGCATCACCAGCGAAGCCGCGGCGCCGAGCGCGATGATGCCGCCGATCGTGGCGCGGATCGTCGGCGCCGGCAGCCGCTGCGTCAGCAGCCCCAGCGGCGGCGCACCAACCGAGGTGATCGTGCCCATCAGGCCCGACAGCGTGCCGGCGCCCCAGGCGTTGGCGCGCGTGGGCTCGATGCGCCAGCCCAGCAGCGACAAGGCGACGCCGGCCAGCAGCAACACGCCGAACGCCGCCGCCAGCGGCCGCGGCGGCAGCACCAGCATCACCGCCGCGGCGAGCGCCGCGCCGACGACGCGCCCGCCGATGCAGCGGCGCGCCAGCGTCCAGTCGATCGCCGCCGGCTCGCGCAGCGCCGCCAGCGCCGAGACGATGCCGCCCAGCAGCAACAGCGGCCCGGGCACCATCACCGGCGCCAGCAGCACCGCCACCGGTGCCGCGAACATCGCGAAGCCGATGCCGCCGATGCCTTGCAGGCAGGCGCCCACCAGGACCAGCGCGCCCAGCGCCGCATAGCCCAGCGGCGTGATGCCGGCCGGCCACCCGGCCAGCGCCTCGGTCATGGCGGTGCGGCGGCAGCGCCGGGCGGCGCCGCGTCGGCCGCTGCTGGCGCTGGCGCTGGCGCTGGCGCTGGCGCTGGCGCTGGCGCGCGGACCGGCTTGGCGAAAGGCGGCTTGCGTTGCGGGTCCCAGGACAGCGCCACGTCGCCGCCGCTGACGAACGTCTGGCACGCCATGCGGTAGCCCTCGCGCAGTTCGTCATCGCTCAGGTGGTCCAGCTCCTTGGGCTTCACCGCATCGGTGTGCTCGCGGCCGGCCTCGATGCGCACGCGGCAGGTGCCGCACTTGCCGCCGCCGCACTTGAACGGCACGCCGCCCTGCCAGCGCAGCGATGCATGCAGGAGGTTGTTGCCGTCGGGCACTTGCGCGGTCTTGCCGCCGCTGGTGATGAAGGTGATGGTCGGCATCGGCGCCTTGCGGCTAGACGGCGGCGCGCACGAGGCGCGTGTCGGCGCCCGCGACGGGCACCGCGAGGCAGGCGATCTCGTCGCGCGCCGCTTGCAGCGTCGCGAAGCGCGGCAGCAGCCTGGTGGGGATGCGGTTCACCGGCCGCGGCGGCGCTTCGTCGGTGATCTCGATGCGCGTCTCGGCATCGAGCCGCGCGATGACGAAGCGCGCCCGCAGGCGGCCGCCGAACCAGTACTCCCACGCCTCGATGGGCTGCAGCCCGCGGCCCGCAACGGTGCTGAACTGCCCGGGCTTGCTGGTGAGGATGACGTGCGGCGCGTTCACTGCGAGCCTTCGCCCTGCGCGCTGCGGTGCGCACCGTTCGAGCGGCCCGCCGCGGGCCCGGCGTGCCTCGGATCGGCCGCGCGGCGAGGCGGCTGCGCCGGCGGCCTTCCTGGCAGCACTGCGGGCCTCATGCGCCACCGGCCGGCCGCGGCGGCGCCGGGTTGTCGTGCACCCCGGCAGCCGGCGCGGCCGCGTTCAGGGTCGCCAGGGGTGCCAGCGGCTCGTCGGGCTGCGCGATCTCCAGGTCGTGCTCGATCCACAGCTGGCACATCAGGCGCCAGCCGTCGGCCAGGCGGGCCTCACCCAGCACCCGCTGCTCCTTCCAGTTGGGCGGCGGCAGGTGCTCGGCGCCGCCCAGCACGCGGCTGGCGCACTTGCCGCACTTGCCCATGCCGCAGCCGTAGCGCAGGTGCGGAAACGGGAACTGCTTGATGCCGGCGCGCACGACCAGGTTCACGTTGTCCTTGACCTCGCCGGCGTGGGCCTGGCCGAGACGGTGGATGACGATGCGCGGCATGCGGCGGGCGCCTTTCGTGGCCGGGTCGTGGGAACGGGTCGTGGGAACGGGTCGTGGGAACGGGTCGTGGGAACGGGTCGCGGACGGGTCGTGGCCAGGTCGTGGCCGGGTCGTGGCCGGTCGCTGGCGATCGTGGCCGGGTTTGACCCTGCGCAAGCGGCCCTCGGTATACAGTATTCTATCGTCCACTTTCCCTCCCTGCTCCGGCGCGCCGCGCCATCCCCTATCGCCAGCGAGCGCTCATGCAGCATGTCAGCGACGCGACGTTGGACGCCCTCGTCGGCCCCGACGAGGCGATGGCGGCACTGCGCGACGCGTTCGCGCAGTTCGCAGAAGGCGCGGCGGCGATGCAGCCGCGCGTGCGCACCGAAGCGGCGGGCGTCAAGCTGTCCACCCTCGGCGCGGTGCTCCCGGGCAGCAACGCGGTGGGCGCCAAGGTCTACACCACGGTGGCGGGGCGCTTCTCGTTCGTCATCATCCTCTTCGCCGCCGACAGCGGCGCGCCGCTGGCCACCTTCGACGCCGCGGCCATCACGCGACTGCGCACCGCCGCCTGTTCCGCGATCGCAGCGCAGCACCTGGCGCGCCGCGGTGCCCGTTCGCTGGCCGTGCTCGGCCTGGGCGTGCAGGGGCGCGCGCACGCGCGGCAGTTCGCGCGCGCGTTCGACTTGCGCGAGATCCGCGTGCAGGGCCCGCATCTGACCGACGACGACGCTCGCGCCCTGCAGGCCGACACCGGCGTGGCGGTGCGGCGTTGCGCGGCGGCGGCCGAGGCGGTCGATGGCGCCGACCTGGTCGTCACCGCTTCGCGCGCGGCCACGCCGTTGTTCGATGGCGCCGGCCTCGCCCGCGGCGCCTTCGTGGCCGCGGTCGGTTCCAGCCTGCCCGGCACGCGCGAGCTGGACGACACGGCGCTGGCGCGCGCGGCCATCGTCGCCGTGGAATGGCGCGAGCAGGCCCTGCGCGAGGCCGGCGACCTGGTGCTCGCCGCGCCGGCGGCGCTGCCGCCCGGCAAGGTGGTCGAGCTGGGAGAGCTGGTCAGCGGCCGGGCGCCGGGGCGCACGGACGAGGACCAGCTCACGATCTACAAGTCCGTGGGCGTCGGCCTCGAAGACGTGGCCGTCGCGGCGCTGGCGTGGCGCAAGCTGAACGCCCTCGGCGCCGGCAAGGCGCCAGCGCAGGGAGCCGCGCGTTGAAACTGCAGAACTCGTTCATCCTGCGCGAGTACCTGCGCCCGCAGGTGCTGCCCAGCACCTGGTGCCCGGGCTGCGGCCTGGGCATCGTGATGAGCTCGATCGCGCAGGCGGTGCACTACCGCGGGTTGCCGAAGCGCGACGTGGCGATGGTGTCGGGCATCGGCTGCACCGGCCGCATGTCGGGCTACGTCGACTTCAACACGCTGCACACCACGCACGGCCGCGCGCCGGCGTTCGCCACCGGGCTGAAGCTGGCACGGCCGGACATGACCGTGCTGGTGGTGATGGGCGACGGCGACTCGATGTCGATCGGCGGCAACCACCTCGTGCACGCGATGCGGCGCAACATCGGCCTCACCGCCATCGTCGTCAACAACGCCGTCTACGGGCTCACCGGCGGCCAGGCATCGCCGACCACGCCGGTGGGCGGCCGCACCACCACGTCGCGGCCCGGCGCTTTCGAGCGGCCGATGAACCTGGAAGCGCTGGCGCGCGCCGCCGGCGCCACCTTCTTCGCCCGCGCCACGGTGAACCACACCGCGGCGCTGGTGAAGATGATCGAGCGCGCTCTGGCCGTTCCGGGCTTCGCGATGGTGGAGATCGTCAGCAACTGCCACGTCCTTTACGGCCGCATGAACGACCTCGGCGACGCGGCGCAGATGATGAAAGGCATGGACCCGATGACGCGGCGGGTCAACCCGGTGCTGCTCAAGCGCGCCACGCTGCCGCAGCGGCTGGGTGCCGTCGAAGCCGGCCCCGCCGCGCAGTCTGGCGGCGCGCCACACACACCGTTCGCCGACGACCCGCGCCTGCCGCGCGGCGTGATCTTCGAGCGAGCGCACGGCGGCGACTACGCGCAGCGCTGGCGCGAACTGGCCGCGCCGCGCGCGGCCGCCGGCGAGGAGACGGCGTCGTGAGCGCGGCCATCGCCAGCGCCACCGGCGCCGTCAACGCCGTCAACGCCGTCAACGCCGTCAACGCCGTCAACGCCGTCAACACAGCCAGCGCCGCCAACGCCGCGGTCACCGCGGCCGCCGCTGCGCGGCCTGCCGCCGCCGAGCCGCCCCGCGCGCCCGTGGTGCCGCGCGGCATCTATCGCATCGAACTGACGCGCGCGCTGTGCAAGGCCTGCGGCCTGTGCGTGGCCTGGTGCCCGCAGAAGGTGCTCGAAGCCGACGACCGCGGCTACCCGCGCGTGGCGCGCATCGCCGACTGCGTGAACTGCAAGGCGTGCGAGCGCCACTGTCCCGACTTCGCGATCGAGGTCATCCCGCCACACGAGCCGGAGGAACGCTCACGATGAGCAGGGTCTGCTTCATGCACGGCAACGAGGCCGCCGCGGAAGGCGCCATCGCCGCCGGCTGCCGCTTCTACGCCGGCTACCCCATCACGCCTTCGACCGAGATCGCCGAGATCCTCTCGACGCGCCTGCCCGAGGTCGGCGGCACCTTCATCCAGATGGAAGACGAGATCGCCAGCATGGCCGCTGTGATCGGCGCCTCGCTCGGCGGCCTGATGAGCGCCACGGCCACCAGCGGCCCCGGCTTCTCGCTGATGCAGGAGAACCTGGGCTTCGCGGTGGCCAGCGAGATCCCGTGCGTCATCGTCAACGTGCAGCGCGTCGGGCCGAGCACCGGGCTGCCGACCAAGGCCGCGCAGGGCGACATGATGCAGGCGCGCTGGGGCACGCACGGCGACCACCCGATCATCGCCCTCACGCCCTCCAGCGTGCAGGAATCGTGGCGCCTGGCGGTGCGGGCGTTCGCGCTGTCGGAGCGCTACCGCACGCCGGTGCTGCTGATGATCGACGCCATCGTCGCGCAGCTGAAGGAGAAGGTGGAACTGCCCGAGGGCGACGTCGCGGTGCAGCGGCCGCAGCCGGCCGAGCCGCCGGCGAGCTACAAGCCGTTCGCGTTCCTCGATGGCGCGGTGCAGCCGCTGGCGGCCTTCGGCGGCGACTACCGCTACCACGTCACCGGGCTGCTGCACGACGAGCACGGCTTTCCCACCGAGAACCCCGAGATCGTGGCGCGCTGGTGGCAGCACATGACGAGCAAGATCGACGCCAACCTCGACGACATCCTGGAGTGGGAGGAAGACGGCCTGGACGACGCCGATGTCGCCGTGGTCAGCTACGGCGCCAGCGCGCGCGCCGCGCAGCACGCCGTGACGCTGTTGCGCGAGCGCGGCCTCAAGGCCGGCTGGCTGAAGCTGCTGACGGTGTGGCCGTTCCCCGAGGCGCGCATGCGCGCGCTGGCGGCGAAGGTGCCGCGCATCGTGGTGCCCGAGATGAACCTCGGCCAGATCCGCCTCGAAGTCGAGCGCCTGGCCGCCGGGCGCGCCCGCGTGCAGGGCGTGCACCGCGCCGACGGCCTGGCGATCACGCCCGAGCAGATCGTGGCCGCGATCGTCGCTGAGAACGCCGGCGCCCCCCTGGGCGCGTGAGCGGGCGCCATGGCCTACGACCGCCGCTTCGCCAGCACGTGGCAGCTGCTGCTGGACAGCATCTGCACCTCGATGGGCGCCCTCGACAGCGCCGATCCGCCGATCGTCTTGTCGAGCCTGCCCGACCTGCCCTACGCGCGCGAAGGGCGCGAAGGCGCGGCGCCACTGACGCTGATCCAGGGCCCGCCGGGGCGCAACATCGCGCTGGCGATCGGGCTGCGCGCGGCGCGGCCGGCGACGCCGATCGTGCTGTTGATGAACGCCGACAGCGTGACGCTGGGCACCAACCACCTGATCCACGCCGCGCGGCGCAACATCGGCATGACGCTGCTGCTGCTGCGCTCCGAGCTGACGCGCGACGTCGAGCGCGGCGCCATCGACCGCGCAGCCTGGAGCGTGCCGGCGCTGCAGCAGCGCATCGAAGCGCCGACGCGGCCGCTGCAATGGGTGAGCGCGCTCGACGCGGCCTTGGTCGGCCGCGCCAACCTGAACCAGCCCGACGACCTGGCCGTGCTGCTGACGCGCGCCTTGCGCACGCCGGGCTTCTGCGTGCTGGGCGTGACCACCGACGCCAGCCTGCCCACCGGCGTGCTCAGCACCTGCGAGTGGCCGGAGTACTTCAGCGCCTACCGCGAGTGGTCGGCGCCGCTGCGGCGGAGCGCGCCCGGCGCTGCGGCGGGCAACGTCGATGCGCCGAGCCCTTCCCGCCGCCCCGTGGCGCGGCTGGAACTGCGCATCGCCGGCCTCGGCGGCCAGGGCGTGAAGCTGGCCGGCAGTGTGCTCAGCGAAGCGGCCGGCCTGCACGAAGGCCTGTGGGCCACGCAGCGCGGCGACTACGGCTCGGCCACGCGCGGCGGGCCGAGCATGGTGGACGTGGTGATCGGCAGCGAGCCGATCACCTACCCCAACGCCGACTACCCCGACGTGCTGGTGCTGCTCACGCAGGCCGCGGCCGACCGCTGGGGCCGCGGCGCCCGGCCCGGCGCGGTGGTCATCGCCGACACCGGCGAGGTGGCCTCGCCGCCGGAGGGTGCCATGGGCGTGCCGATCAGCGCCCTGGCCCGCGAGCACACCGGCAAGCCCATCGCCGCGGGCATGGTGGCCGCGGGCTGCGTCGCCGCCGCGGTGCGCGGCGCCATCGGCCTGCCGGCGCTGGCGCGCAGCATCGCCGAGAACATGCCGCAAGGGCTGGTGGCTGCCAATGTGGCGGCATGCCGCGCCGGGCATGCGGCCGTCGAAACCGTGTTGAAGGAGGTGGCCTGATGGGCGCACAAGGCAACAGGGGCCAGAGGATCGTCATCGTCGGCGGCGGCTGGTCGGGCTGCGCCGCCGCGATCGCCGCGCGCCAGGCCGGCGCCGAAGACGTGGTGCTGCTGGAGCGGACCGACAGCCTGCTGGGCACGGGGCTCGTGGGCGGCATCATGCGCAACAACGGCCGCTACACCGCCGCCGAGGAGATGATCGCGCTCGGCGGCGGGGCGCTGTTCGAGGCCTGCGACGAGAACGCGCGGCACACGAACCTGGCCTTCCCGGGCCACGCGCACGCGACGATCTACGACGTCGGCCGCATCGAGCGCGCCGTCAAGGACCGCGTGCTCGGCGCCGGCGTCCAGGTGTGGCTGCAGGCGCGCGTCAACGGCGCCGAGCGTCGCAACGGCTCGATCGGCGCGGTGACCCTGGAGAACGCGCAGCGCATCGAAGCCGACGTGTTCGTCGACACCACCGGCTCGTTCGGCCCGCAGAGCTACTGCACCGAATACGGCAACGGCTGCGTGATGTGCGTGATGCGCTGCCCCACGTTCGGGCCGCGCGCCAGCCTGGCGGCGCTGGCCGGCGTGACCGAGCGCGTGGGCCGCAAGGCCGACGGCACCGTCGGCGCGATGAGCGGCGCCTGCGAGCTGCCCAAGGACATGATCGACCCCGAAGTGGTGCACGAGCTGGAAGCGGCCGGCGTGCTCGTGCTGCCGCTGCCGAGCGACGCCGTCGACGAGAGCAAGCTCGGCGCCAAGGTGTGCCAGCAGTATTCGTCGGCCGAGTACGCGCACAACGTCGTGCTGCTGGACACCGGGCGCGTCAAGCTGATGACCACGCACGTGCCGCTGGCCCAGTTGCGCCGCGTGCGGGGCCTGGCCAACGTGCGCTACGGCGACCCTTACGCCGGCACCATCGGCAACTCGATGCGCTTCGCCGCGCTCTCGCCGCGCGACGACTGCATGCAGGTGGCCGGCGTCGTCGACAACCTGTTCTGCGGCGGCGAGAAGGCCGGGCTGCTGGTCGGCCACACCGAGGCCATCGTCACCGGCACGCTGGCCGGCCACAACGCGGCGCGCGCCGCGGCCGGCCGGCCGCTGCTGAAGCTGCCGGCCACGCTGGCGGTGGGCGATGCGATCACGCACGTGCGCGAGAGCATGGCCACGCCCGAGGGCATGGGGCTGAAGTACACCTTCTCGGGCGCCGGGTACTTCGAGCGCATGAAGAAGCTCGGCCTGTACAGCACCGACCGCGCCGAGGTCGCCCGGCGCGTCGAAGCCGCAGGCCTGGCCGGCGTGTTCGCGCGGGCGCTGCACTGACAGAGAGAGAGAGCACGAGGGAGCCGCGCGCCATGGCCTACATGATCTCGTGCGAGTGCATCAATTGCTCGGCCTGCGAGGTGGAGTGCCCGGTGCGCGCCATCGCGCCGGCGGCGAGTCAGTTCGTCATCGATGCGCGCACCTGCGTCGAGTGCGACGGCTACTTCCCGGTGCCGCGCTGCAAGAGCGTGTGCCCGGTGGGCGCCTGCCAGCCCGAACGCGCGGCGTACCTGTACAAGATGGGCGCGCTGGCCCATCGCGGCGGCGCGCCGCTGCGGCTGCGCCCGGACGGCGCATGAGCCGGCCTGATGACGACAGCGTGCGGCAGCTGCGCGAGCGGCTTGCAGCGGCGCAGCGGGCTCTGGAGCTGCTCACCAGCAAGCCGGCGCGCGCCGAATGCCTGCGCGAGATCGCACGGCTGCGCTGGCAGCTCGGCGAGATCGACGACGAGGCGCTGCGCCGCGCCGAGGACTTCGCCGACGGCTTCAGCTACGAGTAGGGCTGAGGGCGGCGCGCCCGCTCGTCGAGGGGCGCGGGCTCCAGGCCCGCGAGCCGCCGCGCCTTCGTCGGGACCCGTGCTGCCGGGCCGCTCGAACGGCAAACGCGCTCGCCCGGTCCGCTACAGTTTGGATTCGGCATCGACTGCTCGCCTGCCAAAGCCGCATCGCTCGAAGCACCGGCATGCCAGGCGGGACGCCGTTCCCGCTTCCCGGGGCGGGTGGAATGACCGGGTTGGCCGACGCGCGGCGCCCACGCGGCACCATGGGCGCTTCAGGAATGGACCGAGGCGGTGCCCGACCATGCGCGTGTTGATCGTCGAAGACGACGGGATGATCGGCGAGAGCCTGCGCGAGGCGCTGCGCGGCCAGGGCTTCGCCGCCGACTGGGTGCGCGACGGCCGCGCCGCCGACGCAGTGCTGGCCAGCGAGCGTTTCGACGCCGTGCTGCTCGACCTGGGCCTGCCGCACAAGAGCGGGCTGCAGGTGCTGACCGCGCTGCGCGCACGCGGCGACGCGACGCCGGTGATCGTGGTCACCGCGCGCGACGCGCTGAGCGACAAGGTGGCGGGCCTGGACGCCGGCGCCGACGACTACCTCGTCAAGCCGTTCGAGCTCGATGAACTGCTGGCACGGCTGCGCGCGCAAGGCCGCCGCGTTGCCGGGCGCGCGAACCCGGTGCTCGCGGTGCTCGACCTGCGCCTGGACCCGGCCACGCGCGAAGTCACGCGCGGCGGCCGGCCGGTGCTGCTGTCGGCGCGCGAGTTCGCTTTGCTGCAGGCGCTGCTGGAGCGCCCGGGCGCCATCCTCTCGCGCGCGCAGCTCGAAGACCGGCTTTACGGCTGGGGCGAGGAAGTCGAGAGCAACGCCATCAGCGTCTACATGCACCAGCTGCGGCGCAAGCTCGGCGACGACCTGCTGCACACCGTGCGCGGCCTGGGCTACTACGCCGGCCCGGCCAAGGACGCCTGAGGCGCCGCCCGATGCGCTCGCTGCGCGCGCGGCTGTTCGTGCTGCTGCTGGCGCTCGCCGGCCTGGCCGCGCTGGCCGTGGCCGGTGCCACCTACCTGGGCGTGCGCGGCGAGATCGACGAGCTGTTCGACTACCACCTGCGGCAGATGGCCTTGTCGCTGCGCGACCAGGGCCGCATCGCCGATGACGAGCGCGCTGCGCTGCAGAACCCCGAGTTCGACTACGTGGTGCGCGTGTGGTCGATCGACGGCGTGACGCTGTACGCCAGCCGCCCCGAGGCGCTGATGGGCCCGATGCCGCCGCGCGTGGTGCTCGGGTTCAGCGACGTGGCCCTGGCCGGCGAGACCTGGCGCGTGTTCAGCGCCGCCACGCCTTCGCGCGTGGTGCAGGTGGGCCAGCCGCTTTCGCTGCGGCAGCGGCTGGCCGCCGCGGCCGCCTGGCGCAGCGTGCTGCCCATCGTCGTCGCCGTCCCGATCGTCGCGCTGTCGCTGTGGGCGCTGGTGTCGCTGTCGCTGGCGCCGCTGAAGCGCGTGGCCGACGAAGCACGCTCGCGCGACGAGCGCCATCTGCAGCCGTTGCCGCTGGCCGGCATGCCGGCCGAGGCCGAGCCGCTGGTGCTGTCGTTCAACGCCCTGCTCGAACGGCTGCAGGTGGCTTTCGAAGCCCAGCGCGCGTTCGTCGCCGACGCCGCGCACGAGCTGCGCTCGCCGCTGACGGCGCTGAAGCTTCAGCTCGGCCTGCTGCGCGACGCGGCCAGCGAGGAGCAGCGGCAGTCGGCGATGCAGCGGCTGCGCGCCGGCGTCGACCGCGCCTCGCACCTGGTGGAGCAACTGCTGGCGCTGGCGCGCGCGCAGCCCGAAGCGGCGGCCGCGTCGTTCGAGTCGATCGACCTCGTGGCTGTGGCGCGGCAGGCGATCGCCGACGCGGCGCCGCTGGCGGCCGAGCACGGCGCGACGGTGACGCTGCATGCGCCGGCGCGCGCGCCGGTGAGCGGCGACGCGCTTTCGCTGCGCGGCCTCGTGCGCAACCTGCTCGACAACGCTGTCGTCCACGGCGGGCGGCGGCCGCGCGTCGAGGTATCGATCGAGGCCACCGGCGTCGGGGTCGCGGGTGGCACCGGCGGGGCCGGCGGCGCCGGCGGCGCCGGCGGCGCCAGCGGCGCCAGCGGCGACATCGGCACCACGCTGCGCGTGGACGACAGCGGCCCCGGCATTCCCGCCAGCGAACGCGAGCGCGTCTTTGCGCGCTTCCACCGCAGCGAAGGCAGCGCCAGCGGCGGCAGCGGCCTCGGCCTGGCGATCGTGCGCGCCGTGGCGCAGCGCCATGGCGCGCAAGTGGCGCTGGCCGACTCGCCGCTCGGCGGCCTGCGCGCCGCGGTGACCTTCCCGCGGCCCTGACCCGCCCGGACGCGGTCGCGCCGAGGCGGCTGCCACGCACGCAGCGCGTGCAGCGCAGGCACGCAGTGCACGCACGCCAGCGCACGCCAGCGCACGCCCGCGGCGCACGCAAGCAGCGCAGCGCACGCCTCGCCTAACGTTGGCTTCACCGTGGACTCATCCAGCCCTCACGCGCGCCGCCTAGATTGCCTCTCGTCGCCGCCGCCGGCGGCAGCAACAAGGCAACGCACAGGAGCCAAGGGAGCAATGGGCATGAACAGCAAGCATTGGATCGCAGGCGCCGCCGCGCTGGCCGTGGCTGGCGCCACCGCCGCCGCGGACGGCTGGCATCTGCCGGCATGGCTGCACCACTCGGCACCGGCCACGACGCAGGTCGCGGCCGCCGCCCCGGCAACCGCCACCGCGCCGCCGCGCGTCGAGCCGTTGCCGGCGGCCAGCGTCCCCAACTACCGCGAGGTCGTGCAGCGGCAGGGCCCGGCGGTGGTGGGCGTCACCGTCTCGGGCTTGCGCAATGCCGACGACGACGACGCCGCGGCGTCGCTCGACGACGACCCGTTCTTCGGCTTCTTCCGCGGCCTGCCCGGCTGGCGCCACGCGCCGCGCGGCGCGCAGCCGTTCCGCGGCCAGGGCTCGGGCTTCATCATCAGCAGCGACGGCCTGGTGCTGACCAACGCGCACGTGGTGCGCGACGCCAAGCAGGTGACGGTGAAGCTGAGCGACCGCCGCGAGTTCGCCGCCAAGGTGCTGGGCAGCGACACCGCCACCGACATCGCCGTGCTGCGCATCGAGGCCAAGGGCCTGCCCACCGTGACGCTGGGTGACCCGTCGACGGTGCAGGTGGGCGACTGGGTGCTCGCCATCGGCTCGCCCTACGGCTTCGAGCAAAGCGCCACGCAGGGCATCGTCAGCGCCAAGGGGCGCTCGCTGCCGGGCGACGGCGTGGTGCCGTTCATCCAGACCGACGCTGCGGTCAACCCCGGCAACTCGGGCGGGCCGCTGTTCGACGCCGCCGGGCGCGTGGTCGGCATCAACGCCCAGATCTACTCGCAAAGCGGCGGCTTCCAGGGCCTGGCGTTCGCGATCCCGCTGGACGTGGCGCTGCGCGTCAAGGACGAGATCGTCGCGCACGGGCATGTCGACCACGCGCGGCTGGGCGTGACGCTGCAGGACCTGTCGGCACCGCTGGCGGCGTCGTTCGGCATGAAGTCGCCTGATGGCGCGCTGGTGTCCAGCGTCGCGCCCAACAGCGCAGCGGCGAAGGCCGGCCTGAAGGCGGGCGACGTCATCACGGCCGTCGACACCGCCGCCGTGCACGTTGCCGGCGACGTTTCGAGCCGCATCGGCCAGGCGCGGCCCGGCGAGCGCATGACGCTGGCGCTGTGGCGCGACAAGGCTCGCGTCGAGGTGCCGGTGGTGCTGGGGCGCAGCGAGAAGCCGACGGCCCAGGCCGCCGCCCCGGCCGAGGGCGAACGCCTGGGCCTGGCGCTGCGGCCGCTGGAGCGCGCCGAGCTGCGCAATGCCGGCCTCGACCACGGCTTGCTGATCGAGGGCGTCAGCGGGCCGGCGCGCATGGCCGGCCTCGAGCCGGGCGACGTGCTGCTGGCGCTGAACGGCAAGCCGGTGCAGCGCGTCGAGCAGGTGCGCGACGCGATGCGCGCGCACCCGAAGCAGGTGGCGCTGCTGGTCTCGCGCGAAGGCCAGCAGATCTTCGTGCCGGTGGAACTGGGCTGACCGCCGAACAGCGGACCTCGGCCCCCGCGCGCCGGGTCGCGGCGGCGCGCGTCGATGTACCCCGCGGCGCAACCGCGGCGCCGCCGTCGAAAGGCAGATGACGATGAACACCCCCCGACTCCTGATGGCGCTGCTGAGTGCGCCGCTGCTGGCCGGCACGGGCCTCGGCGCCGCGCAGGCCGCCACGACCGGCGCCACGCCAGCGCCGACGCCCGCCGCCGCAGCCACCGGCAAGGCGCAGCCCGCGGCCGCCCAGCACCCGCAGCCCGCCGCGCATCGCCGGCACGCCGCCTTGCCGCCGCTGAGCCCGATGGCCATGGACCGCGCCCACGAACACGTGGCCCTGCTGCGCGAAGCCGAGCAGCGGCGCTGGATCGACGCCCAGGCGCGGCAGGGCCGGCTCGACCGCGCCCAGGCGGCCACGTTGCGCCAGGCCGCCGTGCAGCTCGAGCGCGAGCAGCGCTCGCTCGCCCGGCGCGGCCACGAGAGCGTCGACGAAGCGCTGGCCATGAGCCACCGCGAGGACCTGCTCGACTGGGTGATCAAGAGCGGCCAGGTGCAGTACGAACCGCTCGTGCTGCAGCAGCAGCACGAGCGGGCCTGAGCAGCGGCCCGGCGGCGGAAAACGGGATACTCGGGCAGCGCGTTGGAGCCGCCATGCCCGAGATCACGCCCAGGACCGCACCCGCCACGACGATCTACCGCGCTCGCCGCATCCTGACGATGGCCCCGGCGCGGCCCGAGGCCACGCATGTGGCGGTGCGCGACGGCCGCATTCTCGGCACCGGCACGCTCGATGAACTCGCCGGCTGGGGACCGCACACGCTGGACGACCGCTTCGCGAGCAAGGTGCTGATGCCCGGGCTCGTCGAAGGTCACAGCCATCTGATGGCGGGCTCGCTGTGGCGCCACACGTACTGCGGCCTCTTCGAGGTGTGCGACCCCGACGCCCGGCTCGTGCGCGGCGCGAAGTCGCTCGCCGACGTGGTGGCCGCTCTGGCCAAGGCCGCCGCAAGCGGCGACGGCCCGGTGCTCGGCTGGGGCCTGGATCCGATCTACTTCGACGGTGCCCGCTGCACGCGCGCCGACCTCGACCGGGTGAGCCCGGCGCGTCCCGTGGGCGTGCTGCACGCCAGCGGCCACATCGTCAACGTCAACAGCGTCGTGCTCGAACGCGCGGGCTTCCTGCGCGCGGGCATCGACCACCCGGCGTTCCCGCTCGGCGCCGACGGCCTGCCAACCGGCGAGCTCAGAGGCCCCGAGGCGATGTTGCCGGTCTTCGCGCACCTCGGGCTGGAGCGCGGCTTCCTCACCTGCGACGAAGCGGGCACGCGCGCCTTCGGCAAGCTGTGCGTGCGCGCGGGGGTCACCACCGCCACCGATCTCGCCGCGGCGCTGACCGAGCCCGAACTCGAGGTGATGCTCGGCGTCACCGGCCAGGCGGACTACCCGGTGCGCGTGGTGCCGATGCTGCGCCTGCTCGGCATGACGCCGGCCGAAGCGGTGGCGCGCGCGCTGGCGCTGAGCGAGCGCTCGACCGACCGCTTGCGCCTGGGCTGCATCAAGGTGGTGGCCGACGGTTCGATCCAGGGCTTCTCGGCCCGGCTGCGCTGGCCGGGCTACTACAACGGCGCCCCGAACGGCCTGTGGTACACACCGCCGCAGACCGTCGAGGAGGCCTACCGCCTCGCGTTGCACTCCGGCGTGCAGGTGCACACGCACACCAACGGCGACGAAGCCACCGATATGGCGCTGGACTGCATGGCGCGCGCGCTGCTGCGCTCCCCGCGCGCCGACCACCGCTTCATGCTTCAGCATGTCCAGCTCGCCGGCGCGGCGCAGTTCCGCCGCATCAAGGCGCTGGGCATGGGCGTGAACCTCTTCGCCAACCATCACTACTACTGGGGCGACCAGCATCGCGCCATCACCGTCGGGCCCGAGCGCGCCGAGCGCATGAACGCCTGCGCCACGGCGCTGCGCGAAGGCGTGCCGCTGGCCATCCACTCCGACGCCCCGATCACGCCGCTGGCGCCGCTGGTCACCGCCTGGTGCGCCGTCAACCGCCGCACCGCCAGCGGCCATTTGCTCGGCGCGAACGAGCGCATTGCCGTGGCCGACGCGTTGCGCGCCATCACGCTGGGCGCGGCGTGGTCGCTCGGCCTGGACGACGAGATCGGCTCGATCGAATGCGGCAAGCGCGCCGACTTCTGCGTGCTCGACGACGATCCCACCGCCGTGCCGCCCGAGGCGTTGAAGGACGTGCCGGTGTGGGGCACGGTGCAAGGCGGGCGCGTGTTCGCGGCCGGCTGAGGCAGGGCCCGAGCCGCTGCCACGATCGACGTCCGCGTTGGCGGCACTGGCGCATGGCCTCGACCCCTGTGGTCGTCATCGGCGGCTACCTCGGCGCCGGCAAGACGACGCTCGTCAACCACCTGCTGCGCCACGCCGACGGGCGGCGCGTGGTCGTGCTCGTCAACGACTTCGGCTCGATCAGCATCGACGCGGACCTCATCGAAGGCAGCGCCGACGGCGTTCTGGCGCTGGCCGGCGGCTGTGCCTGCTGCAGCTTCGGCGCCGACCTGGTCGGCACGCTGCAACGGGCGCTGGCGCGAACGCCGCCGCCCGACGCGGTGCTGCTCGAGTGCAGCGGCGTCGGCCTGCCCGGCGCCGTGGCGCGCAGCGCGAGCCTGGCCGTCGGCGCCGCGGTGCAGGGCGTCGCCGTGGTCGTCGATGCCGTCGAGGCACCGCGCCTGGCGCGCGACCGGTATGTCGGCGACACCGTTGGCCAGCAGTGGCGGCAAGCCGATCTGCTGATCGTCAACCAGGCCGACCGCGCCAGCGCGGCCGCCCTGGCGGCCGTCGAGCGCGAGCTGGCCCTGGCCGCGCCCGGCACGCCGCAGGTGGTGTGCAGCCAGGGGCGCATGCCGCCCGAGCTGGTGTTCGGCCTGCACGACGGGGCCGCCGCGGCGGCGAGCGCGTGGTCGGCCCGTGCCGGCGCCGGCCGCTACGCCGCCGCCACCGGCGTACCGGCCGCCGAGCGGCTGCGCTTCTTCGACCACCGCGTCACCGGCCCGACCGATGTGCACGCGCTCGCCGCCGAACTGGCCGCGCCGGAAAGCCGCCTGCTGCGCGCCAAGGGGCTGGTGCGCGGGCTCGATGGCGCGCTGTGGCTGATCCAGGTGATGGGCCGGCGCTGCGAGGTCGCGCTGGCGCCGGCGTCGGCGGCCGCCGCGGCCGCCGACGAAGGCCGCGTGGCCTGCATCGCGCTCGCCACCGCGGCCGCGTGAAGAACGGCGGCGACGGGCGCCGCCGCGCTCACCTTCGCGGTCGCAGGCCGGGCCCGCCGTCGAACAACGAGCGCGCCACGATCTCCTTCATGATTTCGGTGGTGCCGCCGTAGATGCGCTGGACGCGCGCATCGACCCAGGCGCGGGCGATTGCGAACTCGCGCATGTAGCCGTTGCCCCCGAACAGCTGCAGGCAGTTGTCGAGGACCTGGAACTGCATCTCGGTGCACCAGTACTTGGCGATCGACGCGGTGGCGGTGTCGAGTTCGCCGGCGATGTGGCGGCGCAGGCAGTCGTCGAGGAAGGCGCGCGCCACGCGCGTGTTGGCGTGCGCCTCGGTCAGCCGGTGGCGCACGGTCTGCTTGTCCGAAAGCGGCGCGCCGAACGCTTCGCGCTGCATCACCTGCTCGCGCGTCCAGGCCACTGCCGCTTCCATCGCGCCCACGGCGGTGATGGCCACCAGCAGCCGCTCCTGCGGCAACTGGCTCATCATGCAAGCGAAGCCGCGGCCGGCTTCGCCCAGCAGGTGGTCCAGCGGCACGCGCAGGTCGGTGAAGAAGAGCTCGGAGGTGTCCTGCGCGTGCATGCCGAGCTTGTCCAGCCGCCGCCCGCGCTCGAAGCCGGGCAGGTGCGCGGGCACCAGCAGCAGGCTGACGCCGTGCGCGCCGCGCGCCGGGTCGGGGTCGGTGCGCGCGGCCAGCAGCAGCAGGTCGCACAGCTGGCCGTTGCTGATGAAGGTCTTCTGGCCGTTGATCTTCCAGTGCCTGCCGTCGGGCTCGGCTTCGGCGCGCGTGCGCAGCGCCGCCAGGTCGCTGCCGGCGCCGGGCTCGGTCATGCCGATGGCGGCGATGCACTCGCCGCGGGCCATGCGCGGCAACCACTGCTGCTTCTGCGCTTCGCTGCCGTAGTGCACGAGGTAAGGCGCGACGATGTCGGAGTGCAGGTAGAACAGCGGCCCCGTCGCCCCGGCGCGCGCCATCTCCTCGGTGACGATGGCCGCGAAGCCGAAGTCGGCCCCGGCGCCGCCGTACGCCTCGGGCACCGTCAGGCACAGCAGGCCCAGCGCGCCGGCGCGCCGCCAGAGTTCGCGCGGCACCTGGCCCTCGCGCTCCCACTGCGCATGGTGGGGCGCGATCTCCTCGGCGACGAAGCGGCGCACCGTGGCGCGGAAGGCCGCGTGCGCTTCGCTGTCCAGCGGCGCGGTGGCGGGGTACAGCTCGTCGATCATCGCGAGAAGGCAGCGAGCAGCGCCGCGCCGGCGTTGGCGAACGGGCGCGCGCCTTCGCCGGCGCTGATGGCGGCCCAGCGCGCGGCCACGGCCTCGGGCGTGATCTGGTCCGCCGGCAGGTGCACGCCCGGACCTTCGACGATGCGCACGGTGGAGAAGTAGCCCGCGCCGGCGGCGAGCACGACGCCGCTGAAATCGCACTGTTCCGACACGAGCCACGCCACGCCGGCGGCCACGCGCTCGGGCGTGGCCTCGTCGAGCGTGCGCGCGAAAGGCAGCCCCTCGGTCATGCGCGTCAGCGCCACCGGCGCCACGGTGTTGACCCGGATGCCGAACTTGCCCGCTTCCAGGGCCAGCGAATTCATCAGGCCGACGACGCCGAGCTTGGCCGCACCGTAGTTGCTCTGGCCGAAGTTGCCGTACAGGCCGGCGGCCGAAGTCGTCATCACGATGCGGCCGTACTGCTGCTGCTGCATCAGCGGCAGCACGGCGCGCGAGCACCACGCCGAGCCGAGCAGGTGCACGCGCACCACCGCCTCGAAGTCGGCCGGCGCCATCTTCGCCAGCGTCTTGTCGCGCAGGATGCCGGCGTTGTTGACGAGGATGTCGACGCGGCCGAACGCCTGCGCAGCCGCATCGACCATGCGCTGCGCGCCCTCGGGCGCGGCGATGTCGTCGAAGCTGGCCAGCGCGCGGCCGCCGGCGGCTTCGATCTCGCGCACGACCTTGCTCGCGGCGGCGTCGTCGCCGCCCTCGCCATTCAGGCTGCCGCCGAGGTCGTTGACGACCACGGCGGCGCCGCGCGCTGCCAGCAGCAGCGCATGCGCGCGGCCCAGGCCGCCGCCGGCGCCGGTGACGACGGCCACGCGGCCGTCGAAGCGGATCTCGTTCATGCGGGTCGTCCTTCGGGTGCGGGGGCCTTGCCGCCGCCGTACAGCGCCTCGATGGCGGCGGCGTGCTTCTCGGCGATGCTCTTGCGCTTGACCTTCATCGTCGCCGTCACTTCGCCGTCGTCGTGGTCGAGCTCCTTGGTCAGCAGGTGGAACCTGCGCACCTGCTGCACCTGCGGCATGCGGGCGTTGACGCGGTCGACCTCGGCCTGCACCAGGTCGCGCACGCGCGGGTGCTCGGCCAGACTGCGGAAGTGCGTATAGGCCAGGCCCTGCTCCTCGGCCCACTTGCCCACGGTGTCGTAGTCGATCTGGATCAGCGCGCCGACGAACGGCCGGCGGTCGGCGACGATGATCGCCTCCTTGACGTAGGCGCTGAACTTGAGCGCGTTCTCGATCTCGCTGGGCGTGATGTTCTTGCCGCCGGCGGTGATCATGATGTCCTTCTTGCGGTCGACGATGCGGAACTCGTCGCCTTCGGGGCCGGGCACGCGCTGCGCCACGTCGCCGGTGTGCAGGAAGCCCTCCGCGTCGATCGCCTCGCGCGTGGCCGCCTCGTTGCGGTAGTAGCCCTTGAAGACCGTCGGGCCGCGCACGAGCAGCTCGCCGTCTTCGGCCAGTTTCAGCTCCACCCCCGGGATGGCGCTGCCGACGGTGCCGATCGGCGAGGCGGCGCTGCGCTGCACCGTGGCCACGCCCGCGGTCTCGGTCATGCCGTAGCCCTCGCGCACGGGCACGCCCAGGGCGCGGAAGAAGCGCAGCATCTCCGGCGCGATCGGCGCCGCGCCCGACAGCGCCAGGCGGCAGCGGCGCAGGCCGATGAAGTTGGTCAGCGCGCGCAGCACCAGCCACCAGCCGAGGCGGTGCCGCAGCGCCTGCGCCGGCGTCCAGCGTTCGCGCGGCACGTCGGCGAACGGCAGCGTCGCGGCGAGCGCGCGTTCGTACAGCCTGCGCCGCAGCCCTCCCGTCTCGCGCACCTTGATCTCGATGGCCGCGTGCAGCTTCTCCCAGATGCGCGGCACGCCGAGGAACAGCGTCGGCGCGATCTCGCGCAGGTCGCCTTGCACCGTGCGCAGGCTCTCGGCGAAGTTGACCACCGCGCCCGAGCGCAGTGGCAGGCCGACGGTGTAGATCTGCTCGGCCACGTGGCACAGCGGCAGGTACGACACCGTGCTGTCCTCGCTCGTGCAGCGGTAGATCGCGTCGGCGCCGCGCGCCATCGCCGCGAGGTTGCCGTAGCTGAGCATCGCCGCGCGCGGGCGCCCGGTGGAGCCGCTGGTGAAGACCATCAGCGCCGTGTCGTCCATGCGCTGGCGCTCGAGCCGGTCCTCGACGACGCGCGGCTTCTCGTGCTCGAACGCGGCGCCGAGCGCGCTCACCTCCTCGAACGTCATCAGCTCGGGCACCTCGTAGTGGCGCAGGCCGCGCGGGTCGATGACGACGAGGTGCTTCAGCAGCGGCAGGCGGGCGCGCACTTCGAGCACCTTGTCCAGCTGCTCCTGGTCCTCGCACACCACCACCACGGCGTCGGACGCCTGCAGCAGGTACTCGACCTCGGGCGCCGGCGACGTGGGGTAGACGCCCACCGGGACCGCCCCGACCAGGCCGCAGCCGAGTTGCGCGAAGACCCACTCCTTGCGGTTCTCGCTGATGACGGCGCAGTGGCCGCCTTCGGGCAGGCCGAGCTTGACCAGGCCGAGGCCGAAGCGGCGCGCCGCCTGCTCGTACTGCGCCCAGGTCACCGGCTCCCAGATGCCGAAGTCCTTCTGCCGCAGCGCCACTGCGCCGGCGCGCTGGCGCGCCCAGTGGCGCAGCAGCTGCGGCAGCGTCAGCGCGTCGAGGTCGGCGGCCACACCGGTCGCGGCGACGGCACTCACGACAGCCAGCGCTTGCGGCGCTTGTAGTGCTTCACGTGGCGGAAGCTGGCCAGCTCCTCGCTGCCGTCGCCGTAGCCGAGGTAGAAGCGCTGCACGTCGGCGTCGTCGACGAGCCTGGCCGTGGGGCCGTCGATCACCACCTTGCCGCTTTCCATGATGTAGCCGTACTGCGCGATGCCGAAGGCGGCCATCGCGTTCTGCTCCACCAGCAGCATCGCCACGCCTTGCTCGCGGTTGATGCGCTGGATGATCTCGAAGATGCCTTCCACCACCATCGGCGCCAGGCCGAGCGAGGGTTCGTCCAGCAGCATCAGCGCCGGCTTGCCCAGCAGCGCGCGGCCGATGGCTAGCATCTGCTGCTCGCCGCCGGAGAGGTAGCCGGCGCGCTGCGTGCGCCGCTCGGCCAGGCGCGGGAAGTACTCGTAGATCAGCGCGTGGTCGGGCTTGCCGCCGCGCCCGAAGAACCCGAGCGGCGAGCGGCCGCTGCCGCGCCCGATCAGGGCGTTGCCGGCCGCGACGAGGTTCTCCTCCACCGTCAGGTCCTCGAACACGTGGCGGCCTTCGCGCACGTGGCCGATGCCGCGCCGCGCCAGCAGGTGCGGCGCGACGTGGTCGATGCGTTCGCCCTGGAAGCGGATGGTGCCCGAGCGCAGTTCTCCCACCTCCAGCGGCAGCAGGCCCGAGACGGCCTTCAGCGTCGTCGTCTTGCCGGCGCCGTTGCTGCCCAGCAGCGCCACGATCTGCCCGGACGGCACCGCCAGCGACAGGCCGCGCAGCACCTGCACCGAGTGGTGGTAGACCACCTCGATGTTCTCGATGGCCAGCGCGGGCGTGCTCATGCCGGGGGGGATGTCTCGATCGCAGCCTGGGGCAGCGGGTTTCAGGCGGTCTTGATCCACGCGCTGGCCGGCTCCATCAGCTTCGTCTCGGCGTTGTAGGCGTAGATGCGGCCGCTGGCGATCTGGTGCCCCTTCAGCGAAGCGAGCAGGCCGGTGACGCCGCCGGTGTCCCAGTTGTCGATCGACTCCAGCGCCGCCTTCATGTTGGGCCCGTTGAGCGGCTTGCCGGCCTTGAGCACGCGCTCCATCACCTCGGAGAAGATCATGCCGACGAGCCAGCCCGAGGTGTAGAAGATCGGGATGTACTTCAGGTCCGGCCGCGCCTTGGCCGCGTAGTCCTTCATCACCTGCATCGTCGGCGCGCCCTGGGTGTCGTAGCTGTAGCGGTACGGCATCACGCCCATCCAGCCCTGAGCCGCGGCGCCCATCGCGTCGACGGTGGTCTTGTCCATGCTCCAGATGGTGCCCATCGGCGTGGTGTTCATCCCCGCCTCGCGCATCTGCTTGATGAACTCGGGGATCGGCGCCAGCACATAACCGTGGAAGATCACGTAGTCGGGCTTGGCGCGGCGCAGCTTGCTGACCTCGGCCGAGACGTCCACGGCGCCCGGCTTGGTGACGATCTCCTGCACGATGGGGATGCCCAGCGCCTGCGCCTTGGCCTTGATGCCGGGGATCGGGTCGCGGCCGAACTCGGTGTCGCTGTAGACGACGGCCACCGCGGGCTTGCTGGCGCCGCGCGAGGTGCGGTTGATGTACTCCAGCAGGATCTCGCCCATCGCCGTGTAGGTGGGCCCGGCCATGAAGTAGTAGGGCACGTTCTTCGGGTCGGCGAGGTCCGAGCTGAAGCTCGGGCTGCAGGTGAGCGTGCTGCCGAGCTGGCTCACCTCCTTGGCCGCCGCCTTGGCCCAGGCGGTGCTGTCGCCGTAGAACACCGGCGGCTTGTGCGCGCCCATGATCTTCTTGAACACGGCCATCGCCTGGTCCATCTTGTAGCCGGAGTCTTCGCCCACGTAGCGCAGCTTGCGCCCGGCGACGCCGCCCTTGGCCTGGTTGCGCCAGTCGCAGTAGTCGCCCAGGCCCTGGTGCAGGCCGACGCCGGCGAAGGCGAAGACGCCGGTGATCGGCGGCGCCGCGCCGACGACGAGCTCGCCCGTCTGCGCCAGCGCCGCGGTGAGCGGCAGCGCCGAGGCGGCGGCGCCGAGGCCGGCGCCCAGCAGGTGGCGGCGGTTGAGGCGGTCGAGGCCGCGGGACAGGTCGAACTCGCTCGTGCTCATGGCAGGTCTCCTCGGAGGGCGTGGTGAAGGACGACGGAGTCAGGCCCGGAAAGGCCACAGATGAAAGAGCCGCCGCACGCGCCGCCAGATCTCCAGCAGGCCGTGCGGCTCGAAGACGAGAAAGCCCATGATCAGCAGGCCGAACACCACCTGCTGCATCGGGCTGAGCACCTCGGTGGCGCCGGGCGCCCAGGTGGCCACCCAGGCCACGCCGCCGCGCAGCAGCTCGGGCACCAGCGTCATGAACACCGCGCCCAGGATGGTGCCGAGCATGCTGCCCAGGCCGCCGACGATGATGGCGGCGAGGTAGAAGACCGACAGCTGCAGCGTGAAGTACTCGGGCGTCATCGCGCGGTAGAAGTAGCCCAGCAGCGCCCCGGCCACGCCGGCGTAGAACGAGCCGAGCGCGAAGGCCGCGAGCTTGTAGTGCAGCAGTTCGATGCCCAGCACCTCGGCCGAGATGTCCTTGTCGCGGATGGCGATGAAGGCGCGCCCGACGCGCGTGCGAAAGAGGTTGCGCGCGCCCACCAGCATCAGCGCCGCCACCGGCACGATGAGGTAGTACATGCGGTGGTCGTCCAGGAGGTCGAAGCCGAAGAGGCTGGCGTTGGGCACGTTGACGCCGCGCACGCCGCCGGTCACTTCGTCCCACTCGCGAAAGACGTAGACGAGCAGGAACTGCGTGGCCAGCGTCGCCACCGCGAGGTACAGGCCCTTGATGCGCAGGCTCGGCAGCCCGACGACGATGCCGATGGCGGCGGCCACGAGCCCGGCCAGCGGCAGCGTCAGGAAGAACGGCCAGCCGCGCTGCGCGAACCACGCGGCCGTGTAGCAGCCCACGCCCATGAAGGCCGCGTGCCCGAGCGAGATGAGGCCGGTGTAGCCGGTCATGACGTTGAGCCCGGCGGCGGCGATGCAGTGGATGCCGACGAGGCACGCCAGCCCCACGAGGTAGCCGTTGGCGCCGAACGGGAAGGCGGCCAGCGCCAACGCCAGCAGCGCGAGCCACGTGCGCTGCACGCGCGTGGGCCACAGCGCCTCGTCGTGCGCGTAGCTGGCGCGGAAGTCTCCGATGCGCATGGGTCGTCCGTCGGGCTCGAGGGGGTCGCTGCGGCGGCTACAGCCGCTCGATCTGCCGCGTGCCGAAGAGGCCGTACGGCCGGATCAGCAGGATCACGAGCACGATGGCGTAGGGCACGATGTCGCGCACCTTGCCGCCCAGGTAGCCGGCGGTGAGGCTCTCGACCAGCCCGACGACGAGGCCGGCGACGATGGCGCCGGCAATGCTGTCGAGCCCGCCGAGGATGATGACCGCCAGCACGCCGAGCGCCGCGCCGCC
>JAEUPF010000149.1 GCA_016790425.1 Rubrivivax sp.
GCCGAAGCCCTGGGGCAGAAGCTGCGCAGCATGCGCGCCGCCGCCGAGGCGCGCGCCGCGCTCGGCGACCTCGCCGGCGCCATCGACCGCCTGCGCGCCGCGCAGGCGATGGCGCGCACGCCCGGCAGCACCGCGGCCGGCCAGCCCGACTTCATCGACGCTTCCATCGTCGACACGCGCCTGCGCCAGTTGCTCGAAGAGCGCCGCCAGCTCGCCCTCGAAGCGCGCCAGCGCGGCGGCAGTGGCGGCAACGGCGGCGACGGCCGCTGAAGCGCCGGGGCGAGCGCCGAACAATTCCGCGCAACCGCGCAAGCGCGCGCGAACAGCACGAGCGCCGAGGCCAGAATCCGCGGCGCTGGCGCGCAGCCGGCGCGGCCCCGCGCATGGCGGCAGGGGCAGCCAGGCGCGGCGCCGACGCTTCGGGAGGCAGGCATGCGGATCGTCTTCGGCCCCTTCGGCCGCGCAGTGTTCAAGCTGTTCGCGCCGTCCTCCCCGTCCGCGCCGTCCTCCCCGTTCGGGCTGTCCGCCCTGCTCGCCCTGTGCGCGCTGCTGGCACCGCTGCAGGCGCAGGCTGCCCGCGTCGCCGCCGTCTCGCCGCAAGGCGAAGTGGGCGTCGTGCGCCAGGTCGTCGTGCGCTTCGATGCGCCCGTCATGGCCGCCGCTGACCCGCGCGGCGCAGCGCCCTTCAAGCTCACCTGCAACGGCGCGGCGGCGCTCGGCAGCGCCTACTGGGCCGACGAGCGGCGCTGGATCTTCGACCTTGGCGAGCCGCTCGCTGCCGGGCAGCGCTGCACGCTGAAGGCCGAGGCCTCGTTCCGCCCGACGGCACCCGGGGCCGGAGCGTCGATCGACGGCACCAGCGAGTTCACCTTCAGCACCGGCGCGCCCGCGGTCTTGGCACTGCAGCCGAGCCCGGGCTCGCGCATCGAGGAGGACCAGCACTTCCTCGTCCACCTCACCGGAGCTGTCGACACGGCAAGCGTGCAGCGCAACGCCTGGTGCGAAGCCGAAGGCGTGGGCGAGCGCATCCCGCTGGCCATCGTCGGCGGCGCGGCGCGCGAGCAGGTGCTCAAGCGCGTCGGCCGCATCGGCGCCACGGGCGCGGCCAGCGGTGCAAGCGGCCGCGATGCGGCCGCCCTGGCGCGCTACGTGCTGCTCGCCTGCCAGCGCGCCTTCACGCCGGAAGCGCGCGTGCGGCTCGTCTGGGGCGCGGGCATCGCCGCGGCCGCTGTCCCGGGCGGCGAGCCACCGCTGGTCACGCGCGTGCGCCAGCAGTGGCAATGGCAGGTACGGCAACGCTTCACTGCCGAGTTCACCTGCGAGCGCGAAAACGCAGCCGCCCCTTGCCTGCCGCTGCGCGCGCTGGTGCTGCGCTTCAGCGCGCCGGTGCCGCGCGAGCTGGCCGCCGCGGCGCGCCTGGTGCCGCTGGCTGCTGCGGGTGCAGCGGCCTCGAGCGCGCCCCCCGGCGCGATCACCCCGGCCGGGCCGCTTGCGCCGATCGCACCGAAGCTCGACGAAGAAGACCGCCGCGCGGCCACGATCTCCGAAGTCCGCTTCGCCGCACCGCTGCCGGAGAACGCGCGCTTTCGCATCACGCTGCCCGGGAACCTCGTCGACGACGGCGGCCGCGCGCTGGCCAACGCGGCGCGCTTTCCGCTCGAAGTGGCCACCGGCGCGCTGCCGCCGCTGGCCAAGTTCGCCGGCGCGCCGTTCGGCATCCTCGAAGCGGCCGCGGTCGCACCGTCGTCGGCGCCCAAGGACGCCGCCGAAGCGGCCGCCGCGCTGCTGCCGCTGACGCTGCGCCACGTGCAGGCCGACCTGGCCGGCCTTGCCACCGGCGGCCAGATCGCCATCAAGCGCTTGCCGCTCGATGCAAGCGACGGCGCGCTGCTGGCCTGGATCGCGCGCGTGCAGCGCTGGCATGAGCGCGACCTGCCGGCCAAGGAGGCGGGACTGCCGCCGTCGCAATGGAGCGAGACGGTCAGCGAGACCGAGACGCTGGCCGACGGCCGCACGCGCACCCGAACCGTCAGGCGCGACCGCGTCGTGCCCTCGCGCGAGTTGTCGATCTTCGTCGGCGAGGCCGACCTGAGGCGCGCCGAGCTGCCACAGCTCAAGGACACCTCTGCGGCCGCCGTGCGCGCCACCGAAGTGCTCGGGGTGCCGCTGCGCGAGCGCGGCTACCACGTCGTCGAAGTCGCCTCGCGCGTGCTCGGCGAATCGCTGCTGGCCAAGCCGCAGCCGATGTTCGCGCGCACCGGCGTGCTCGTCACCAACCTCGCCGTGCACTTCAAGAAGGGCCGCAGCTCCAGCCTCGTGTGGGTGACCTCGCTCGACCGCGGCCGGCCCGTGGCCGGCGCGCGCGTCACCGTCAACGACTGCGCCGGCCAGCCGCTGTGGAGCGGCCTGACCGACGCGCAGGGCATCGCCCGCATCGAGCGCGGCTTCGACGAGGCCGAGCACGACGACGGCCGCGAACGCTGCGCCACCGGCGACGGCCTCTTCGTCACCGCCCGCACCGCTTCGGATCTCGGCTTCGTCTTCAGCCGCTGGGTCAAGGGCATCGAGCCGTGGCGCTTCAACATCCCGCTGGCCGGCGGCACCGCGCCCGACCGGCGCGCGCACACGGTGTTCGACCGCGAGCTGCTCAGGCGCGGCGAGACGCTGTCGATGAAGCACTTCGTGCGCGACGAGACCGACCGCGGCCTCGCCTACACGGCACCGGAACATCTGCCCGACGCGCTCGTCATCACGCACCTGGGCAGCGGCCAGGAAGTGACGCAGCCGCTCGCCTGGAACGGCCAGCCGGCGCGCTCGGCGCAAAGCCGCTGGGCGATCCCGAAGAACGCCGCGCTGGGGCTCTACGACGTGGTGCTCAAGCGCGGCGACAAGGCGCTCGCGGCCGGCACGTTCCGCGTCGAGGACTTCCGGGTTCCGCTCACGGACGCGAGGCTGGCCGCGCCGCGCGGCGTGCTCGTCGCGCCTTCCGAGGTCGCTTTCGAAGCGCAGATCAACGCCCAGGCCGGCGGGCCGGTGCCGGGGCTGCCGCTGGCGCTGTCGGCGCTGCTGCGCGACAGCGAGCCGCGCTTCGCCGGCTTCGAGGACTTCAGCTTCGCCGCCGCGGAGCGCTCGCGCGACGACGACGAGGCCGACACCGGCAGCGACGGCAACGCCCGCGTCGTCGCACGCCAGATTCCGGGGCGCACCGATGCCCAGGGCGCCGCGCGCCTGGTCGTGCCGGGCCTGCCGCCCTTGCGCGGCCCGGCCGAGCTGCAAGCCGAAGCGAGCTTCGCCGACCCCAACGGCGAGACGCAGACCGTCACGCGTCGCGTCAAGCTGTGGCCGGCTGCGGTGGTCGTGGGCGTGCGCGCGCCGAGCTGGGCGGCGCACCGCGGCGCCGCGCGCTTCACCGTGGCCGTGCTCGACACCGAAGGCAAGCCGATGCCCGGCCGCGCCGTCGAGGTGATCGGCCGCGCGCACCAGACGCTCTCGACGCGCCAGCGCATCGTCGGCGGCTTCTACAGCTACGACAACCAGCGCAAGACGCAAGAACTCGGCGCGCTGTGCAGCGGCAAGACCGACGCGCAGGGCCGCCTGTCGTGCGACGCCAAGGTCGAACAGGCCGGCGAAGTGGAGCTGCTGGCACGCGCCAGGGACGATGCCGGCCGCGTGGCGCAGGCATCGACGTTCGTCTGGGTGACGAGTGAAAGCGCCGAGGAGCGCCTGTGGTTCGCGCAGGGCAACGACGACCGCATCGACGTGCTGCCCGAGAAGCGCGACCTCGAGCCCGGCCAGACCGCGCGCCTGCAGGTGCGCATGCCCTTCCGCCAGGCCACGGCGCTGGTGACGGGGGAGCGCGAAGGCGTCATCGACGCGCGGGTGGTCACGCTGTCGGGCCGCGAGCCGGTGCTCGAGCTGCCGATCCCGGATGCCGCCAAGGCCGGCAGCGACGGCAGCTACAGCTGGGCCCCGAACGTCACCGTCGGTGTGTTCGTGCTGCGCGGGCGGCTGCGCGAAGCGCCGTGGTGGTCGATCTTCACCTGGGGTTGGCGCGAGCCGGCCGAGTGGTGGCGCGCCTTCCGCTTCGAAGGGCAGGAGTGGCGCGCCCCCAGCGCCACCGTCGACCTCGCCAAGCCGGCCTTCAAGTACGGCGTGGCGCAGTTGCGCGTCGGCGCCGCGGCGCACCGGCTCGACGTGAAGGTGAGCACGCCGCAGCAGCAGTACCGCGTGCGCGAGAAGGTGGTGGCCACCGTGCGCGTCACGCACCTCGGGCGGCCGCTGGCGAACGCCGAGATGGCCGACGTCGCCTTCGCCGCCGTCGACGAAGGCCTGCTGGCGCTGGCCGAGAACAAGAGCTGGGACCTGCTCGGCGGCCTGCTGCGCGAGCGGCCGTGGGGGGTGGAGACGGCCACCGCGGTGAACGAGGTGATCGGGCGGCGCCACTACGGCCGCAAGGCGCTGCCGCCGGGCGGCGGCGGCGGCCGCAACCCGACCCGCGAGCTCTTCGACACGTTGCTGCTGTGGCGCGGCAGCGTGGCGCTGGACGCCAACGGGGAAGCGCGCATCGAGGTGCCGCTGAACGATTCGCTGACCAGCTTCCGCCTCGTGGCGCTGGCCGACGCGGGTGCCGACCGCTTTGGCGTCGGGCAGGCGCTGGTGCGCGTGTCGCAGGATCTGCAACTGCTGCCGGGCCTGGCGCCGCTGGTGCGCGAAGGCGACCGCTTCGACGCCGGCTTCACGCTGCGCAACGGCGCCGGGCGGCCGATGCAGGTGCGCGCCACGCTCGTGGGCAGTGCCGTCGGCGCCGGGCCCGAAGGCGCGGCGGTGGCGTTGAACCTGCCGGCTCAGACGGTGCAACTGGCTGCCGGCGCGGCGGCGGAACTGCGCTTCAGCGTCGAGGTGCCGCCGGGAACGACGCGGCTGGACTGGTCCGCCGGCGCCGTCGAGGAAGGCGGCGGCACGGGCTCGGGCTCAGGCTCCGGTACGGGCGCGATCGGCGCGGCGCGCGACAGCGTCAAGGTCAGCCAGGCCGTCGCCAGCCCGGTGCCGGTGCGGGTGTGGCAGTCGTCGCTGCAGCCGCTGCAAGGCCAGGTCAGCGTAGCGGTGGCCGCGCCCGCCGACAGCCTCGCCGGCCGCGGCGGCGTGCAGGTGGCGTTGCAGCCGCGCTTGTCCGGTGCCTTGCCGGGCTTGCGGCGCTTCTTCGAGACCTACCCGTACACGTGCCTGGAGCAGAAGCTCTCGCGCACGCTCGGCCTGGGCGAGGAGGCGGCGTGGAAGACGCTTGCCGACGAAGTGGCCGGCTACCTCGACGCCGACGGCCTGGCGAACTACTTCCCGCCGCCGGCCGGCAGCGGCGCGCACGGCAGCGACCGCCTCACGGCCTACGTGCTGAGCGCCGCGCACGAAGCCGGCTACGCCCTGCCCGACAGCACGCGCAACGCGATGCTCGATGGCCTCGCCGCGTTCGTCGAAGGGCGGCTCGAACGCCGCTTCCCGGCGCCGCGCCCGGACCTCGACGTGCGCAAGCTCGCCGCGCTCGAAGCGCTGGCGCGGCACGGCCGCGCCGACGCGCGCTGGTGGGGTTCGATCGCCTTCACGCCTGCCGCCTGGCCCACGTCGGCGCTGCTCGACGCGTGGAGCGCGCTCCAACGCACGCCGTCGCTGCCCGAGCGCGACGCCCGTCTGGCCGAGGTGCAGCGCCATGTGCGCAGCCGCCTTGCCGAAGGCGGCACGACGCTGCGCTTCTCCACCGAGAGCGAAGACGACCAGTGGTGGTGGCTGATGGAAAGCGCCGACGGCAATGCCGCCCGGTTGCTGCTCGCCGCCCTTGGCTCGCCGGCGTGGAAGGAAGACGTGCCGCGCATCGTCAACGGCGCGCTGGCGCGGCAGAAGGGTGGTGCCTGGCGCACGACGACGGCCAACCTGTGGGGCGTGCTGGCGCTGCAACGCTTCGGCCGCCTGTTCGAGAGCGAAGCGGTGGGCGGGCGCAGCGTCGTCGAACTGGGCAACGTCGCGCGCACGGTCGATTGGGCTGCAGCGCAGGCCGGCGCCGGCGCCGCAGCGGCCGCAGCATCGGCGGCGCCGCCGTGGCTGCTGCTGCCTTGGCCGGCGCAGGCCGCACAGGCCGCCCCCGCTGCGCAACCCGCGCAGCTCGCCGTTCGCCACGAGGGCACCGGGCGCCCGTGGCTCACCGTGCAGTCGTTGGCGGCGGTGCCGTTGAAGCAGCCGCTGTTCGCCGGCTACCGCATCGCGCGCAGTGTCAGCGCCGTGCAGCGCAAGGCGCCCGATGTCTTCAGCCGCGGCGACGTCGTTCGCGTGCGGCTCGAAGTCGAGGCACTGGCCGACATGGCCTGGGTCGTCGTCAGCGACCCGCTGCCCGCCGGCGCCTCGCACCTGGGCACGGGCCTGGGGCGCGACTCGGCCATCGCCACGCAAGGCGAGCGGCGCGAGGGCGCGGCCTGGCCGGCCTACGAGGAGCGGGCGCACGACGCCTGGCGCGCCTACTACGCCTGGCTGCCGCGCGGACGCCACATCGTCGAGTACACGATCCGTCTGAACAACGCCGGCCGTTTCGGCCTGCCACCGCTGCGCGTGGAGGCGATGTACGCGCCGGAGACGTTCGGCGAGCTGCCGCTGGCGCCGGTCGAGGTGCGGCCTTGATCGCGGCGCGGGCACCGGCCGCGCTCGTCGCCCTGGGCTGTGCGGCCGCCGCAGCGCACGCCCTGCCCACTTTCGACGAAGTACGTGCCGCGCATCGCCCGAGCGACATTGCGCTGCTCGATCGTCGCGGCGAGGTCGTCCAGTGGCAGCGCACCGACGCCACGGTGCGCCGCGGCCCCTGGGTGGCGCTGGCCGACACGAGCCCGGCGCTGCGCGAGGCGATCGTGCTCAGCGAGGACCGGCGCTTCTGGGCCCATGGCGGCGTCGACTGGCGCGCCCTGGCCGCCAGCGCCTGGGCCAACGCCTGGAACGCACGGACGCGCGGCGCCAGTACGGTGACGATGCAGCTCGCCGGGCTCATCGACGACGACCTCGCGCGTCCGCCGGGCGGCCGCGACGTGGCCGCCAAGGTCGGCCAGCTCGTGCGCGCGCACGAGCTGGAGGCGCGCTGGAGCAAGGCGCAGATCCTCGAGGCGTACCTGAACGCCGTGCCGCTGCGCGGCGAACTGGTGGGCATCGGTGCGGCCTCGCAGCAGCTGTTCGGCAAGCACGCCAGCGGCCTCGATGCGCTGCAGGGAGCGATCCTCGCGGCGCTGGTGCGGGCGCCGAACGCCAGCGCGGCGGCGGTGACGCGGCGCGCCTGCGAAGTGCTGCGGCTGCGGCAGCAAGGCGGCGCGTTGCCGCCTTCGCCGGCTCCGGCCGCCGCGCCGGACCCGCGTTCGCGCAGCGCCGGCGTGAAGCGCTGGGCCGACGCGTTGCGCGCGGGCGATGCCGTCGCCGACCCTTGCACCGGCCTGGCCACTGCGGTGGCGCAGGCCCTGGCGCGCCGGCCGGGGCCGATGCTCGGCGAAGCGCTGGCGCCGCATCTGGCGCGCCTGATGTGGCGCGAGAGTCGCGCCGAGAGCCGCGCCGAGACCCGCGCCGAGGGCAGGGCCGGCGCCGCCCAAGCTGCCCAGGGCGCCGGCACGAGCGCGGCGGCGCGCGCGCTGCCCAGCACGCTGGACGCGCCGCTGCAGCGCATCGCGCGCCAAGCGCTGCGCCGCCAGCTTGCCGAACTGCGCGGCCGCAACGTCGAGGACGGCGCCGTGCTCGTGCTCGACAACGCCACCGGCGAAGTGCTCGCGTGGGTCGGGTCGGCCGGCGCCGGCAGCGGCTCGGCCGCGGCCGAGGTCGACGCGGTGCTGGCGCGCCGGCAGCCGGGCTCGACGATCAAGCCGTTCGTCTACGCGCTCGCGCTGGAGCGCCGTCTCGTCACCGCCGCCAGCCGCATCGACGACTCGCCGCTGCAGCTGGCCGCCGGCGCCGCCGGCCTGTACGCGCCGCGCAACTACGACCACGCCTACCGCGGCGGCGTCAGCGTGCGCGAGGCGCTCGCCGGCAGCGTCAACGTGCCGGCCGTGCGCGTGGCCGCGATGCTCGGGCCCGAGGCGCTCTTCGATCGCCTGAATGCCGCCGGGTTGCGCCTGGCCCACAGCGCCGGCTACCACGGCCATGCGCTGGCACTGGGCAGCGCCGACGTGACGCTGCTCGACCTGGCCAACGCCTACCGCATGCTGGCGCGTGGCGGCACGCTGACGCCGGTGCGCTGGTGGCGCACCGAAGGCGCGGCCACCGAAGGCGGGGCGCCCCCGGCGCGCGCGCGCGCAACGGTACGCGCGGCGGCGCGGCGCGTGTTCGACGAGCCGGCCGCCTGGCTCGTCTCGCACATCCTCGCCGACCCGGCGGCGCGCGCCGCCAGCTTCGGCCTCGACAGCCCGCTCGTCACGCGCGGCTTCGCCGCGGTGAAGACGGGCACCAGCAAGGACATGCGCGACAACTGGTGCATCGGCAGTACCGCGCGCCACACGGTGGCGGTGTGGGTGGGCAACGCGAGCGGGCGGCCGATGCATGGCGTCAGCGGCATCGCCGGCGCGGCCCCCGTGTGGCGCGAGCTGGTTCTGGCGCTGGCCGCGGCGCACGGTCCCTCGGCCGCCCCGGCGCCGCCCGAGGGGCTCGTGGCCAGCGACGGTGAGTGGTACCTCGCCGGCACCGAGCCGTTGCCGGACGGCCAGGGGATGGCCGCGGGCATGTCGCCGCGCGCCGCCACACCCTTCGGCATCGAGTCGCCGCGCGCGGGCACCGTCATCGCGCTCGACCCCGACATCCCGCCCTCGGCGCAGCGGCTCGTTCTGCGTGGTGCTCCGGGCCAGTGGCGGCTCGATGGCCACCTGCTCGGCGAGGGCGTGCGCATCGAGTGGCTGCCGCGCCCGGGCCGGCACGTGCTGCAGTGGCGCGACGCGTGGAGCAGCGAGCGCGTGGAGTTCGAGGTGCGCGCCGCGCAGCCCGTGGCCGCCTCGGTGGCGCGGCCGGCCAGGCCGGCTACACCTCGGCGCCGCGGCTGAAGATGCGTTCGACAGCGGCGTCGATGACGACGCCGCACACGCTGTACAGCAGCGAGCCCACGAGCGCGGCGGTGAAGCCGGCGACGTTGAACCCTTCGAGCAGCGACGCCGCAGCCCAGAACATCAGCGCGTTGATGACGAAGAGGAACAGACCCAGCGTCAGCACCGTCACCGGCAGCGTCAAGAGCACCAGCAGCGGCCGCACCAGCGTGTTGAACAGGCCGATCACGAAGGCGGCCAGCAGGGCCGAGCCGAAGCTCGCCACCGTCACGCCCGGGTAGAGCTGCGCCACCAGCAAGAGGGCCGCGGCAAGCAGCAACCAACGCGCCAATGTCTTCATGCGAGGAGCATAGCGTGGCGAGAAAGCGTCTCTTACCTAGGAAAAACGCTTCTCACCGCCTATGAAGCGCATTACCATCGCGCCTGCCCGGAAGCCCCGCATCGAACGAGGCCCCTCGCAAGGCACCCCCGGTGATGGCACCGAAGCCGCGCGAGACAGGCCCCGCACCCGGTCCGCAAGAGGCCGAACAAAGCAGCTCCGGCATCCGACTCAACCATTGACGGAGATCACTCACATGGCAACTGCGAAGAAAGCTGCGAAGAAGGCCCCGGCGAAAAAGGCCGCCGCGAAGAAGGCGGCGCCGGCCAAGAAGGCCGCCGCCAAGAAGGCCCCGGCCAAGAAGGCGGCCGCGAAGAAGGCGGCCCCGGCCAAGAAGGCCCCCGCGAAGAAGGCCGCGAAGAAGGCCGCCAAGCCCAAGGCCCCGGCCAAGAAGCGCACCCCCAGTGCCGCCTTCATGAAGCCGATGACCCCCAGCGCCGCGCTCGCCGCCGTCATCGGCGACAAGGCGCTGCCGCGCACCGAGGTCACGAAGAAGGTCTGGGAATACATCAAGAAGAACGGCCTGCAGGACAAGGTCAAGCGCACGATGATCAACGCCGACGCCAAGCTCAAGGACGTGCTGGGCAAGGCGCAGGTCTCGATGTTCGAGATGACCAAGGCGATCAGCTCGCACCTGAAGTAGGCCGCCGGGCGCACGCCCAGCCAACTCGAAGGGGCCCCGCGGGGCCCCTTTTCGTTGTCCGCGGCCGCTGTGTGCCGCCGCCTCGCGACCTGCCTGCTCGGGTCCGTCAGTGGCGGCTCATCGCGCCGGGGCCTTGGCAGCCGCCAGCGCTGCGACGACGGCCGCTTCGAGCACGGGCTTGTCGTCGTCGCGAAAGCCGGCGTGGTGCAGCAGCACGCGGCCGTCGGCTCCGATCAGCACCGAGGTCGGCATCGCCTTGGCACCGTAGCGCTCGGGCGTCTCGCCGGCGGGGTCGAAAGCGATCGTCAGCGGCGCGCCCATCTGCGGCTGCATCGCACGCAGGAAGGCGTCCGCCGCGGCGCGCTGGCGGTCGACGTTCACCGCCACCACGCGCAGCCCGGCCGCCCCGTGCCGCGCCTGCATCGCCGACATCCACGGGAAGCTCAGGCGGCAGGGCGCGCACCACGAAGCCCAGAAGTCGAGCAGCACGACCTTGCCGCGCAGCGCCTCGAGCGCCACGGACCCTTCGAGGCCCGCGAGCGTGAACGCGGGCGCCGGCTGCCCGACCGCCACCGCACCGGCGGCCGCGGCAGCGAATGACGCGGCTGCGCTGGCGAATGTCGCGGCCGCGCCGCCCGGCGGTGCCGCGCAGGTCCGCAGCGCCCCCAGGACCAGGCCGCTGCCGGCCCATGCGCCGAGGGCCCGCGCGCACAGCGCGCGTCGCTTCACTGCCTTGCCGTCCATCGCTGCAACTCCTGGCGACCGTGTCGCCTTCGTCGTCGCGTCAATCATCGACGATCCAGTGCGGCGCGCCCTGCTCGGCCAGCCAGGCCCGCGCACCGCCTCCGCGCAGCATGGCCAGCGTCGCCAGCACGCCCGCCTCGGTGCAGGTGGGCGCGGCCACGGTCACCGAGCGCGGCGCGCCGCGCACCGGCCAGCCGGTGCGCGGGTCGAGGATGTGGCCGTAGCGCACGCCGTCGGCCAGCACGAAGCGGCGTGCGTCGCCACTGGTGGCCAGCGCCCCTGCGCTCAGCGCCAGCACGCCGGCCGCGGTGCGCGCCGCCGCGGCAGCGTCGCTGCCGGCGCTTGTCGGGCCGGGGCTGTCGATGCCCACGGCCCATGCCGAGCCGTCCGGCCGCGGCCCGCTCACCGCCAGGTCGCCGCCGAAGTTCACGAGCAGCGGCGCGGCCGTTTCGGCGCGCAGCAGCGCCAGCGCGCGGTCGACCGCGTACTCCTTGCCGATGCCGCCGAGGTCGATCTCCATCCCCTCGGGCAGCGTCAGCCGCGGCCGCTGCCAGTGCACGCGCTCCCAGCCCACCCGCTGGCGCAGGCGCTCGACCAGCGCCGCGTCGGGCAGCATGCTGCCGCCGTCGAAGCGCCAGGCGTGGCGCAGCACGCCGCTGGTGATGTCGAAAAGGCCGCCGCTGGCCGCATGGCAATGGGCCGCGAAATCGATGAGGCCGGCCGTCTCGTCGTCCACGGTCACGGCGGTACCGCCGCTGGCGTGCAGGCGCGCCACGACGCTGTCGTCGCGGTAGCGGCTGAACTTGCACTCGATGCGCAACGCCTCGGCCTGCGCCAGCCGGGTGAGGCGCAAGGCCTCGTCGCGAGCGATGCCGGCCGAGGGCGCCGCAGCGGCTTGCGCCGCGTCGTTCTCCAGCAGCACCTCGCAGGGGCTGGCCATGGCGCCGAACGCGCCGCGCCAGCCCGTGGACGTGCGCGACAGCACCACGTCCGGCATCCGGGCGAACCTCAGAACGCGACGCTGTAGCCGAGCAGCACGGCAGTGGCCTTCACTGTCGGCGCCAGGTCGAGCGACTGCAACGCGCCGGGCGCATCGGCCGGGCGATCGGGCCGCTGGCGGTAGCTCTCGATGCGCACGCTCCACTCGCCGGCGCGGCCGACCGGCCCGCCGGCCTTCACGCCCAGCGTGTCGGCCTTGAGCGCCGCCAGGCGCGGGTCGGCCGAGGCCGCTGCCAGGGCGGCGCTGTGCGTGGCGCTCGACCACTCGCCGCCCTCGACGAGCCAGCCGCGCCAGAAGTCGGCCGCGCTCTGACGGTAGGTGCGCCAGCGCGGTTCGATGTAGACGCCACCGCCAACGCCATCGCCGCCGCCGAGGGCTCCCAGCTCGAACCGGTAGCGCGCATCGAGCGTGTGCGCGCGCACGCCCCAGTTGTCGCGGTAATAGCGGTAGGAGACGTCGACGACATCGCGCGCCAGGTGCACCTTGTTCTGCCAATACAGCGACGTGCGCGTGCGCGCATCGGGGCGCTGCTCGGCGACGTAGCGGTCGCCGGCGACGAGGCCCGTGGCGCCATCGACCACCGACAGCATCTTGTACGGGTCGGTGTGGTAGCCGCTGCCGCGGCCCAGCCCGAGGTTGAACTGCATCAGCCACTGCCGGTCGACGACCCGCGTCACGCCCACGAGCACGTCGAGCACGTTGCGCGTACGGTCGCTCTGGCGGGCGGCCAGCGCGCCGAAGGCCGGCCTCAGGCCCACCGGCGTGCCACCCACCGGCTTGATGCGGTCGCCTTCCAGTGCCAGGCCGACGCTCAGCGTCGTGTTCCTGTCGTTGAAGTCTCGCGCCAGCGCCGCGCTCAGGCCGATCGACCGGAAGTCGTACTCGGCCGAGACGTTGGCCGCCAGCGAGAGCTTGTGCGCCGCCCCGAGCGTGCGCTCCATCGTCGCGGCCAGCGCAGCGCGGCGGTCGTGGAAGCTCGTGTCCAGCGGCGGTGCGCCTGCGGCCACGGTGTAGTGGCTCTCGCCGGAGGGCGACGTGAAGGTCTGCGGCGCCGGCTGCGGCACCGCGCCGTTGGGCGAGGCGCCGGTCAGCGAATCGAGCGTGAGCTTGAGGCCGAGCGTCGTCTCGTTGCCGTCGGTGCGCCGGGCGCTGACAACCGGCTCGATGGCGCGCACGCGGCCGCCACTCTCGCTGTAGAAGAGGATGGCGCTGTCGACTTTCCACTCGGCCGGTGACGGGGACGACGGCGACGACGGCGCCGACGGCGGCGATGGCGGCGATGGCGACGAAGCGGCCGGTGGTGATGGCGAAGGCGCTGCCGTCGCCGGCACGGTTCCTTGCGCCAGCGCCGCCGTTGCCAACAACGTGGAAGTGGCGGCTCCGAGCGCGGCGCGCAGCGGCGAGGCGGCCTGCGGCGCCGCGGGTCCGGCGCTCAGTTGCATCCGCAGCCTCCGCCGCCGAAGGCCCGCCCACCGGTGGCCGCTTCCTTGCTGAAGTAGATGTGGTCGTCGATGCCGCTGGCCAAGGGCGCTGCGTCCAGCTGCATCGAGGGCTTGGCCAGCAGGTCGCGTTCCCAGGGCTTCACGCCGAGCGAGGCGCAGCCGGTGCAGGCGAGTGCGGCGGCGAAGAGGGCCACGGCGGCGGCGCGGCGCCGCAGCGGCCGCCGGTGGCGGGAGCAGAGGTTCATCGAAGCAGGTGCGCCCATGGGGTGCTCTGAGCGCTGAAGCCGGGCCAGCGCGCATTGGCGCCGAGGCGCATGAAGGCTACCTGAACAACGGCGTCCGCTTCGTTACCGCGGGTTCGATCGCCGCGCCCTCCGCGCCGCGGCAGCGGGCAACATGCAGCAGCAAGCAGCAAGGAAGCTTTACCCGCCCGGTCGTCGGCGCTGCGCCCGCCCGCAGCCGTTGATGAAGCCTGTGCGATCGAACAGGAGCGTCTCATGAATCGCTCATCCCCGCGCGGCCTGGGCCGCGCTGTCCGCGCTGCCGGTGCCGCGCCCGCTCGGCGCCGCATGCGCCGGTTCGCCGCCGTCTTCGCGACGGTGCTGGCAGCAGGATTGGCCGGCTGCGTGGTTGCGCCCGCGGGCTACTACTCGCCACCGCCCCCGGGACCGACGGTCGATGTGGAACCGCCGGCGCCGCAATACGAGGTGGTGCCGGTGGCGCCTGCCGTGGGCTATGTCTGGATCGGCGGCCACTGGGCCTGGCAGGCCGGGCGCCACGTGTGGATCGGCGGGCGCTGGGCCATGCCGCCGGGCGCCGGCTACGCCTGGGTTCCGGGCCACTGGTCGCATCGCCCGCGCGGCGGCTGGGCCTGGCACGGCGGCTACTGGGGCCGCCGCTACTGAAGGCCGCGGGACACCGGGCCCGCGCCCGGCGTGCAGCGCGCGCGGCGCGTCAGGCGAGCGCGGCGCGCAGGAAGCGGCCGGTGTGGCTGCCCAGCGCCTGGGCCTCGGCCGCCAGCTGCTCGGGCGTGCCCGCAGCAACCACCGTGCCGCCGCCGGCGCCGCCCTCGGGCCCCATGTCGATGAGCCAGTCGGCGGTCTTGATGACGTCCAGGTTGTGCTCGATGACGACGATGGTGTTGCCGGCGTCGCGCAGCGCGTGCAGCACCGTGAGCAGCATGCCGATGTCGTGGAAGTGCAGCCCGGTGGTGGGCTCGTCGAGGATGTACAGCGTGCGCCCGGTGTCGCGCTTGGAAAGCTCCAGCGCCAGCTTGACCCGCTGCGCCTCGCCGCCGGAAAGCGTGGTCGCGCTCTGGCCGAGTTGGATGTAACCCAGGCCCACGTCGAGCAGCGTCTGCAGCTTGCGCGCGATCGCCGGCACGGCGCCGAAGAAGGCGAGCGCGTCCTCGACGGTGAGTTCCAGCACCTCGGCGATGTGCTTGCCCTTGTAGAAGATCTCCAGCGTCTCGCGGTTGTAGCGCTTGCCGCGGCAGGTATCGCACGGCACGTAGACGTCGGGCAGGAAGTGCATCTCCACCTTCAGCACGCCGTCGCCTTCGCAGGCTTCGCAGCGCCCACCGGCCACGTTGAAGCTGAAGCGGCCGGCACCGTAGCCGCGTTCGCGCGCCGCCGGCACCTCGGCGAACAGCTCGCGGATCGGCGTGAACAGGCCCGTGTAGGTGGCCGGGTTGGAGCGCGGCGTGCGGCCGATCGGGCTCTGGTCGACGGCGATCACCTTGTCGAAGTGCTCCAGGCCCTCGATACGCTCGTGCGGCGCGGGCTCGGTGTGGCTCTGGTAGAGCTTCCTCGCCACCGCGGCGTAGAGCGTGTCGTTGATGAGCGTGCTCTTGCCCGAGCCGCTGACGCCGGTGACGCAGGTGAACAGGCCCACCGGGATCTCGACGGTCACGTTCTTCAGGTTGTTGCCGCGCGCGCCTTCGATGCGCAGGACCTTCGGCGCCGCGGCCGGGTCCGGCCGCGGCGGCCCAGGCTCGAACAGCCCCGCCGGCGGGGGCTTTCGCGCCGGCACCTCGATCTTCAGCGCGTGCGCGAGGTAGCGCCCGGTGAGCGAGGCCTCGTTGGCCGCCACCTCGGCCGGCGTGCCGAAGGCGACCACCTCGCCGCCGTGCACGCCGGCGCCCGGGCCCATGTCGACGACGTGGTCGGCGGCCCGGATCATGTCCTCGTCGTGCTCGACGACGAGGACGCTGTTGCCCAGGTCGCGCAGCCGCTTCAGCGTGCCGATCAGGCGCGCGTTGTCGCGCTGGTGCAAGCCGATGCTCGGCTCGTCGAGCACGTACATCACGCCCGACAGGCCGCTGCCGATCTGGCTGGCCAGGCGGATGCGCTGCGCCTCGCCGCCGGAGAGCGTGTCGGCGCCACGGTCCAGGCTCAGGTAGCCCAGGCCCACGTCGTTGAGGAAGCGCAGGCGCGAGCGGATCTCGCGCACGATCTTGCTCGCGATCTCGGCCTTGGCGCCGTGCAATTCGAGCGAGTCGAAGTAGGCCAGCGTGTCCGCGAGCGTGGCGTGCTCGACCTCGTAGATGGCGCGCCCGCGCGCAGGCTTCGCCGCGGTCGCCGCATTCGCCGCGTTCGCCGCGGTCGCCGCGGTCGCCGCGTTCGCGCCGCCGTGCGCCTCGTCGTTGGCGCCTTGCAGGAACACGTGCCGCGCTTCGCGGCGCAGGCGCGTGCCGTGGCAGGCCGGGCAAGGCCGGGCGCCTTGGTAGCGGGCCAGCTCCTCGCGCACGTGCACCGAGTCGGTCTCGCGGAAGCGGCGCTCGAAGTTGGGGATGATCCCTTCGAACGGATGCCGCCGCTTCACGGTGCGGGCGCGGCCGCCGGCGGACTCGGCGCGGTAGACGAACTCGATGTCTTCGCCGCCGGATCCGAACAGCAGCACGCGCCTGGCTGCTTCGGGCAGGTTCTCGAATGGCTGCTCGATGTCGAAGCCGTAGTGCTTGGCCACGCTTTGCAGCAGGCTGAAGGTGTAGGCATTGCGCCGATCCCAGCCCTTCACCGCGCCCGAGGCGAGGCTCAGGCTCGGGAAGGCGACGACGCGCTCGGGGTCGAACGCCGTCACCTGGCCGAGGCCGTCGCAGGCGGTGCAGGCGCCCACCGGGGAGTTGAAGCTGAACAGGCGCGGCTCGAGTTCAGGCAGCGAGTAGCTGCACACGGGGCACCCGAACTTGCTGCTGAAGAGGTGCTCGCGCGCCTGCGCCGGTGCCTGCGCCGGCGCCTTCGCCTCGTCGCCCGGGGCCGCAGCGCCCGCGTTCCCGACGGCCCCGGCGGCGGTGCCCGAATCCATCTCCAGCGCGATGGCGCGCCCGTCGGCGATGCGCAGCGCCGCCTCGAAGCTCTCGGCCAGGCGCTGCTTCATCGAAGGCTGCACCTTCAGGCGGTCGATGACGACGTCGATGTCGTGCTTCTCGGTCTTCTTGAGCTTGGGCAGCGCCTCCGCCTCGTACACCTGGGCTGGCTGGCCCGCCGGTCCGGCGGCGCCGACGCGAAAGCGCACGTAGCCGCGCGCCCGCATGTCCTCGAAGAGGTCGGCGAACTCGCCCTTGCGGTCGCGCACCACCGGCGCCAGCAGCATCAGCCGCGTGCCCTCGGGCAGCGCCAGCATCGCGTCGACCATCTGGCTGACGCTCTGCGCGGCCAGCGGCAGGCCGTGCTCGGGGCAGAACGGCGTGCCGGCGCGCGCGAACAACAGGCGCAGGTAGTCGTGGATCTCGGTCACCGTGCCGACCGTGGAGCGCGGGTTGTGGCTGGTGGCCTTCTGCTCGATGCTGATGGCCGGGCTCAGGCCCTCGATGACATCGACATCGGGCTTGTCCATCAGCTGCAGGAACTGCCGCGCGTAGGCCGAGAGGCTCTCGACGTAGCGCCGCTGCCCCTCGGCGTACAGCGTGTCGAACGCGAGGCTGGACTTCCCGGAACCCGACAGGCCGGTGATCACCACCAGCGCCTGCTTGGGGATGTCGAGGTCGATGTTCTTGAGGTTGTGCGTGCGGGCCCCCCGGATGCGCAGCATCCGGGCTTCGTCGGACGCGATGCGCAGCATCCGGGCTTCGTCGGATGGGGTGCGCAGCATCCGGGCTTCGTCGGATGGGGTATGCAGCATCCGGGCTTCGTCGGACGGAGTCCCCGGCCGACGCGCCTCAGCGGAGCCGGCGCGGGCTGCTTGTGCGTCCTCAGCCTCGGCCGGGACGGCGAGCGAGCGCGCTTGTTCCGGTGCGACGCGAAGCGGCTTGGCTTTGTCGTTCATGGCACGGCGGCGAACCGGCCATGATAGCCACGCCGTTCAGCCCGGCGCCAGCAGCCGCAACAGCTCTTCGCCGTAGCGCTCGAGCTTCTTCGCGCCGACGCCGCTGATGCCGCCGAGCGCCGCCGCGCTCGCCGGGCATTCGCGCGCCATCTGCGCCAGCGTGGCGTCGTGGAACACCACGTAGGCGGGCACGTTGTGCGCCTTGGCGACTTCGGTACGCCAGGCCTTCAGCGCGGCGAAGCGCGCTTGCGCGGCGGCGTCCAGCGGGGCTGCGGCCGCACCCGCGCCGCCACCGCCGCGCAGACGCTCGCCGCCGCGCTCCTTGCGGCCGCGGCCGGCCTTGCCTGCCTTCGCCGCCTTCTCCGCGGGCAC
>JAEUPF010000153.1 GCA_016790425.1 Rubrivivax sp.
GTTGACATGCTCCAGCTCGATGCCGATGACGTCGGCCACGGCCGCCGCGTCGACGAAGTCGATGTTGCTCGAGCAGTACTCGCTGTCGTCGTCGTCCTCCCAGTTCTTCATGAAGATGCCGACGACCTCGTGCCCGGCGCGCTTGAGCAGCCAGGCACTGACCGCGGAGTCGACGCCGCCGGACAGGCCCACCACGATGCGCTGCGGCGTCGTTTTCATGGCATGAATTATCGAGGCGGCACAATCCCGGCGCTCGAGACCCGACAACGCAAGGAGAAGCCCGCTCATGTCCGGCCATGGATTCCACGTGCACGGTCCGCACGACCACGAACTCGAACACGCGGCGCATGCCGCGGGGCACGGCGAGAAGGACAGTTTCTCCGGCAACATTGCCGTGGCCACGGCGGTGCTCGCCACCATCGGGGCCCTCTTCTCCTATATGGGCGGCGCGACGCAGGCCAATGCCGGCCTGTTCAAGAACAACGCGGCAATCAAGAAGACCGAAGCGTCGAACCAGTGGAACTACTACCAGGCCAAGAGCAGCAAGCAGAACCTGGCCGAACTCGCGCTGGCCATCGTGCCCGAGGACAGGCGCGCCACCTACCGCGACGAGGTCGAGCGCTACAAGAAGGAGAAGGCCGAGATCAAGCTCGCCGCCGACAAGCTCGAAGCCGAAGCCACCGAGTGGGACAAGCGCTCCGACGCCGAACTGCACCAGCACCACCGCTGGGCCCAGGCGACCACGGCGCTGCAGATTGCCATTGCGCTGGCCGCCATCGCGCTGCTGACACGGCGCAAGTGGCTCGAGTGGGGCATGTTCGGCGTCAGTGGCCTGGGGCTGGTGCTCGGCGTGCTGGCTTTCCTGCACGTCTGAAGCCGCCGGTGCCGGGCGGCGCGCAGCGCACACGCACCCTGATTCGCCCGCCGCCCGCGGGCGCTGCAACCCTCGCCTTCAGCCGCCCGCCGCCAGCATCGGCGAAGCCTTGCGCACCATCTCGCGCGCCCGGTTCTTTGCGTAGTGCAGCGCCGCCTGCGCCGTGGGCCAGCGGTAGCCGCAGGCGAGACTGTCGTCGCGCCAGACTTCGCGCTCGCCCGCGCGGGCGCCGGCCGGGAGCTCTGGCTGCCGGCGGCTGACGACGACGGCGGCGATGAACCCGCCGCCGCGCGGCGCCTCGAGCGCGCCGACGAAGATGCGGTAGCCGCCCTCGAAACATTCGTCGAAGTGCATGGTTGGTGCGCGCAGAGCGCCGGGTCGCTGCGGGCGGCGATCATCGGGGCGGCCGTGCGGCACGGGCGATCCCTCGCGCGGGGGCAGTCCTCCTATCGGAAGCGGAGGAACGAAGGATCGGCGGCGCAGGCGAGACCGGGATGTCCCGACGAGGGTACGCCGCGGCAGCCGGAGAAGGGCGGCCCTACAAGCCCCGCGGGCTCGGCTGCCCCAGATAGAACCACTCGTGCCCCGGCAGCGCCCCGTGGTCGGGGAAGACGATGCAGCCTGCCTCAGGGGCGCGCACTTCGCTGCCGTCGGCGCGCAACGCGATGAGGTCGCCCTTGGCCAGCGCGTCGAAGCTGGTCCACGTCTTCACGAAGCGGTCGCCCTCGGCGTGGCGGTCGATCACGCGCGCCAGCGTCAGGCATTCGAACGGCCCGGCCGGCGGCGCCGGCATGCCTTCCACCAAGCCGAGCAGCGCCAGTGTCTGCCGGATGGCGTGGTAGGCGACCCCCGGCGCGGCCGGGTCGTCGTGCTGCCCGCACTCGAGCGTCACCGCGTAGCCGCCCACCGAGCGCATGTACTCGGTGGTGCCGATGCCGTAGGCGGCGTCCTCGTTGACGGCGCCCGGCGTGAGGCCGCGCTGCTTGCGCTGGGCGACGCCGCGCGCGTAGGCATCGAGCCAGCCGTCGACGATGCGCCGAACGCCCAGGTGCGCGGCCAGCCGCGCTTCGGCTGCAGCGTGCGCGAACGGTTCCAGCGCGCCGGCGTTGTCCTGCGGGCCGCGCAGCGCGAACGGCTCGCCGGGGCTCCTGAAGCTGTGCAGGTCCAGCAGCACGTCGTGCTCGGCCAGCAGCGGGCACAGCACGTCGGCCACCTGGTCTTCGTATTCGCGCGTCTCGCGGCCCGGTTGCGGGGGCTGCCCCGGCAGCAGGCGCCGGTTGAGGTTGCGCTCGCCGGCGCGCCGGCGGTGACGGTAGGCCAGCGGGTTGCACACCGGCACGAAGGTGAGCGTGCCGCGCACGATGTCGATCTCGCCGCGCTCGATCTCGCGCACCACGCGCTCGATGCCGCGCGTGCCGGCGGTCTCGTTGCCATGCACGGCACCGGTGACGACCAGGCGCGGGCCTTTGTCGAGGGCCGCGAAGCGGTGGATGCGCAGGTGGCGGGTCGACAGTGTCATGCCTGCTCGCAGAGGGTGCGTCGGACAGCCGTGCTGCGACGGCGGCGGTCGGCGCGCCCGGCGGGGCCGGCGCGTCCGATGAGCGGCGTGGGCCCGCTGCGCGAAGGGCGGCCGGCCGCGCCGTGGCCGCTGCCCGCCCGGCTCATCGCCGCGCGCCACCGGCCGGCGTGGTGGGCTCCTCGCACAGCATCGCGTAGGCCTGCGCGTAGCGCTCGCGCACGCCCTCGATCACCTGCGGCGGCAGGTCCAGCGCCGCCTGCTCGGCGCCGCCGGTGACGCCCGTCGACGCGAGCCAGTCGCGCAGCGGCTGCTTGTCCAGCGCCACGACGCGCCCGTCGCGCAGTTCGCGCGCCAGCCAGAAGCGCGAGGAATCCGGCGTGAGCACTTCGTCCATCAACGTCAGCCGCCCTTGCGCGTCGAGGCCGAACTCGAACTTGGTGTCGGCGATGACGACGCCGCGCGTGGCAGCGTAGTCGCGCGCCGCGGCATACAGCTTCAGCGCGGTGTCGCGCAGCTCGGCGGCCCGTGCGGCGCCGATCAGCGCTTCGAGCTGCGCGAACGGGATGTTCTCGTCGTGCTCGCCGACGGCGGCCTTGGTGGCCGGGGTGAAGATCGGTTGCGCCAGCGGCGTGGTCTGCGTCAGCCCCGCGGGCAGCCGCTGGCCGCAGACGGTGCCGCTGCCGACGTACTCCTTCCAGCCCGAGCCCGCGATGTAGCCGCGCACCACCGCCTCGCAGGGCAGCGGCGTCAGCTTCTTCACCAGCATCGCGCGCAGTTCGATGGCGCCGCGCTCGTCGGGCGCGACGACGCTTTCGGGCGCCTCGCCGGTGAGGTGGTTCGGGCACAGCGGCGCCAGCCGGTCGAACCAGAACAGCGCCATCTGCGTCAGCAGCCGCCCCTTGCCCGGCACCGGTGCCTTCATCACCACGTCGAAGGCCGAGAGGCGGTCGCTCGCCACCATCAGCAGGCGCTCGCTGCCCACCGCGTAGATGTCGCGCACCTTGCCGCGCGCGACAAGGGGAAGCGAGTGCAGGGTCGGGGCAGCGGTCGGGGTCGGGTTCGGCGTGCTCACGCGCCGATTCTCACGCACGCGGGCGAGCCGCTGCCCGAAGCAGCGGCTCGCGCGGGCTGCGGCGGGCCGCTTCAGCGCCGCGCCAGGAGGCTGCCCAGCAGGCTGCCCAGGTCGGCGCCGCCCATGCCGCCCAGGTCGCCTTGCGGGATGCGGCCTTGCGGCGTGAGCTGGTCCACCACCTGCGGCAGCATCTGCGAGAGCTGGCCGAGCAGGTCGCCTTGATCCACGCCGAGCTGGCGCGCCATCTGGCCGAGCCTGTCGCCACCGAGCACCTGGCCGAGCTGGTCGGGCGAGACGGGCAGGTTCTGGCCAGTACCCACCCATGATTTGGCGATGTCGCCCATGCCGTGGCGGCCGAACTGCTCGACCAGGCCGGCCAGGCCACCGAGCCCTCCGAGGCTGCCGGAACCGCCGCCTGAGCCGCCACCTGCACCGCCAGCGCCGGCGCCCAGTGCGCTGCCGAGCATGCCCCCGAGGCCGCCGCCGCCCGCCCCGGCGCCGCCGGCAGAGCCGCCCCCTTGCGTGAGCATGGCGATGATGGCGCTGACCAGCGCCGCTTGCGGGTTGGCCTGGCCGCCGCCGGCCCCTTGGCCGAGCGCGCCGATCACCGAGTCGAGCAGGCCCATCGCGAGTGTCCTTTCAGTCGGGTTGTCGAGCGCAACGCTCGAAGACGGAGCGTGGCCGATTCTGGGCTCGCGCGCCGCGCGCCGGCCTTGACCTGCGGATAGGTGGCGGGGGGCGCGGCGTCGGCGGGTCAGGAGCCCGGACTTCCGCGCCCCGCAGCCGCGCCGGCGAGCGCCACGGCCAGCCAGGCCAGCGCCGCCAGCGGCGCCGTGTCGGCGCGCAGCGTGCGTGTCCCCAGCGAAGCGGCGACGAAGCCCGCGGCGCGCGCGGCCTGGACTTCGCCGGCGCCGAAGCCGCCCTCGGGGCCACTGAGGAACACGACGCCCGTGGGCCATGCGGTCAGCGCCACCGCCGCTTCCTGGTGCGATGGCGCCTGCGGCCGCGGCGGCTGCGGGCGCGGCCACAACGCCGGCAGCGGCGGCGCCGCCGCATCGGTGCTGAGCAGGCAGCGCAGAGCGGCGCCGTGGCTGCTGGCTGCCGCCTCTGGGGGTGCCGGCGGCGGCACCGCTGGCGACAAGGGGCCGAGCTGTCGCAGCCACGTCTGCAGCGGCTGCACCCCGTGAACGACCGGCACGCGCGCGCGGCCGCATTGCTCGCAGGCCGCGGCCGCCACGCCCTGCCAGTGGGCGCGCCGGCGCTCGGCACGATCACCTTCGAGCCGCAGCACCGAGCGCTCGCTCATCAGCGGCACGAGCGCCGCGGCGCCCAGCTCGCTCGCCTTCTCCACCAGCGCATCGACGCGTTCGTTGGCCGGCATCGCGAAGGCCAGCGTCGCCGCCAGCGGCAGCTCGGCCGCCGCGGCCGGCAGCGGCGAAACGCCCGCGGCAATGCCGGCGCGCACCGCACTGCGGCCGATGGCCAGCACCTCGGCCGGCCATTCGAAGCCGCTGTCGCCGTCGAAGAGGCGCAGCAGCGCGCCGGGCTGCAGCCGCCGCACCTTGACATGCGCGGCTGCGGCCGGTGGGAGATCGAAGCGGGCGCCCGCGGCCAGCGGCACGGTGCCACCGACGAAAAGGCGCAGCGCGGCCGCTGCGCCCGGGCCGGGCCCGGGCTCCTCGGCGCGCCGCCGCTCAGCCAAGTTCAGCCACGCTGCGCCAGCTCGGCTTCCACCGCCAGCGCCACGCCGGCCAGGGCGGCGTCGTGGCCGCCGGGCGCGCTGAGCATCAGCCCCACGGGCAGCTCGGCCGCTTCGTGGCAGGGCAGGCTGAAGGAGCAGCCGTCGAGGAAGTTGATGGCGAACGTGTTGCGCAGCAGCAGCCCGTTGGCCTTGAAGAACGCTTCGTCGCTGGCTTCGAGCGGCGCGATCTGCGGCGCGACGATCGGCACCGTCGGGCAAACGAGCGCGTCGAAGCCCGCGAGGCGCTGCTGCACGCGCGCGATCCAGTCGGCGCGCCGGCGCAGCAGCGCGATGTAGTCGGCCGCGAGCACCGTCTCGCCGAGCGCGATGCGGGCCGCCACGCGCGGGTCGTACTCGGCGCGGTGCTCGGCGAAGAGTTCGCGGTGCACCGCAAAGGCCTCGATCGGCGACAGACCGCCCGGTGCGTTGATGCCGGCGATCTCGGCCAGCTCGGCCAGCGCGATCTCGCGCACCTCCGCGCCGGCGGTGCTCAAGCGCCCGAGCGCGCGCTCGAAGGCGCGCGCGACGGTGGTGTCCAGCGCATCGAGCATCAGCGTGCGCGGCAGCGCGAGCTTGACGCCGCGCAGCTCGCGCCGTGGCACCGCCAGCGGCGCGCCGGCGAGCACGCCGTCGACGACGATCGCGTCGGCGACCGAGCGCGTCATCGCGCACACCGTGTCCAGCGTCGAGGCGAGCGGGTACGCACCGGCCAGCGGCGTGCGCGACTGCGTGTTCTTGAAGCCGACGATGCCGCACAGTGCGGCCGGGATGCGGATCGAGCCGCCGGTGTCCGAGCCGAGCCCGGCCACCGCGAGGCCCAGCGCGACAGAAGCCGCCGCGCCCGATGAGGAGCCTCCGCACACGCGCGCCGAGCCATCGAGCGCCAGCGCGGCGGGGTTGCGCGGCGTGCCGAAGTGCGGATTGATGCCGACGCCGGAGAACGCGAACTCGCTCATGTTCGTGCGCCCGACGATCGCGGCGCCGGCGGTGCGCAGGCGCTGCACGGCCGGCGCGTCGGCCGCGGCGGCGGGCGCGCGACCTTGCAGCACGCGCGAGCCGGCCAGCGTGGGCTCGCCGGCGACATCGAACAAGTCCTTGACCGACACCGGCAGCCCGGCCAGGGGGCGGCTTGCTTGCTGTGGCGCGCCGCGGCGCCCGGCTTCATCGGCCGCGCGCGCGGCCGCCAGCGGGGCTTCGTCGTACAGCGCCGTGAACACCGGCGCGGCGGCCGGCTCGCTGCGCGCGCGCGCGAGCACTTCGCGCACGAGCGCCTCGTGGCCACCGTGGCGAGGGCCGGCCGCTTCCAGGCGCTGGCGCAGGGCGGGGATCGAGGCAGGCGGCGTGCTGAGCGAAGGCATGGTGCGGTGGATTCTGCGGCAGCAGGGGCAGCGTGCATCTGCGCCGCGACGGATCTCAGGGGTGTCGTCGGGCGGCACACCGGGCCGCGCGGCGGCCGCCCCTGGCGCGCCTCACTCCACCGCCTTCACCATCTCCTCGACCACCTTCTTCGCGTCGCCGAACACCATCATCGTCTTGTCCATGTAGAACAGCTCGTTGTCCAGGCCGGCGTAGCCGCTGGCCATCGAGCGCTTGTTGACGATGACGGTCTTGGCCTTGTAGGCCTCGAGGATCGGCATGCCGTAGATCGGGCTGCCCTTGGTGTGCGCGGCGGGGTTGACGACGTCGTTGGCGCCGAGGATCACGGCGACGTCGGCCTGGCCGAACTCGCCGTTGATGTCCTCCATCTCGAACACCTGGTCGTAAGGCACCTCGGCCTCGGCGAGCAGCACGTTCATGTGCCCGGGCATGCGCCCGGCCACCGGGTGGATGGCGTACTTCACCGTCACGCCCTTGGCGGTGAGCTTGCCGGCCAGCTCCTTCACCGCGTGCTGCGCGCGCGCCACGGCCAGGCCGTAGCCGGGCACGATGACCACCGTCTCGGCGTTGCCGAGGATGAACGCGGCGTCGTCGGCGCTGCCGCTCTTGACGCTTCTCTGTTGGGCGCCGCCCTGCGGCCCGGCCACCTCGCCGCCGAAGCCGCCGAGGATGACGCTGAAGAACGAGCGGTTCATCGCCCGGCACATGATGTAGCTCAGGATCGCGCCCGAGCTGCCCACCAGCGAGCCGGCGATGATCAGCATCGAGTTGTTCAGCGAGAAGCCGATGCCCGCCGCCGCCCAGCCCGAGTAGCTGTTGAGCATGCTCACCACCACCGGCATGTCGGCGCCGCCGATCGGGATGATGAGCGTCACGCCGATGACGAAGCCGAGCGCGCAGACGAGCGCGAAGTCGAGCGCGCTTTGCGAGTGCCAGAAGCCGAAGAGGAAGAACACGGCGGCCAGTCCGAGCAGCGCGTTCAGTGCATGCTGGCCCTTGAACACCACCGGCGCGCCCTGGAACAGGCGGAACTTGTACGTGCCGGAGAGCTTGCCGAAGGCGATGACCGAGCCCGAGAAGGTGACCGCGCCGATGAAGGCCCCCAGGCCCAGCTCGATGCGGTTGCCGCCCGGAATGGCGCCCGCTGCATTGGCGATGCCGAAGGCCGCCGGCTCGGCCACCGCGGCGACGGCGATGAACACCGCCGCCAGGCCGATCATGCTGTGGAAGAACGCCACCAGCTCGGGCATCTTCGTCATCTCGACGGTCTTGGCGCGCCAGGCGCCGTAGCCGCCGCCGACCACCAGGCCCAGCAGCACCCACAGCAGGCCTTGCGCCGAGCCGGCCAGCTTGACGATCAGCGCCGCGGTGGTGACCGCGGCGATGGCCATGCCGACCATGCCGAAGACGTTGCCGCGGATCGACGTGGTCGGGTGCGACAAGCCCTTCAGCGCCTGGATGAAGCAGACGCTGGCGACGAGATACAGCAGCGTGACGACGTCGAGGCTCATCACTTGCCCTCCCCGGCCGGCTTCTTGTCCTTCTTCCTGAACATCTCCAGCATGCGCCGCGTGACGAGGAAGCCGCCGAAGATGTTCACCGCGGCCAGCGCCACCGCGGCCACGCCCATCACCTTGCCCACCGTGCCCACGGTGAGCGCGGCCGCGAGCATGGCGCCGACGACGACGATGGCGCTGATGGCGTTGGTCACCGCCATCAGCGGCGTGTGCAGCGCCGGGGTGACGTTCCACACCACGTGGTAGCCGACGTAGATGGCGAGCACGAAGATGATGAGGTTGATGACGGTGGGGCTGATCGATTCCATCTCGCGCTCTCCCTCACTTCTTCCTGAGCTCGCCGCCTTGCGTCATCAGGCAGGCGGCAACGATGTCGTCGTCCATCGGCACGTTGAACGCGCCTTCCTTGGTCAGCACCAGCTTGAGGAAGTCGAGCACGTTGCGCGCGTACAGGCTCGAAGCGTCGGCCGCCACCAGCGCCGGCAGGTTCGTCTCGCCGACGATCGTGACGCCGTGCTGGACGACGGTCTTGTCGGCCACGGTGAGCGGGCAGTTGCCGCCGGCGCGCCCGTCGGGGCCGGCGGGGCCGCGGCCGGCGGCCATGTCGACGATCACCGAGCCGGGCTTCATGCTCTTGACCATCTCCTCGGTCACCAGCACCGGCGCCGAGCGGCCGGGGATGAGCGCGGTGGAGATCACCACGTCGGCGGCGGCCACGCGCTTGGCCACTTCCACCTTCTGCCGTTCGAGCCAGCTCGGCGGCATCGGCCTCGCGTAGCCGCCCACCCCTTCGGCCGCTTCCTTCTCCTCGGCGGTCTCGTAGGGCACGTCGATGAACTTCGCGCCCAGCGACTCCACCTGCTCCTTGACGCTCGGGCGCACGTCGGAAGCCTCGATCACGGCGCCCAGGCGCTTGGCGGTGGCAATGGCCTGCAGGCCGGCGACGCCGACGCCGAGCACGACGACGCGCGCCGCCTTGATGGTGCCGGCCGCGGTCATCAGCATCGGGAACAGGCGCTGGTACTTGTCGGCGGCGATCATCACCGCCTTGTAGCCGCCGATGTTGGCCTGCGAGGAGAGCACGTCCATGCTCTGCGCCCGCGTCGTGCGCGGCGCCGCCTCGAGCGCGAAGCTGGTGAGGCCCGCGGCGGCCAGCTTGCCGAGCCCCTCGGCATCGAACGGGTTCAGCATGCCCACGAGCGCGGCACCGCTCTTCATGAGGCCCAGCTCGTCGGCGAGCGGGCTTCGCACCTTCAGCACGAGGTCGCACGCGAAGGCGGCCGCGCGATCGACCACCTCGGCGCCGGCGGCCGCATAGGCCTCGTCGGTGGCGGCGGCGGCGATGCCGGCGCCCGACTGCACGCGCACCGTGTGGCCCTGCGCCTTGAGCTTCTTCGCCGTCTCCGGCGTCACCGCGACGCGGGTCTCACCGGCGGCGGTCTCCAGCGGAACGCCGATCAACATGGGACTCACCCTCCTCACCCGTTTGCCATGCACGCTGTTCTTCGCGGGCGGGGCGAAGCTACCACAAGCGGCATGGCGATCCTCCCCACATCTTCCCCGTGGCTACCATCGGCGCCCCTGGCCCGGGTGCGGGCCGGATGGCGGAGGCAGGCAGACATGGCGGCCGATGAACGCTGGCGACCGAGCGTCACCGTGGCGGCGGTGATCGAGCGCGACGGGCGCTTCCTGCTCGTCGAGGAACACACGCCCGAAGGCCTGCGCCTGAACAACCCGGCCGGGCACCTCGAGCGCGGCGAGACGCCCGAGCAGGCGGTGGTGCGCGAGGCGCTGGAAGAGACGGCGCGCGCCTTCGTTCCGGAGGCGCTGCTGGGCGTGTACATGGCTCGGTTCGTGCGGCCGGGCCCTGGAGAGGGCGGCGGCGCCGGCGCCGGCGCAGCCGACGACATCACCTACCTGCGCTTCGCCTATAGCGGCCGCGTCGGTGAGCCGCTGCCCGGCCAGGCGCTCGATGCGGCAATCGTGCGCACGCTGTGGCTCACGCGCGAGGAGATCGCCCGCGAGGCGCCGCGGCACCGCAGCCCGCTCGTGATGCGCTGCATCGACGACCACCTGGCGGGCGTGCGTCATCCGCTTGCGCTGGTGCACGGCGACGCGACGCTCGCGGCGCCGCGGGTGCTGGCGCGGCCGCTGCGCTGAAGCAGCGCCGCGCTGGCTGCGTTCGCCGCGCTTTCGGGCACGCGTTCAAAATCGCGCCATGCACGAAGAGGAACACCTGCCAGAGCCTGCGCCGGCGAAGGCCACCGACGCGGGCGAGGCCCCGGCCGCGGCGCCGGCGCCGGCGGCCGCAGCGCAGGCGCCCGCTGCTGAAGCGGCTGCCGCCGAAGCGGCCGCGGCGCAGGGCGGGCAGCAGGGCGGGCAAGAAGGCGGCACCGCCGCGGTGAAGACACCGGCCGAGGTGACGAAGCCGGCCGAGCCGACGCTCGCGGAAACCGCCGCCGCGCTGGCCGGGCGCTTCCCGGCGCTGTTCACGCCCGGGGCGCCGAAGCCGATCAAGCTGCGCATCCAGGCCGACATCCAGCAGCGCGCGCCCGGCGTCTTCACGAAGAAGCAGCTTTCCGTCTTCCTGCACCGGCACACGACGAGCACGGCCTACATCCGCGCGCTGGTCGCGACGGCCGAGCGCTTCGACCTCGACGGCGCCGCCGCCGGGGAGGTCGCGGCCGAGCATCTGGAAGCCGCCAAGGTCGAGCTCGAGCGGCGCCGGCAGATCGTGCAGCAGCGCCGCGCCGGCGGGCGCGGGCGGCCGGCGGCCACCACCGCGGTGGCCGGGCAAGGCACGGGCGATGCGCGCTCGCCGGCGGCTGCCAACACGGCTGGCGGCGCGGCCCCGGGGCTGCAGCCACGGCAGGCCCCGCGCGCGCAGCGCGGGCGCCAGCACGAACGCCCGGGCCAGCGCGCGGGTACGGGCGAGCGGGACAGCGGGCGCGGCCCCGGCCACGGCCGCGACGGTGGGGGTGAGGGCGGGCGTGAGGGCGGGCGTGAGGACGGGCCAGGCCGCCCGGCCGGCCCGCGCCCGCCGGGCCCGCAGGCGCACGAGCGCCGGCCGCGCGAAGGCCGCGATACCCGCGATACCCGACCACGGCAGGCGCCAGGGCTGCGCCCACCGCAACGGCCCGTGGCGGCAGAGGCGTCTGGCGCACCGGCGGCGCCGGCCGCGCCGCTCACGCCGGAGGACGCCGAGCGCCGCGAACGCGCGCAGTTGCTGCGCAGCTTCGAGGGCTCGCCGCTCACCGCGGCCAACTACTGCGCGCTGAAGGGCTTGCAGCTCGCCGACTTCGAGGCGCAGATCGCGCAGGCGCGCCGCGAACGCAGCGAGCGCGAAGCGCGTGCGCGTGCCGGCGCTGCCGGCGCGGCGGGCGCGGCGGCGGGCCCGCATCGAACCGCGTCCGGTTGAAGGAGGCATCGCCATGAACCCGCTGCGCTCGCTGCTCGAAGCGCCCGCCTCGCCCCCCTCGCCGGCCTCGTCCGAAGCCGCGTTCACGCGCCGCCGCGCGGCGATCGGGCTCGCGGGCTTCGCGGGCCTGGCCGGCGCCGCCGCGACGGCGCCCTGGCCCGGCGCGCAGGCGCAGACAGCGGGCGGCAGCAGCGCAGCGCGCGCGCCGGCGATGGCGTCCTGGCCGCTGAAGACGCCTGCGCGCACCGGCATCCACGATGTCGCTCCGGCCAGCGACCACGGCGTGTGGTTCACTGCGCAGCGCAGCGGCCACCTCGGCTGGTTCGATCCCAGGACCGGCAGCACCGAGCTGATCCCGCTTGGCGCCGGCTCGTCGCCACACGGCGTGATCCAGGGACCGGACAAGGCGGCCTGGATCACCGACGGCGGCCTGCAGGCGATCGTGCGGGTCGGCTGGCCCGACCGCCAGTTGCGCCTGTTTCGCCTGCCCGAAGGCACGCCTTACGCCAACCTCAACACCTGCGCCTTCGATGGCGACGGCGACTTGTGGTTCACCGGCCAGAGCGGCTACGTCGGCCGCGTCGCCGTGAAGACGGGGCAGGTGGCGGTGCAGGAGAGCCCGCGCGGCCGCGGCCCCTACGGCATCTGCGCCACGCCGCAGGGCGACATCTGGTGGTGTTCGCTCGCCGGCAGCTTCATCGCGCGCATCGACCGCAAGACCGGCGCCTCGACAGTCGTCGAACCGCCGACGCCGAACCAGGGCGCGCGCCGCGTGTGGAGCGACAGCGCCGGGCGCATCTGGGTCAGCGAGTGGAACTCGGGCCAGTTGTCGGTGTTCGACCCGCGCCTGCGCGGCGGCGGCGCTGCGGCCTGGCGGCAATGGAAGCTGCCGGGCGCGCGGCCGCGCTGCTACGCCGTGTGGGTCGACGAGCGCGACAAGGTGTGGGCCAGCGACTTCGGCGCCAACTCGATCGTGCGCTTCGACCCGGCGAGCGAGAAGTTCGACAGCTGGGTCTTCCCGCGCGAAGGCGCGAGCATCCGGCAGATCCTCGGCCGCCCCGGCGAGGTGTGGCTGCCTGAGAGCGGCACCGAGCACCTGTCGGTGATCCGCACCGCCTGAGGCTCGGCGACGAGCGGGCGGGGCGCTGCCGCAAGAGCCGGCAGCGCCGCTCGCCGCAGCCCAGGCTACTGGAACTGTGCCGAGTTCGGGAACTGCACCCAATCGACGAGGCAGTAGCCGTCGGCGTTGCTCGGGCACGAGGCCGGTGCGTATTCGTCCAGCGTCGCCACCATGCAGTACGAGCCGCGCGCGGGCGTGTTGGCGCTCAGCGTCTGCGGCGTCAGGTTCGCTGACTGGCCATTGCGCAGCTGGTTCGTGCCGTCGTTGAAGCGGATGCCATAGCGCGAGACGATGGTGCCGGAGATCGTGCCGCCGCCATAGCTGCCGGGCACCGCCCAGAACGAGACGCGCAGGCTGCCGGTGATCGAGGAAGGCCCGACATTGGGGTTGTTGAACGCCACCTCGCCGGCATCGAGCGTCACGGTGCCCGTGGCCGCCGAGCGGCCGGGCAGGCCGCTGTAGCTCGCCTGACCGTAGAGCTGCAGGCCGTTCACGCCCGAACCCGAGGTGCCGCCGCAGGCGCGCGGCGAGATCGGCGCGGCAGTGGGCGCGGGCGTCGGCGCGAAGGTCGGCGAGGGTGTGGGCGCCAGCGTCGGCGAGGCGGTCGGCGAAGCCGTCGGCGAGGACGTGGGTGAGGACGTGGGCGAAGCGGTCGGCGAAGGCTGCGGTGCGCCCAGCGCCGGCAGCACGGTGTTGTTGTAGTCGTTGACCGTGAGCAGCACGTTCAGCGCCGGGAACTTGTCGCGGCAGCTGGCGCCCTCGCCGGCGAAGCTGCGGTACGAGCCGACGAGCTTGTAGTACTGGGCCAGGTTGGCGGCGATCTGCTGCCCCTTGGGCGACGACGGGTCGACGAACACCATGTCGCCGATGCAGGCCGTGAAGGTCAGTCCGCCGGCGCTTTGCGTGCCCTGCACGGCGAAATAGGTGTCGTCTTCGCCGCCACCGCCACCGCCACCGCCACCGCAGCCGGCGACGAGCGCGGCCGCGGTGAGGCTGGCGATGGCCACGGACGGCCGGATGCGTGGGCGTGGACTGGCGCTCATGGGCTCCTCCTGGTGCGATGGACCTGGCCGGGCGCCGCGCCGGGAATGGGCGGCACCACGCGGGCCATCGTCGGAGAAGCCGCAGCGGGTGAACAGTAAACGGACGAGCTAGTTCGTCCTCAAACAGGCGTACGAGCCGCGGCGCGACGCGCCGGGGTGCGGTGGCGGCCTGACCGTCGAAGTGAGTAGGCCGGGGACCGCCGGCGCGACCCTGCCGTTGCCCGCGCCTGCTACTGCCAGCTCATCGCCGCGAGGTCGTTGGCGAAGATCGGCACGTCCTTCCACAGGCCCTTGACGCGCGCGTTCGCCACGGTGATCCAGGTCGGCTGGTACAGGTACGCGGCCACCGCCTCGTCGGCGACGAGACGTTGCGCCTCGGCCATCAGCTTGTTGCGCTCGTCGGGCTTGACGGTGGCCTGGATGCGGCCCCACAGCTCGTTGAACTTCGCGCTCTCGTAGCCCCAGTAGTAGTTCGGGCGCGCGAAGTTGCCGAAGTCCAGCGGCTCGACGTGCGCGATCACCGTCAGGTCGTAGGCCTTCTGGCCGTAGGTGCCCGACAGCCACTGCGCCCATTCGACGTTCTGGATCTTGGCCTTGATGCCCACCTTGTCGAGCATCGCGGCGATGACTTCGCCGCCCTGGCGCGCGTAGGGCGTGGGCGGCAGCGTCATCACCAGCTCCAGCGGCGGCACGATGCCGGCGCGGTGCAGCAGCGCACGCGCCTTCGCCGGGTCGTAGGCGTTCATCGCCGTGAGGTCGATGTAGCCCGGTGCGCCCGGCGTGTAGTAGCTGCCGATCGGCACGCCGAAGCCGTCGGCGGCGCCTTCGATCACCGCCTTGCGGTCGATGGCGGCCGCGAGGGCCTGGCGCACGAGCACGTTGTCGAGCGGCTTGCGCTTGTTGTTCATCGCCAGGATGACCTTGGCGCGCGAGCCGCCGGTCAGCACCTGGAACTTCTTGTTGGCCTCGAACTGCTTCAGGCTGCGCGCCGCAGCGACGCGCGGGAAGACGTCGACGTCGCCCGACAGCAGCGAGGCCACCTGCGCCGCCGGGTCGCTGATGAAGCGGATCGTCACGCGGCGGATCTTCACGTCCTTGGCGGCGCGGTAGCCCTCGTTGCGAACGAGCACGATGCTGGCGCCACGGTTCCACGCTTCGAGCTTGTAGGGGCCGGTGCCGATGGGCCGGGTGCCGTTGCCGGCGGCGCTCCGGGGCTCGACGATCGCCGCGGTGGCCGAGCCGAGCTGGAACGGCAGGTCGGGGTTGCCGTTCTTCAGGGTCAGCACCACCGTGTGCGGGTCGGGGGTGTCGATGCGCTCGATGTTCGCGAAGGTGGCCTTGTCCTTGTTCGTGCTGTCCTTGGCCACGGCGCGCTCGAAGCTGAACTTCACCGCCTGGGCGTCGAATGGCTCGTCGTTGTGGAACTTGATGCCGCGCCGCAGCTTGAAGGTCCAGGTCTTGAGGTCGGCCGAAGGCGAGTAGCTCTCGGCCAGCAGCGGCGTGACGTGGCCGTCGCTGTTGACCTTGGTCAGCGTCTCGTAGACGTTGTAGAGCGTCACTTCGCCGATGGCCGAGGCGGCGCCGGCGGTGGGGTCGAGGCCCGGCGCCGGCTCCAGCGTCATCGCCAGCACGAGGCTGTCCTTGCGCTGCGCCGTCGCGGGCGCGGTGAATGCGGCGCCGGCAAGCAGAACGGTCGCCAGCGCAGCGGCGGCGCGGCGACGCGACGGCGTCAGCAGGGGGGGCGTTGTCTTCATCGGGTGCTTCCTGGGGCGGAGTCGAACCGAGGAAGTGTGGTGTGCAGCGGCAGCCACGAAGGTCAGGGAGTTCACGGACCAGGCTCGCGCGGCGGCCGCATCCGCGTCGTCAGGGGCCGCCGCGGAGGCGCTGCCACGCGCGGAAGAATGTCACAGTCGCTGCTGCTTACAGCCGCGCGGCGGGCTCGGGACAGCGCGTTGCAAGTCGCTGAATCCACTCACTTCGCACGGGTCTTGCATGGGCAAGCAGCGCGTGGGCGATCGCAGTCCGCACCGCCTCGCACAAGTCTGCTTGCTTTGTCGGAGAACGCCCATGACGACCGCACGTTCCAAGCTGCGCGCTTGGCTTGCCCCGGCTGCTCTGGCGATCGCGCTGCTCGGCGCGACTACCGCGCAGGCAGATCCGATCACCGGCACCTATACGACCGGGGGCGCCACCACCGGCACCGGGCCCTGGACGCTGACCTCGACCGACTCGACCTTCAGCGTGCTGCGGTTCATTCCCGGGACCGCGGTGACCTTCGGTGCACTTTCCTCGGTGTCGGTCAACTACACGTCGACGCAGGGCGGGGCGGGAGGCGGCGCACCGCGCATCGTATTCGTGCTTGACGGCAACGGCGACACGGTCGAGGACCACTTCCTGACCGCGTACCTGGGAACTTCGCCGAACTTCAACGACAGCGTCGCGGCCTTCAACGCGCTCAGCGGCGCGAACATCCTGAACAACGACACCGGTCGGTTCGACCTCTCCGACGCGACGTTTGGCGGCAGCCCGTTCACCGACTACACCGCCGCCCTCGCGGCTGCCGCTTCGATGACGGTATTGCGGGCAAGCCTGATCCTCGACAGCTTCGGCGGTGCCGACAGGACGCTGATCGTCGAAGGGATCAACCTCGGCTCGGCGTCCGCGGTCCCGGAGCCCGCGACGCTGTCGCTGATCGGCCTGGCGGTGTTTGCGCTCGGCGCGACGCGGCGCCGTCGCTGACTCGCTGGCCGCCACTCGCCACTGCGGAGCGAATGGCGGGCTCCCGCCCGCCTTCGGCTGCGTTGGCCCGGCTCGTCCGGCCGGCGGCAAGCGCCCGTCTCCGATCTGCCGCGGCCCGATCCCGCGCGCCGGGGGTCAGGACATCGGCCGCGCCAGCACCATCACCCAGTAATGGTTGTACGTGGTCCCGGGCAGGTGCAGCCCGGCCACGCCGACCTCGGTGAAGGCGGGGTTCATGATGTTGCTGCAATGGCCGGGGCTCGCCATCCACTGCGCCACCGTGGCCAGGGCCGTGGCGCGGCCTGCGGCGACGTTCTCGCCCACGGTGCTCCAGCGGTAGCCCACCGCGTCGGTGCGCGTGCCCACCGTCGAGCCGTTGCTGCCGGTGTGGCCGATGCTGCCGCCGTTGCGCGGCGCCATGTCGCGCACGTGCGCCGCGGCGGCGCGTTCGAGCAAGGAGTTCCAGCGCATCGGCGGCGCGGGGTCCTTGTGCGCGCTGCCGCAGGCGGCGCCGGCCGCGCGGTGGCGGTTGATCTCGTCCAGCAGCGCCTGCGTGGCTGCCGGCAACTCGGCTGCGGCAGCGGGGCCGGCGTCGACGGCCACGCCGCCCTTGGCCCGCTCGCCCTCGCGCTGATTCTTCGCCGCCGCGCCGCCGGCGCTGCCCGCCCGGCCCTGCCCCGCAGGCGCCAGCAGCGTCACCTGCGCCGAAGCGACCGCGGCCGCGGCCAGGGCGACGATGGCGACGAAGGCTGCGCGCATGCGGCGATGGTAGGCCGCGGCGCGAAACCCTCCGCGCGGCGTCAGCACATCAGCGTGCGCGCGCCAGGAGCTGCTGCACGCCGTCGAGCACACCGTTCAGGGCCATGCTCGCGGCGGCGCCGCTCTTGAGCGAGCCGCGCAGTTCCTGCTGCACGTAGGTCACCGTCAGCCGCACATGCGTGCTGTCCAATGCCTTGCGCACGGCGGCCACCTGGTTGGCGATGTCGACGCAGGGCTGGCCCTGTTCGATCATTCGCTGCACGCCGCGCAGCTGCCCTTCGGCGCGCTTCAGGCGGTTGAGCAGGTCGGTCTGGGTCTTGGCCTCGAGCAATGCCGGCATGTTGATCGCGCCTCCCTGGCGGCTTGTTGTTCGGACTTGCCGGGCCCCATTCTGCGCGAACCGCGGCAGGCATCCTTTCGGCCAGGGCCGAGCCGGCGCCTGGGGCCGCCTTTCGCGAGGGGAAAGCGCGCCGGCCGGGCGCGCAGGCCGGCGTCCGGCCAGGGCCCTAGAACGGGATGTCGTCGTCCATGTCGCCCAAGCCGCCGCCGCCCGGCCCCTTGCTCGGCCCCTTGCCGCCGGCGCCGCTTTCGGGCGCCGAAGCGCCACCGCGCGGCCCTGGCGAACCGCTGCGGGCCGCAGGCGCACCGCCGGGGTCTTCGCCCATGCCGCCGTCGCGGCCGCCGAGCATCGTCATCTCCTGCGCGACGACTTCGGTGGTGTACTTCTCGACGCCGTCCTTGTCGGTCCACTTGCGCGTCTTCAGCCGGCCCTCGACGTAGATCGACTTGCCCTTCTTGAGGTACTCGCTGGCGATCTCGGCCAGGCGGTCGAAGAAGACCACGCGGTGCCACTCGGTCTCTTCCTGGCGCTCGCCGTTGTCCTTGTTCTTCCAGGTACGCGAGGTGGCCAGCGAGACGGTGCAGATCGCCGAGCCGCTGGGCATGTAGCGCACCTCGGGGTCGCGGCCGAGGTTGCCGATGAGGATGACTTTGTTGACCGAGGCCATGGTGCTTGGCTCCTGAGAAGCTGCTCTCGCGCGGCCGGCAGCGGGCGCTGCGCGGTGGATGCGAGGCATTATCGCGCCCGGCCTCGCCGCGCCTTCGCCCCGATCGGTGCCCGCGGCCGAGGGGGAACGCATGGGCTGGAAGGCACCCCGCGGCGGGCCCTCGCCGGTGGGCGGCCAGGCGTGCCCGGGCGCCGCGAACATCGCGTGCGCGGTGCGCGTGCGCGGTGCGCGGTGCGCGTGCCGGCGCGGCGGCCGCCGGGAGGCGGCCGTGCCCTCGCGTAGCATGCCCGGCCAGGAACCCATGGCCGCCGCCACCGACCTCGCGAATCTCGCAACCCCGCCGGCGCCCAGCCGCGCCGAAGGCGCCGCGCCCGCTGCCGTGCAGCCAGCCGCCGCCATGCGCCGCACGGCCTGCGCCGAGGTACTGCACGAGGTCTTCGGCTACGCCGAATTCCGCGGCGCGCAGCGCGAGATCGTCGAGCATGTCGCCGGTGGCGGCGACGCGCTCGTGCTGATGCCCACCGGCGGCGGCAAGAGCCTGTGCTACCAGGTGCCGGCGATCGTGCGCCAGCGCGCCGGGCACGGCGTGACGCTGGTCGTCTCGCCGCTGATCGCGCTGATGCAGGACCAGGTGGGCGCGCTGGAGGAGCTCGGCGTCGGCGCTGCATTCCTCAACAGCACGCTCGAGGGCGACGCAGCGCGGCGCATCGAGCGCGAGCTGCTTGCCGGGCGGCTGACGCTGCTGTACGCGGCGCCCGAGCGGATCCTCACGCCGCGCTTCCTGGCCATGCTCGACTCGCTGCACGAACGCGGCCTGCTGGCGCTGTTCGCCATCGACGAAGCGCACTGCGTCAGCCAGTGGGGGCACGACTTCCGCGAGGAGTACCTCGGCCTGTCGGTGCTGCACGAGCGTTATGCCGGTGTGCCGCGGATGGCGCTCACCGCCACGGCCGACGACCACACGCGCGCCGACATCGTGGCACGGCTGCAGCTCGAAGCCGCGCGCCTCTTCGTCGCCAGCTTCGACCGCCCGAACATCCGCTACACGATCGTCGAGAAGGACGACGCCAGGCGCCAGCTGCTGGCCTTCCTGCGCGAGGAGCACGAGGACGAAGGCGGGTTCGACAGCGGCATCATCTACTGCCAGACGCGCAAGAAGGTCGAGGAAATCGCGGCCTGGCTGGCCGCCGAGGGCGTGACAGCGCTGCCCTACCACGCCGGGCTCGACGCCCAGGTGCGGCGCGCCAACCAGGACCGCTTCCAGCGCGAGGAAGGACTCGTCATGGTGGCCACCATCGCCTTCGGCATGGGCATCGACAAGCCCGACGTGCGCTTCGTCGCGCACCTGGACCTGCCCAAGAACATCGAGGGCTACTACCAGGAGACCGGCCGCGCCGGCCGCGACGGCCTGCCCGCCGACGCCTGGATGACCTACGGCCTGCAGGACGTGGTGCAGCAGCGGCGCATGATCGACGACAGCGATGCCGGCGGCGAGTTCAAGCGCGTGCAGCGCGGCAAGCTCGACGCGCTGCTGGCGTTGGCCGAAGCGCACGACTGCCGGCGCGTGCGCTTGCTCGACTACTTCGGCGAGGCCTATCGCGGCCCGGCCGCCGAAGCGGGCGGCGGTTGCGGAAACTGCGACAACTGCCTGAGCCCGCCGGCGACGTTCGATGCCACCGAGGCGGCGCGCAAGCTGCTGTCGTGCGTCTACCGCTTCCACCAGCACGGCGGCTGGCGCGCGCCGCGCCAGTTCGGCGCCGTGCACCTGATCGACGTGCTGCGCGGCAAGCGCACCGACAAGGTCGAGCAGTTCGGGCACGCCGAACTCAGCACCTTCGGCATCGGCGCCGACCTGTCGGAATCGCAGTGGCGCGCCGTGGTGCGCCAGTTGCTGGCGCTGGGGCACCTGAGCGCCGAGGGCGAGTTCAACACGCTGGCGCTGACCGACAGCGCGCGCGCGGTGCTGCGCGGCGAGGTCGCGGTGCGGCTGCGCGTGCCCGCTGCGAAGGCGCACAAGGCCGGCCGCGGCAGCAAGCGGGCGCGCGGCAGCGGGCGCAGCGCCCCCGGCGAAGACGCGGCGCCGCTGGACGCCGCGGCGCAAGCGCGCTTCGCCGCGCTGAAGGCCTGGCGCACCGAAGTGGCCAAGGCGCACAACGTGCCGGCCTACGTGGTGTTCCACGACGCCACGCTGGCGCAGATGGCGCACGAGTGCCCGGGCAGCCTCGACGCCCTGGCAGCCATCGGCGGCGTCGGCGCCAAGAAGCTCGAGCGCTACGGCGAGGAACTGCTCCGCGTGCTGGCGACCTGAGGCCGATCGCCGATCGCCGATCGCCGATCGCCGATCGCCGATCGTGGTCGCAGTCGCACCGCACCGCACCGCACCGCTTCGCGCCGCGTGAGCGCCGCTCGCGCTGCGCGGCGACCGTTCGTCGCAACGCGGCCTCGGGCACTGCCCGCCCGGCCGTGGCCGGCGCTAGAGTGCCCGCGTGAGCCCCGCCGTCCCCGCCACGCCCGCCCCTCCCCGCCCCGTCCTCACGCCGCCGCCGTGGCACAAGCTGCTGGCCTGGGTGCTGCTGCTCAACACCGGCGTGGCCATCGTGCTGTGGCTGCTGGTGCCGTCCATGGGCGACCTGGGCTCGATCTGGGTTCGCTCGCAGTGCATCGGCGCGACCATCTCCCTCATCGCCGTGGGCATTGGCCACCTGCCGATCACGCGGCGGTTCGCGGGTTTCGGGGCGGTGGCGTTGATGCTGCTGCCGGCAGCGCCGCTGGGCTACGTGCTCGGCATGCAGGTGGCGAGCGTGCTGCTCGGCCAGCGTGCGACGCTCAGCGGCACCACCGCATTGGGTGCGGTCATCGCCACGGTGCTCGCCTCGGGGCTGGCCGGTCTCGTGCTGTGGGGGCGCCAGCGCATCCGCGGCGAGGAGCTGGCGCGCGAGCAGGCGCAGCGCCTGGCCGCCGAAGCCGAACTGCGGCTGCTGCGCGCGCAGCTCGAGCCGCACATGCTCTTCAACACGCTGGCCAACCTGCGCGAGTTGATGGCCGAGGACCCGCAGGCCGCGCAGCGCATGCTCGACAGCTTCATCGTCTTCCTGCGCGGCGCGCTGGCCGCATCGCGCAGCGAACGCACCACCCTGGCCGAGGAGTTCGCGCAGCTGCGTGCCTACCTCGAGCTGATGGGCGTGCGCATGGGCGCGCGCCTCGCGTGGCGCCTGACCCTGCCCGACGAGCTGGCCGGCACGGCGCTGCCGCCGATGCTCTTGCAGCCGCTGGTGGAGAACGCCATCAAGCACGGCCTGGAACCGCAGGTCGGGCCGGGCTCGATCGAGGTCGCGGCCGAGCGTGCCGGCGGGACCGTCGTCGTCACCGTCACCGACACCGGACGCGGCCTGCGCGCGCACACCGTGGCTGCCGCTGGTGACACGAGCGCCCCAGGCGCGCCGCCCGTCGCGTCGGCGCCTGCGGCCGCCGCGCCGGCCGGCCGCGCCGGCGGAAACTACGGCGTGCATCACGTGCGCGAGCGCCTGCGCGCGGCCTTCGGCCCGGGCGCCACCCTGCAGCTGGAGCCGCACCCGCCACACGGCGTGCGCGCCACCGTGAGGATCCCTGCATGACCCTGAAGCCCGCCGCCCCGTCCCACGCCCCTTCAGCCGACGCCGGCACCGACGGGCCCGCCACCGCCCTCATCGCCGAGGACGAACCGCTGCTCGCCCGTGCGCTGGAACGCCAGCTGGCCGCGCAGTGGCCGGCGCTGCGCATCGTGGCCCGCGCCGAGGACGGGCCGAGCGCCGTCGAGCGCGCTCTCGCCCACCGGCCTGACATCCTCTTACTCGACATCCAGATGCCCGGCGCCACAGGCCTGGAGGCCGCGGCCGAGATTGCCGACGAGTGGGAAGGCGGCGAGGGCTTCGCGGGCACCGTGGCCAGGCCCAACGCCGGGCCGCCGCTGGTTGTCTTCGTCACCGCCTACGACCGCTACGCGGTGCAGGCCTTCGAGCGCGCCGCCGTTGACTACCTGCTGAAACCGGTCACGCCCGAGCGGCTGGCCGAGACGGTGGCCCGGCTGCGCGCCCGGCTGGCGCAGCGCGCGGCCGCCGCGGCGGGCCCGAGCGCGGGCGCGGACCTGCTGCGCCAGGTGCAGGAGGCCGAGCGGCAGGCCCAGCCGGGCCCCGCCTTGGGCGGTGAGCCCGATGCCGCGGCCGCCGAGGAACGCATCCGCGTCATCCGCGCCGCCGAGGGCACGCGCGTGCGCATGATCCCGCTGCCCGAGGTCATCGCCTTCGAGGCCGCCGATAAGTACGTCAACGTCGTCACCGAGCAGGGCGGCGATGCGCTCATCCGCATGAGCCTGCGTGAGCTGGCGCTGCGCCTGGAGGGGGTCGAATTCACGCAGGTGCACCGCGGCGTGCTCGTCAACGCCGAACGCATCGTCGGCGCCGAGCGCGACGAGGCCGGCCACTACTGGCTGACCCTGCGCGGTCTGAAGCGGCCGCTGAAGGTGAGCCGCGCTTTCTCGCACCTGTTCAAGCCGATGTAGCTGCGCCTGGCGTGGCGCGCCGTTCGCGCCCGCACCGGCCCGCTTTGCGACCGCGTCGGACCTCTGGTCGCAAGTCGCTCGCGCCGCTGGCGTCGGTCTCCGAGAGT
>JAEUPF010000011.1 GCA_016790425.1 Rubrivivax sp.
CCGCTACATGCAGATCCTCAGCCCGGCGCTGTGCGAGCGCCTGGCCGGCCGCGCCATCAACATCCACCACAGCTTCCTGCCCAGCTTCAAGGGCGCGCGGCCCTACTTCCAGGCGCACGCCCGCGGCGTCAAGCTGATCGGCGCCACGGCGCACTACGTCACCCCCGACCTCGACGAGGGGCCCATCATCGAGCAGGACGTCGAGCGCGTGGACCACACGCTGTCGGCCGAGGACTTCACCGCCGTGGGCCGCGACATCGAGTGCAGCGTGCTGGCGCGCGCCGTGCGCTGGCACGTCGAGCACCGCGTGCTGCAAAACGGCCGCAAGTGCGTTGTCTTTCGCTGAACCCCTGCAAGACGAGCGCCATCCGTGCCCCGCAACCCGCCTCGCGCCGGCGCCGCCATCGCCGGCAACACGCCCGATGAAGTGGAAGCCGAGTTCTATGAGGCGATGCAGGGCGCCGACCTCGAACGGATGATGGCCGTCTGGGCCGACGACGACGACGTCGTCTGCGTGCACCCCGGCGGCGGCCGCGTTGTCGGGCCGGCAGCCATCCGCGAAAGCTTCGGCGCCATCTTCGCCAACGGCGCCGTGCCGGCGGTGCCCGAGCAGGTACGCCGTTTGCACTGGCTTTCCGCCGCCATGCACCACCTCGTCGAGCGCGTCGAAGTGGTGCTCGAGGGCGGCCGGAGGGAGAGCGCATGGGTGCTGGTGACCAACGTCTACGTGAAGACGCCGCAAGGCTGGCGCATGGCGGCGCATCACGCGAGCCCGGCTTCGCTGCAGGAGCTGCCGTCGATCGGCCCGGGCGACGCGCCGACGACGCTGCACTGATTTCCGCGTCGCCGCTGCCCGCGCCGGCGGTGCCGCCTGCGCCCGGCAGGCCGCGCCGACCCGAGCGGACCGGCTGGGCCGCCGCCTACCGCGCACCGGCCTGGCTGCCCGGGGGCAACGCGCAGACGATCTGGGCCGCCAAGGTGGCACGCCGGTTCGACGGCGTTGCGCCGCCGCGCTGGAAGCGCGAGCGCTGGAACACGCCCGACGGCGACTTCGTCGATGTCGACCACCTCGACGATGCGGGGCGCCGGAAGCCCGGGCCGCCACCTCATCACCTCGTGCTCTTCCACGGCCTCGAGGGCAGCAGCGCCAGCGCCTACGCGCACGGTTTCGCTGCCGTCGCGCGCGAGCGCGGCTGGGCCTTCTCGGTGCCGCACTTCCGCGGCTGCTCGGGCGAGCCGAACCTGCTGCCGCGCGCCTACCACTCGGGCGACTTCGAGGAAGTGGGCTGGATGCTGGCGCGGCTGCGCGCGCAGCACGGCGCGCCTTTGCTCGCGGTGGGCATTTCGCTGGGCGGCAACGCGCTGCTGCGCTGGGCCCAGGAGGCCGGCGCAAGCGCCGCGGCGGTGGCGGGCGCGGTGGCCGCGGTGTCCTCGCCGGTGGATCTGACCGCCGCCGGCGAGGCCATCGGCCGCGGCTTCAACCGCCTCGTCTACTCGCGCATGTTCCTCGCGACGATGAAGCCCAAGGCGCTGGCCAAGCTCGCCCAGCACCCGAAGCTCTTCGACGAAGCGCGCCTGCGCGCCGCGCGCTCGCTGGCCGAGTTCGACAACGTCTTCACCGCGCCGCTGCACGGCTTTCGCGATACCGCCGACTACTGGGCGCGCGCCTCGGCCAAGCCGCACCTGGCGGCGCTGCGCGTGCCCGCGCTGCTGCTCAACGCGCGCAACGACCCGTTCGTGCCCGCCGCCTCGCTGCCACGGGAGGTGCCGCGCCGCGCCGACGGCACGCGCGCCCCGGTGGCGCTGTGGCAGCCCGACCACGGCGGCCACGTGGGCTTCCCGAGCGGCCCCTTCCCCACGCACCTGCGGGCGATGCCCGCGGCGGTGTGCCGCTGGCTGGCTGCACCGCAAGTTGCCTGACCGGCCCGGCTGGGGCCCGGCCGGCGCCGGGCCGGCCCAACCGGCGTAACCTCGCCCGCGTGGACGAACTCGTCAAGGCGGCCCTGAAGAAGTGGCCGAGCGTGCCGCACTGCTACGGCTGGCTGGCCCTGGACGCGCGCGGCGACTGGTACATGCGCGACGAGCGCATCCAGCGCAGCGGGCCGTTCCCGCAAGTCAAGGGCAGCCGCATCCAGCACGACAAGCTGCTCGCCTTCATCCACCGCAACTACGCGCACGATGGCGACGGCGCCTGGTTCTTCCAGAACGGGCCGCAGCGCGTGTACGTGCAGCTCGAAGCGGCGCCCTACGTCTGGCGCATCGGCGATGCGCCGCCGTGGCCGCTGACGGCACACACCGGCCTGGCGGCGCAGCCGCGCCAGGCCTGGGTCGACGAGCGCGGGCGCCTGTTCATCGACAGCGACATCGGGCTGGGCATCGTCCACACGCTGGACATGGGCGCCGCAGCCGACGCCGTCGAGCAGGGCCGCTGGCAGCCGGCAGCGATCGCCTTCGAGGAACTGCCGGCGCGCTTTCGCTACCGGCTGGTGCCGCAGCCGGCGGCTTGAGCGCGCGCGGCCAGGCGCCTGCGCTGCCCGCCGGCGCGCGCTGCGAGGACTACTTCGGGGCGCTGGCCGCGCTGGCCGCGCTGGCCGCGGCGGCGGGCGCCGCGGGTTCGGCGAACTTCGCACCGCCGTTGTTGGCGATGTAGGCCACGGCGCGCGCGACCTCGAGCTCGGAGGTATCGCCGCTGGCCTGCGGCGGCATCGCGCCCTTGCCCTTCGTCGCCGAGGTCACGAGGCTGTCGAAGCCGGTGGCGATGCGCGGCTTCCAGGCCGCGGCGTCGCCGAACTTCGGCGCGTTGGCCGCGCCGGTGGCGTGGCAAGCGGAGCACTGTGCCTGGTAGACCTGCTCGCCGGTGCGCGCCGCTGCGCCGGCGGCGCCCTCGGCGCGGATCTCGACGGTGCCCACCGGCTGCAGCCGCCTGGCCACGGCCTCGGGCGACATGCCGGTGCTGCCGGCACCCGAACGGTCGCCCATGGCAACGAAGTTGACCAGCAGGATGATGATGACCACCGGCAGCACGAACGCCGCGATGATCACCGTCACCAGTTGCCGCGGCGTGCGGATCGGCGTGGCATGCGCGTCGTGCGGGTCGGGCTGCGTCATCGGGGGGGCGGGCGCGTCGCTCATCGTTGTTGTCCTCGGGCGGCTCGTCGAGGCCGGCGGTCCCGCGGTGTCATCGAACACCACCGGGCGCATCGGCTGGCCGCAAAACCGGCGGATTATAGGGAGGGCCGCCCGCTAGAATGCGCGGCCCGCAGCGACCGTGGTGAAGTGGATATCATGCGGCCCTCCGAAGGCCGCGTCGCAAGTTCGATTCTTGCCGGTCGCGCCACCCGCCGGGTCAGAGCCTCGCTCCCCGGCCACCGCCGTCTCCCCAGCGGTCCCTCGCTTGCGCGCCCGCCGCGGCAGGCGCCGTCGCGGCATGCGCCTTGCCGCGCTCACCCTCATGACAGCGTCCGATCCGCAAGCGGGCGCCGGCACCCTCGCCCGATGGCGCGCGCAGCGCGAACGGGCGGCGCACTGCCGCCAGTGCCCCATCGGCGCACACGCCACGCAGGTGGTCTTCGGCGAAGGGCCCCTGCCGGCCCGGCTCATGCTGGTCGGCGAGCAGCCCGGTGACCGCGAGGATCTCCAAGGCCGCCCGTTCGTCGGCCCTGCTGGCCGGCTGCTGATGCGCGCCTTGGCCGACCTCGGCTGGCCGCGCGAAGCGCTGTACCTCACCAACGCGGTGAAGCACTTCAAGTACGCGCTGCGCGGCAAGCGGCGCATGCACAAGACGCCGGCCCAGCGCGAGGCCGACATCTGCCTGCAGTACCTCGAAGCGGAGATCGAGCTCGTGGCGCCGGAGGTGATCGTCGCGCTCGGCGCCACGGCCGCGCGGCAGCTGCTCGGCCGCACGGTGCCGGTGCTGCGCTCGCGCGGCCGGACGTTCGTGCGCGAAAGCGACGGCCGCGCCGTGCTCGTGACGCTGCATCCCTCGGCACTGCTGCGCGGCGAGCCGGCGCTGCGCGAAGCGGCCTATGACGCATGGCTGGCCGACCTGCGGCGCGCCGGCGCGGCGGTGCGGCGCTGAAGCCGAAACCCGGCGCGCACCGCTGCCGCTCAGCGGCGCGGCGGCAACGCCACGCAGAAGAGCGCCTCGGCGCGAAGGCGCCCTGCCGGCCGGCGACGCGCCGCTCGCCTTCGCGCTGCAGCGCCGGCTTTCAGCCCCCCGCCCGCTTGGCCGCGACCCCGCGCGCCGCCAGCAACGCCAGCACGCGCTCGACGTGGTCGCCTTGCACTTCGATGACGCCGTCCTTCACCGTGCCGCCGCTGCCGCACTGAGCGCGAAGCGCCTTGCCGAGCGCCTGCAGTTCCGCCTCGGCAAGCGGCAGGCCGCGCACCTGCGTCACCGTCTTGCCGCCGCGGCCCTTGGATTCGCGGCTCACGCGCACGGCGCCACCACCTGCCGGCGCCGCGGCCGCGCGCTGCGCGGCACAGGTGCAAGCGGCAACCGGGCGGCGGCATTGCGGGCACATGCGCCCGCCCTCGGTGGAATAGACGAGCCCGCCGGCCGCGGCGGGACGAGCGAGGGTGTTCCGCCTCATGTGTTCCGCCTCATGCCCGCAGCAGGTTCAGCAGCGGCCGCCCGGTGCCGCCGCGGCAGACGTCGATGGGCGGCGCCTCACCCCTCGAGCTGCTTCTGGAACACCAGCCCCGCGTGTTCGCGCAGCGCGTGGAACCTGATCTTCGGCCAGTTCTCCTCCATCGCCCGCAGCTCGCCGGCGTACTCCAGCAGCACGCAGGGCGCATTCACCGCGTCGAGCGCGACACGGTGGCTGTTGCCGTCGATGAAGCGCTTGAGCTCCCGTTCATCCGCGGCGGCGCCTTCGCCGCTCTCGCAGGTGACCCAGCGCGCGACGTTGTAGCGCGCCGGCAGGATGCGCGCCTTGCAACCGTATTCGTGCTCGAGCCGGTGCGCCACCACCTCGAACTGCAGCTGCCCCACTGCGCCCAGCAGCAGCACGCTGCCGGCCACCGGGCGGAAGACCTGGATCGCGCCCTCCTCGCCGAGTTGCGTGAGGCCGGCGCGCAGCTGCTTGGTCTTCAGCGGGTCGGCCACCTCGACCGAGCGGAACATCTCCGGCGCGAAGAACGGCAGCCCGGTGAACTGCAGCGCCTCGCCCTCGGTGAGCGTGTCGCCCAGTTGCAGCACGCCGTGGTTGGGGATGCCGATGATGTCCCCGGCGAAGGCTTCGTCGAGCAGCTCGCGCCGCTGGCTCAGGAACGACACCACCGTGTTCGGGCGCAGCTCCTTGCCGTTGCGCGCCACCTTCAGCCGCATGCCGCGCTCGAAGTGGCCGCTCGCGACGCGCACGAAGGCAATGCGGTCGCGGTGCGCCGGGTCCATGTTGGCCTGGATCTTGAACACGACGCCGGAGAACTTCTCCTCGGTGGGCTGGACCAGGCGCTGGATCGCCGCCTTGGGCCCGGGCGGCGGCGCCAAGTCGACCAGCGCGTCGAGCACTTCCTGCACGCCGAAGTTGTTGATGGCGCTGCCGAAGAACATCGGCGTCTGGTGCCCGGCCAGGAACTGCGCTTCGTCGAACGACGGCGCCGCCTCGCGCACCAGCGCCACCTCGCCGGCGGCGTGTTCGTAGAGGCTGCCGAAGCGCTGGCCGAGCACCGGGTTGGCCAGGCCCTCGATCACTTCGTCGGCACCCTCCTTCTTGCGGTCCTCGCCGGGCGTGAACACGCGCATCTGGTCACGGCGCAGGTCGAGCACGCCGCCGAAGAGCTTGCCCATGCCCACCGGCCAGGTGAACGGGACCACGCTCATGCCGAGCTCGCGCTCGATCTCGTCGAAGAGGTCCAGCGGCGCCTTCACCTCGCGGTCCATCTTGTTGACGAAGGTGAGGATCGGCGTGTTGCGGGCGCGGCACACCTGCAGCAGCCGCCGCGTCTGCGGCTCGACGCCGTTGGCCGCATCGATGACCATCAGCGCCGCGTCCACCGCCGTCAGCACGCGGTAGGTGTCTTCGCTGAAGTCCTGGTGGCCGGGCGTGTCGAGCAGGTTGACCACGCAGCCGCGGTATTCCATTTGCATCACCGAACTCGCCACCGAGATGCCGCGCTGCTTCTCGATCTCCATCCAGTCGCTGGTGGCGTGGCGGCTGGCCTTCCTCGCCTTCACGCTGCCGGCGATCTGGATGGCGCCGGAGAACAGCAGCAGCTTCTCGGTGAGCGTGGTCTTGCCGGCGTCGGGGTGGCTGATGATGGCGAAGGTGCGGCGGCGGCGCACTTCGCCTTGCAGCCGCGTCTCGGGGGCGGCGGCAACGGCGGGAACGGTGGACATGGGCTTCGGAAGCACGGGGCCTGCGGCAGGCCAATCGGGCATTATCCGGCGCCGGACAAATGCCTGAACTGCCCGACGTCGAGCTGTACGTGCTGCGTGCCCGCGAGCGCCTGGCCGGGCAGGTGCTCAGGCGCGTGAAGCTGTCGAGCCCCTTCGTGCTGCGCACCGCGCTACCGCCGCTGGCCAGCGCCGAAGGCCGCCGCGTCGGCGGCGTGCAGCGGCTGGGCAAGCGCATCGTGCTGGAACTGCCGGGCGCTGCGCAGCCGGGCGCGCCCGACCTGTGGCTCGTGATGCACCTGATGATCGCCGGCCGCCTGCGCTGGCTGGCACCGGCTGCCAGGCCGCCGGGGCGCATCACGCTGGCGCTGCTGGAGTTCGATGCCGGCACGCTGGCGCTCACCGAAGCGGGCAGCAAGCGGCGCGCTTCGCTGCACCTCGTCGATTCGCCGGCGGCGCTGGCCGCCCTCGACGCCGGCGGCATCGACGCGCGAGCGCTCGACAGCGCGGCTTTCACGCAGCGCCTGCAGCGCGAGAACCACACGCTCAAGCGCGCGCTGACCGACCCGCGCCTGTTCAGCGGCATCGGCAACGCCTACTCCGACGAGATCCTGCACCGCGCACGCCTGTCGCCGCTGGCATTGACGAAGACGCTGGCCGACGCCGACGCGCAGCGCCTGCACCAGGCGGTGCTGGCCGTGCTCGGCGAATGGACGGCGCGGCTGGCCGCCGAGTCGCCCGGCTGGCCCGGCAAGGTGACCGCATTCCACCCGCAGATGGCCGTGCACGGCCGCCACGGCCAGCCGTGCCCGGTGTGCGCGAGCCCGGTGCAGCGCATCGTCTACGCCGACAACGAGTGCAACTACTGTGCGCGCTGCCAGACCGGCGGCCGCCTGCTCGCCGACCGCGCGCTCAGCCGCCTGCTGAAGGCGAGCTGGCCGAAGACGCTCGACGACGCCTGAGGCGCCGCGCTACGGCCTTGTCGCGCCTTGTCCCGTCCCTTGCACCGCGCCGCGCGATGCGCGCCGCGCCGCAGCCAGGCGCTCGCTCACCGCGGCGCGCAGCAGCACCACGTCCAGCGGCTTGGTCAGGTAGTCGTCGAAGCCGGCGGCCAGGCCCCGTTCGATGTCGCCACGCATCGCGTTGGCGCTGATGGCGATGACCGGCGCAGCGCAGGTGCGCGCGTCGGCGCGCAGGCGCCTGAGCACCTCGTAGCCGTCGATGCCGGGCAACTGGATGTCCACCAGGATCAGGTCGGGGCGGCGTTCGCGCGCCAGCGCCAGCCCGGGCTCCGGCTGCTCGGCCACCAGCAGCTCGACGCCGGCCATGGGCTGCAGCATCGCCTGCATCAGCACCACGTTGACGGCGTTGTCCTCGATGTAGAGCACGGTGCCGGCGGCGCCGGGCAGGCCTTCGCCGGCAGTGCCCGCTTGGCCGGCAGCCGGGGCGCCGGCCGGCGGCGCATCGGCCTGCGCGGCGGCCCCTTCGCGCGGCAGCGTCACCGTGAACGTGCTGCCCTCGCCAGGCGTGCTGCGCGCGCCGATCGTGCCGCGCATCAGCTCGACCAGACGGCGGCTCAGGGCCAGGCCGATGCCCGCCCCTTCCACCGGCCCGCGCTCGGCGCCCAGGCGCTCGAAGGCGGTGAACAGGCGCCGCATCGCCGCCTCGGGCAGGCCCGGGCCGGTGTCGCTGACCTCGATGCCGACGGCCACCGCGTCGTCGACGAGGATGCGCACGCGCACCCGGCCACCGGCGGCGTTGTACTTGATGGCATTGCCCAGCAGGTTCAGCAGCACCTGCTTCAGGCGCGTGCGGTCGGCCATCGCCGCCGGCGGCGAGGCGAACGCCAGCGCCGCCTGCGCCGGCAGTTCGACGCCGCGCTCGCGCGCCAGCGGCCGCATCAGCTCCAGGCACTCCTCCACCAGCGGCGGCAAGGCCACCGGCGCCAGCGCGATGGCCTCGCGGCCCGCCTCGACGCGGGCGAGGTCGAGCACGTCGTTGATCAGCGCCAGCAGGTGCGTGCCGGCCTCGCGCACCTGCCGCACCTGCTCGCGCTGGCGCGCCGGCAGCGGGTCCAGCGGATCGGCCTCCAGCAACTGCGCGAACCCGAGGATGGCGTTCATCGGCGTGCGCAGCTCGTGGCTCATCGCGGAGAGGAAGTCGCTCTTGGCGCGGCTGGCGCGCTCGGCCTCGTCGCGCGCGGCGCGCAGCGCTTCGTCGGCGGCGCGCCGGGCGGTGACGTCGCGGCCGACGCCGATGTACTGCAGCGCCATGCCGTCTTCGGCGCGCACGGCGTGCGTCTGAAGCGCGAACCAGTAGCTGCTGCCGTCCTTGCGGTAGTGCAGGATCTCGCCGCTCGCCTTCTGCGTGCGGTTGAGTTCCTCGTCGATGCGCGCGGCCGCCGCGGCGTCGGTGAGCGGGCCGCGCAGCAGCTCGGCCGTGCGCCGCCCCAGCACTTCGGCAAGCGTGTAGCCCGACAAGCGCGTGAACGCGGCGTTGACCCACTCGATGCGGCGCTCGGCGTCGGTGATGACCACCGCGTCGTCGGTGTGCGCGGCCACCAGCGCCAGCTTGCGCTGCTGCGCCTCGCTGTCGCGCAGGCGCTGGTTGGCGTCGACGAGCGCGGTGACGTCCGCAAAGGTGCGCACGAAGCCGCCGCCGGGCAGCGGCGCGGTCTTCACGTCGAGCACGGTGCCCAGGTGCGTGCGCCGGAAGTACTGCGGCGGCACGGGCGCCTGGACGCCGTCGCGCCACTGCTGGATGCGCTCGCGGACCTCCACCTCCATCAGCTGCTGGTCGGCGTCGAAGTGGCCGTGCTCCTGCTGGTACCGCGTGATCTCCTGGCCGGTCGGGCGGGTGGACATGAACGACTCGGGCAGCCCGGTGAGCTCGCACATGCGCCGGTTGAAGAAGCTGGTGTGCCCGTCGGGCCCGAGACAGAAGATGCCCTGGTCCATGTGCTCGAAGGTGAGGCGCAGGTCCTCCGAGGTGCGTCGCAGCTCGGCGGTCGCCTGCTCGAGCCGGCCCTGGCTCTCGAGAAGGGACTCCGCGCGCTGCGCGCCCGCCTCGCGCACCGCCACCATCTGGCGCATGTTGCGCTGGGCGCGCTGCCCGTTCAGGGCCAGGAAGAGCGCGAACAGCCCGCCGGCGACACCGGTGGCCATGGCCGTCGGCTCGCCCGAGGCCACCAGGCGCGCGATCAGCGGCCCCAGCACGATGACCGCATACCCCATGGCGATGCGCAGGTCGAACGAGGTCAGCGTCAGCGCCCCGGCCGCGAGGCCGGCCATCATGAAGGCGAGGAACACCTGCGACTGGAACTGCCCGATCGGGAAGGCCAGCACGCTGGCCAGGCCCAGCGCCAACCCCATGCCGAGCACGGCCGCGCGCGTGCGGAGCAGCTCGGCCGCCCAGGCCGGGTCCGCACTCGTGTGCGCCCCCCCGTCCGCATGCGTCTCGGCATCGGCGTGGCGCCCCCGCTCGCAAGAGATGCGCGCCAGGAACGAAGCCCCGACGAGGGCGGCCCAGAGCCAGAGCGCCCCCGGCGGCACATGCTCGTGCACGACCCACAGCACGAGCGCCGCGATGATGCTCTGGCCGGCGATGGCCGACCACTTGCCGGCGCGGTACAGGCGCACCCGCTCGGCGCGCAGCGCGGCCTCGATGCGCGCCGCAGGGGCCCCGGCCACGGCAACGTTGGCGGTCGTCTCGGTCGCAGCCACGACGTTGTGTGCAGCTCAGGTGAGCCGCTTGACCCCGGGCAGCGGGCAGGCGTAGATGCAGTTGCGCAGCGCCGCAATCGCCTCGTAGCGCGGGAAGCTGCGCCGCCAGGCGAGCACGACGCGGCGCGTGGGCACCGGCGGCGCGAACTTGATGTAGCGCACGTGGTCGGTGCGCGTCGGCGGCTCCTTGGGCAGCGAGAGCTGCGGCACCACCGTCACGCCCATGCCCGAGGCGACCATGTACTTGATCGTCTCGAGGCTGCTGCCCTCGAAGCTCTTGCGGATGCCCTCGCTGCCGACCGAGTTCGGGCTGGCGAAGCGCGCGTACTCCGGGCACACCTCGAGCACGTGGTCGCGGAAGCAGTGGCCGGTGCCGAGCAGCAGCATGGTCTCGTTCTTCAGCTCCTCGGCGCTCAGCTGCTTGCGCTTGGCCAGCGGATGGCCGGCCGGGACGGCGGCGACGAAGGGCTCGTCGTACAGCGGCGCCACGGCCAGGCCGGTGTCCGGGAAGGGCTCGGCCATGATGGCGCAGTCGAGCTCGCCCGTGCGCAGCATCTCCAGCAGCTTGGCGGTGAAGTTCTCCTGCAGCATCAGCGGCATCTGCGGCACGCGCGCGATG
>JAEUPF010000078.1 GCA_016790425.1 Rubrivivax sp.
GCAGCCCTCTCCGGTGTGCACCGCGGCGGCGCCGTGCGCGCCGAGCACGTGCACCTGCCGTTGAGCCTGCCCGGGGTCGGCGGCGGTGAGCGCGGCCACCACGGCGGCCGCCGCGTGCCCCTGCGCCAGCAGCGCCAGCGCGGCCGGGCCGTACAAGGGATTGGCCAGCGCCTGCGTCGCCACGGCGCCCACGCCGCGCTGCGAGTGGATGCACAGCGAGCCGACGGCGAAGAAGCGGCTGGCGATGGCCAAGCCGAAGCGGCCTTCGGCGTCACGGGCGAGCAGGGACCAGGTCACGGCGGCGGATTGTCGCCGCAGGTCCAATGCCCCGCTGCCGGCGTGCGCCGCGCGCGCGGCCGTCTCGTACGATCGCTCATGTCCCCGGCTCGCGATGACGACGACGCAGCGCTGGTCGCGCGCTGCCGCGGCGGTGACCGCTCCGCCTGGGAAGCGCTGGTGCGGCGCTACCAGCGCCTGGTCTACGCCATCGCGCGCCGCTCGGGGCTGGACGAGGCGACGGCCGGCGATGTGTTCCAGACCGTCTTCCTGCGCCTGATCCAGCACCTGCCGCGCCTGGCCGAGCCGGCGCGGCTGCAGGCGTGGATCGTCACCACCGCCAAGCGCGAGGCTTGGCTGCAGCACAGGCGCGCCGAGCGCCTGCTGTCGCTGAGCGCCGCCGCCGGCGCCGATGCGGCGCCCGATCCCGAAGCTGAGGAACAGGCGATCGCCGACCCGGCCGCCGGCCCCGACGAGGCGCTGGCCCACTGGCAGCAGCTGGCCGCCGTGCAGCGAGGGCTCGAACGGCTGGACGAGCGTTGCCGGCGGCTGCTGCAGGCGCTGTTCGGCGCCGAGAGCGCCGGCTACGAGGAGGTCGCCGCGCGGCTGGGCGTGCCGCTGGGCAGCATCGGGCCGACGCGCGCGCGCTGCCTGGAAAAGCTGCGCCGCTCCATCGATTGAGGGGTGGGGTTCGCCCTAGGCGGCCGGCCACCGGTGTATCAACCTCTCGCCATCGTGCTCTGTTGCGCCATCGGCCACTGCCCATGAAACCCATCGACCGACTGACCGACGACGAATGGCTGGCACTCGTGCAGCGCGCGATCGCCATGCCGGAGGTGCCGCCGCATCTGCTGCAGCAGGCGTTGGCGCTGTGGCAGCAGCGGCCGGGCGCGCCGGCGAAGGCATCCGACAGCAGCGCCAGCGGGCCGGCGTTGAGGCGATGGGTGGCGGTGCTGTCGTTCGACAGCTGGGCGGCGGCGCCGGCGGCCGCCGGCATGAGGGCGCTGCCGTCGGAGGTGCGCCAGTTGCTGTTCTCGGCCGAAGGCTGCGACGTCGACCTGCGCGTCGCGCCGGGCCCGGCGGGCGGCGGCGGCGCGGACTTCACGGTGAGCGGCCAGCTGCTGGGGCCGTTCGCCGAGGGCCGCATCGAGATCGCCGCCGTCGGCGGCAGCGAAGAAGAACCGCCGGCGGTGAGGAGCGTCCCCGTCGGGCCGCTGGACGAGTTCCGCGTCGAAGGTGTCCGCGCCGGGTCCTACCGGATCACCGTGCGCCTGGGCGACGCCGAGATCGAACTGCCGCCGCTGGCCATCGGCCCCCGGGCCCCGGGTGCCGGGTGACCGCCGTCGTGGACCGGTCGTGCGCGGAGGTGGCGGGTCTGCTCGTGGACCGCGCGCAGCCGCCCCCGGCCGCGTTGACGGCCGACCGCGCGCGTGCGTTGGCCTGGGCCATCAAGGACCTGTGCTACGCCGCGTGGAGCAGCGAGCCGCGGCGCGCGGTGCGCGCGGCGGCGGCGATGCGGCAGCTGCTGCACAAGGTGCAGGCCGCGGGCCCGGCGGCGGCGGTGCCGGAGATCGCGGCCGTGGCGTCGTGGACCGAGGGTATCGAGCACGTGATCGAAGGCGAGATGGAGGCGGCCTCGACGGCGCTGGAGAAGGCGCGCCTCGCCTTCGAGGACATCGGCCAGCCGCGGCATGCCGCGCAGACGCAGGTGCCGCGCATCATGGCCCTGGCCATGCTCGGCCGCCACGACGAAGCGGCGCGCTGTGCCGAGGCCGCGCAGCGGGCGCTGCTGGAGCAAGGCGACCTCCAGGCGGCCAGCAAGGTGTCGCTGAACCTGGGCAACCTGCACCTGCGCGCCCACCGCCACGGCGCGGCGGTCGAGCGCTTTCGCGAGGCCGCCTCGCTGTTCGCCCGTGCCGGCGACCCGGAGCACTCGGTGATGGCCGACATCGGCCTGGCCGACGCCCTGACGGCCTTCGGCGACTTCGGCGAGGCGCAGAGAACCTACACGCGGGCGCGCTCGCGCGCCCAGGCGCACGGCTTTCCGGTGCTGCAGGCGCTGGTCGACGAGTCGTTGGGGTTGCTCGATCTCGTGTGCGGCCGCTACCGGGCCGCGCTGGCCGGCCTGGAGGGCGCGCGGCGGCAGTACGCGCTGCTGCAGATGCCCCAGCACCTGGCGATCGCCGAGAAGCAACTGGCCGACGCCTACCTCGAACTGCGCCTGCTGCCCGAGGCCCTGGCCGGCTACGAGGCTGCGCTCGGCCGCTTCGCCGCCCTGGGCATGGGGCTCGACCGTGCCTGGGCCGCGCTGCAGCACGCCCGCGCCCTGGCGCTGGCCGGCCAGGACGGCGCAGCGAAGGTCGCGCTGGCCGATGCCGCTGCCGCGTTCGCCGCGCTCGACGCGCCCACCGGCCTGGCCGCCGTCGCGCTGGCGCAGGCCGAGCTCGCGCTGGCCGCCGGCGACGGTGAAGCGGCGCTCGCCCGCTCGCGCGAGGCGGCCGGGCGCTTCCGCTCGGCCGGGCTGCTCGATCGCCGGCTGCGCGCCGAAGCGGTCCAGGCGCAAGCGCTGCTGCGCCAGGGCGACCCGGTCGCCGCGCGCCAGCTCTTCGATGCGACGCTGGCAGCCGCACGCCAGCACGCGCTGCTGCCGGTGCAGCTGCGCTGCCTCAATGGCCGCGCCCTGGCCGCCCGCGCGCTCGGCCAGGCCGGCGCGGCGCAGCACGACTTGCTGGCGGCGGTCGAGCTCTTCGAGGAGCAGCGGCGCATGCTCCCCGGAGACGAGATGCGCAGCGCCTTCCAGAGCGACCACCTGCAGCCGTTTGCGCAGCTGCTCAGCCTGAGCCTGGAGGCGCACGAGCGCGCCGAGACCGGCGCCAGCGCCGTGCTGGCCCAGCTGGACCGCCTGCGCGCGCGCACGCTCGCCGATCGCCTGGGACCACTCGCGAGCGATGCCGACGGTGCCGCGGCCGCGGCCGGCGAGCCCGCCGCCGCCGCGGCCGCCGAGACGAGCGCCTTGCGCGCCCGCCTCGCATGGCTGTACCGCAGGCTGCGCCAGGAGGGCGAGGCAGGGGAGGGAGGCGAGGCAGGCGAGGGAGGCGAGGGAGGCGAGGGAGGCGGGGAAGGCGAGGGAGGCGGGGAAGGCGAGGGAGGCGGGGCAGGCGGGGCAGGCGGGAAAGCCGGGAAAGGCGGCGCCGCGGCCACCCTGGCCGGCACGTTGCGTGCGACCGAGCGCGAACTGCTCGAGCGGCTGCGCCGGCAACGGCTGGCGGCGCAACCCGCGGCGCCGGTGGCGGCCGCCGGTTCGCTGCGCGTGGCCGCGCTGCAGCAGTCGCTCGGGCCGACCGATGCGCTGGTCGAGTACGGCCTCCAGGGCGACGAGTTGCTGGCCTGCGTGGCCACGCGCGAGGCGGTGGTGGTGCGGCGCCGCCTCGCGCGCTGGCCGGAGGTCGTCGAGACCGTGCGCGCGCTGCGCTTCCAGATCGAGACGCTTCGCCACGGCTCGGCGCCGGTGCAGCGGCACCTGGCCACGCTGCACGCGCGCGCGCTGGCGCACCTGCAGCGCCTCCATGGCCAGGTGTGGCAGCCACTGGCCGGCGCGCTGGCCGGGCGCATGCGGGTGCTGGTGGTGCCGCACGCCCAGCTCGGGTCGGTGCCTTTCGCCGCCTTGCACGACGGCCAGGCGTACCTGGCCGACGCCCTGCAACTGGCCTGCGCACCCAGCGCCGGGCTCGCCCAGCGGGCGTTGGCACGCCGGCCCGCGGCGGTGCGCACGGTGCTGGCGCTGGGTGCCTCGGCGCATCTGCCGCACGCCGCGCTCGAGGCGCAGCTGGTCGCCGGGCTGCTGCCCCAGGGGCAGGCATTCGTCGCCGAACAGGCGACGCTGCAAGCGCTGCGCGACCATGCCGGCCAGGCCGACGCCATCCACCTCGCCTGCCACGGCCAGTTCCGCAGCGACAACCCGGTGTTCTCGGCGCTGCACCTGCACGACGGGCCGCTCACGGCCGAGCAGGTCGAGGGGCTGCGCCTGCCGGGCAGCCTGGTCGTGCTCAGTGCCTGCGAGACCGCGCTGCACGACAGCGGCAGCGGCGGCGAGGAGATGTTCGGCCTGACGCGCGCCTTCCTGCTGGCCGGCGCCTCGCGGGTGATCGCCGCGCTGTGGCCCGTGGACGACGCGACGACAGCCGACTTCATGGCCGACTTCTATGCCGGCCTGCGGCGTGGCCATGCGGCGGCCGCCGCGCTGCGCCTGGCGCAGCTGGCCGCGGCCCGGCGGCGCCCCCATCCGTTCTATTGGGCCCCCTTCATCTTGACGGGGGGCTGGTGACAAGCGCGGGCTTGCGACTGAAGAATGCAGGAGATCCGGACGCGACGCCTTCGTGTCGACGCCGGTCGGAGGGAGCTCGCATGGACAACAACGCTCCAGCGGTGGCGCGCACCGCCTTCGCCGCGGCGGCCCGCGTGGCCGCGGCGGCGCTCGTTGCGCTCGGCATGTGCCATCAGGGCGCGGCGGCCAAGGCCGACACCGACGACGAGATCATCGTGCAACTGCGCGAGCGCGCCGAGATCGCGCCGCTGCTGGTCAAGCACCAGCTCAGCCTGATCGGCCGCTTCGGCCAGCGGCCGATCTACCGGCTGAAGATCATCGGCCAGGCGAGCGTGAAACAGAAGGTGGAGGCGCTTCGCCGCGAGTGGGAAGTGCGATCGGTGGAACCCAATGCCACCTTCAAGGTGCTGGAGCCGGGCAAGAACGTGCCGTGGGCGATCGGCGACCCGGCGGCGACTTCGGCCGCGCAGTGGGCCGCCCAATCCATCCGCCTGCCCGAGGCGCACCGCATCACCACCGGGCGCGGCGTGCGCATCGCGGTGCTCGATACCGGCGTCGACCGCCGCCACCCGGCGCTGGCCGGGCGGCTGCTGCCCGGGTTCGACTTCGTCGACTGGGACCCCGACCCCTCCGAGGAAGCCGACCCGCTGTCGCGCACCTACGGGCACGGCACGCACGTGGCCGGCCTGGTGGCGATGGTGGCGCCGGGGGCGCGCATCCTGCCGCTGCGCGTGCTCGATGCGCAAGGCTACGGCAACGTCTGGGTGCTGGCCGAGGCGATGCTGCATGCGGTCGACCCCGATGGCGACCCGGCCACCGACGACGGCGCCCACGTGATCAACCTGAGCCTCACGTCGCAGGCCCGCACGGAGCTGTTCAAGACGGTGGTCAAGCTCGTGTCGTGCAAGAAGGGCAGCCTCGGTGGCGGCGCCAAGGAGCCGGACGACGAGGACGACGACGGTTCGGGCGACGAGGGCATCACGCTCGGCGACAAGGCCCGCTGCAGCGGCTTCGGCGGCGCGGTGGTCGTGGCGGCGGCCGGCAACCTCGGCACCGACAAGATCCAGGAGTACCCGGCCGCCGAAGCCTCGTCGTCGTTGCTCTCGGTGGCTGCCAGCGACCGCGAAGGCTGGCTCGCACCGTTCAGCAATTACGGCTGGGTCAAGCTGGCCGCTCCCGGCGCGGAGATCACGAGCAGCGTGCCTGGCGGCGGCTACGGCACCTGGAGCGGCACCTCGATGGCGGCGCCGCTGGTGGCCGGTGCAGCAGCGCTGGTTCGCTCGCTGGAGCGCGGGCTGCCGGCCGACAAGGTGGCCAAGCGGCTGCGCGAGCGCGGCGCGAAACTGTGCGGCACCCCGATGCGGCAACTCGACGTGCTGGCGGCGCTGGACGACGGCGTGGCGCGGCGCGACAAGGCCGGCTGCGACAAGCGCAGCGACTGAGCCGCGGGTCCGGCCCGCCGCGCTGCCCCGCCGGTCCGCGACACGAGCGGCCGGCCGGGCGCTCCCTCGCCTCCCGCCGCTAGCGCGCCGCGCGCGGCCCGGCCAGCGCGTGCCGGGCGATGCGATAGCGCATCGTGTCGCGGCTGATGCCCAGCAGCCGCGCGGCCTGGCTGACGTTGCCGTAGGCGCGCTGCAGCGCCTGCGCCAGCGCCTCGCGTTCGAGGCGGTGCAGGTTCAGCTCCGGCGGCGGCGGCGGTGGTGCCGGCCGCGGCGCCGGGGCGAACTCCAGGTGGTTGCTCTCGATCGTGCCGTCCGGCTGCACGAGCACGGCCCGTTCGATCGCATGCCGCAACTCGCGCACGTTGCCCGGCCACGGGTGCGACGTCATCAGCTCGCGCGCCGCGCCGCTCAGGCGCGGCGGCGCCAAGCCACGGCGCTCGGCGGTGCCCTTGACGAAGTTGTGCGCGAGCAGCCACATGTCGTCACCGCGTTCGCGCAGCGGCACCAGCTGCAGCGCTGCCGCCGCCAGCGACCGGTGCAACTCGGGCCGCAGATGCCCGCTGCGCAACAGCGTCTCGGGTGCGTAGCGCGTGGCCGCGACGACGCGCACGTCCAGCGGCACCTCGCGCGTGCCGTCCAGGCGCCGGATGCAGCGCTCGCGCAGCAGCGTTGCCAGCCGCGACTGCAGTGGCGGCGCCATGGCGCCGAGGTCGCTGATGAACAGCGTGCCGCCGTCGGCCGCCTCGACCAGCCCGAGCCGGCGTTCGGGCGCGCCGTCGCTGCGTTCGCGGCCGAACAGGCGCGCTTCGGCCTCGGGCGCCGCCAGCTCCTCGACGTCGATGCGCACGAACGGCCGCTCGCGGCGCGCGCCGTCGAAGTGCAGGGCGCGGGCGACCTGCCCCTTGCCGGTGCCGCTGTCGCCCAGCAGCAGCACGGCCGGCGCCTCGCGGCAGCGCGCCTCGGCGTCCAGCAGCAGCCGCAGCTGCGTCTTCAGGCGCAGCATCGGCACCGACTCGCCGAGCAGCTGCGCCAGCCCCGCGCCCCTGCCTTCGCGGCGCCGGTAGTAGGCCAGCGCGTCGGCCCGGCGCTGCTGGCCGAGCGCCTGCTCGAACGCGGCGTGCACCACCTCCGGCGTGGCCGGCGTGCCCAGCACGAAGGCGCCGCTGCGGATGGCGCCCACCGTGACGGCGTCGCGGTCGGCCGCGCTCGGGGCGACGGCGATCACCGGCAGCGAGGCATCGATGTCGCGGATGCGGCGCAGCAGCCGCACGCCGTCCGGGGCGACGCCGCTGGCAAGGTCGATGACGACGCCGTCGGGCCGCTCGCGCTGAAGAGCCACCAGGGCGCCGGCACCGTCGCGTGCCCCTTGAAGCGCATAGCCGCGGTTCGCCAGGCCGCGCTCGAGGGCGCGCTGCAGCGCTGCATCGCCGGCGACGACGAGGATCGCCCGCTGCGCCGCGGCCGGCGGCGGCGCCGGAGCAGGTGCCGGTGCAGGCGCCGGTGCAGGCGCGGGCATGCGCCGGGGCGCCCGCGCCGGTGGCGCGAATAGTTGTTCGAGCACGAACCCGCGCCCCCCGTACGGTTCATCCATCCCTCGAGCACCCCGCGACGGGCCCGGCGCTCGCAGCACCGCCCGGGCCCAGAGCGCTTACAGAGGCGCGCCGGGCCCGCTGGATACCGCCGGTCAGGGTTTACGCGATCGCGCGTTCGAGGGGGTCGGCGCGCGACCGGCCGCGCCTACGCGCGGGCGCCGCGCGCCTTCTCGATCGGTACCGCGTCGCCGGGTTCGGCCGACTCCTCCAGCCACTCGCGCAGCGCCTTCTTGCGCCGGCGCGTGCGCAGCGCATCGAGGTCGATGACGCGATCGGCCGAGAGGATGGTCTCGGCCCGGTGCGCGATGATGACCCGCGTCACCGCGGTGGCGCGGATGGCGGCGCTGACGGCGCGCTCGTTGTGCGCGTCGAGGTGGCTGGTGGCTTCGTCCATCAGCAGCACGACGGGCTGGCGGTACAGCGCGCGGGCGATCAGCGCGCGCTGCTTCTGACCACCGGACAACACCGTGCCCATGTCGCCGATGAGCGTGTGGTAGCCCATCGGCATGGCCCGGATCTCGTCGTGCAGCGAGGCCAGGCGGGCGCAGGCCTCGATGCGCTGCGGGTCGGGCCGGTCGTCGAAGAAGCTGATGTTGTCGGCCAGCGAGCCGGCGAACATCTGGTCGTCCTGCATCACCACGCCGATCATCGCCCGCCAAGGCTCGCTGCCGATGCGCTCGAGCGGTTCGCCGTCGATCAGCACCTGGCCCTCGACGGGCTGCAGCAGGCTGGCCAGGATCTTCAGCAGCGTCGTCTTGCCGCAGCCCGAGCTGCCGGTGATGGCCACCGTCTCGCCGGCCTCGATGCGCAGGCTGACGCCATCGAGGATCCAGGGTTCGTTGTCGCTGTAGCGGAAGCGCAGGTTGCGCAGCTCGATCGACACCGGCGCGCGGCGCGCCGGCTCGCCCAGCGGCAGCGGCGCGCGCGCCTCGGGCGCCGCCAGCGCGATGTCGGCCAGGCGCTCGGCATGCAGGCGCAGCATCGTCAGGTCGACAGCGCGGTCGATGAGGTTGCTGATGCGCGACAGGAACTGGTCCTTGTAGGCGACGAACGCGAGCAGCATGCCCACCGTCATCGCCCCGTCGAGCACGCGCTGCGCGCCCAGCCAGACGACGAGGATCGCCAGCGTGCCGATGACCAGCGAGTTGCCGGTGCGGAACAGCAGGCGCAGCTTGTGCGTCGTCAGCTGCCGGTTGACCGTCTCGACGAGCAGGTTGAGCCACTGCGCGCGCCGCCGTTCCTGCCCGTTGAACACCTTGATGGCCTTGATGCCGCGCATCGTCTCGAGGAAGTGGCTGTCGCGGCGGGCGCCCCAGACGATGGCCTCGACCGAGGCGTGCCGCAGCGGCGTGTACGACACCCAGCGCAGCACGCCGTAGGCGGCCGCGCCGGCCAGCACCACCGCGGCCAGCGCCGGCGCGAAGGCCAGCATGATGGCCAGCGTGATGACCACCAGCAGGCCGTCGAGCACGGTCTCGATGACGTCGGTGGTCACCGCCTGCAGGATCGATTCCTGCGAGCCGAAGCGCGACATCACGTCGCCGATGTGGCGGGCCTCGAAGAAGGCGGTGGGCAGGCCGACCAGGTGCGTGAAGAGGTTGGCGCGGCTTTGCACCTTCAGCGTGGCGGCCAGCGCGATGCCGATCCAGCCGCGCATCGCCGTCACCGCCGTGCGCAGCAGCATCAGCAGCCCGAAGCCGAGTGCCAGCACGAGCAGCAGGTCGCGGTCGGCCACCATCAAGGCGTGGTCGACCACCCACTGCATGAAGAACGGGCCGACGACGGCGAAGACCTCGATCGCCAGCGCCAGGCCGAACAGCTGCGCCAGCGTGCCGCGCAGGCCGACGATGCGGCCAAGCACCGAACGCAGGCGCACGCGCGGCGCGCCCTGCACGGGCTGGAAGGCGGCGCTGGGACTGAGCTCGAGGGCGACGCCGGTGAAGTGCCGCGACGCCTCGGCCAGCGTCAGCCGGCGCACGCCCACGGCCGGATCGTGGATGACGATGCCGTCGCGGCCGACGCTGTCGAGCACGACGAAGTGGTTCATCTCCCAGTGCACGATGCAGGGCAGCCGCAAGGCGCGCAGTTCCTCCAGCTCGACCCGCAGCGGCCGTGCCGCGAAGCCGATGCGTTCGGCCATGCGCAGCAGGTCGGCCAGGTTGACGCCCTTCAGCGACACCGACAGGCGCCGGCGCAGCTCGCTGATGTCGACCGGGGCGCCGTGGTAGCCCGCCAGCATCGCCAGGCAGGCCAGGCCGCATTCGGCTGCCTCGGTCTGCAGCACCATCGGCAGGCGCCGCCGCCAGCCCAGGGCGAGCCGTTCGTGCAGGGGTGCGGCGCTCGCTTCCATGGTCGGTCGTCCTTCGCTGGCGGGTCCGTGCGCGGGCCGCTCAGGGATGCCACTTGCCGGTGACGGCGTACAGCGGCTCGAGCACCCACTCGGCGAGGCGGCGCCGCTCCAGCGAGACGTCCGCCTCCAGCGCCATGCCCGGCTGCAGCGCCAGCGTCTGGCCGTAGGCGGCCACGCTCTGGCTGGCGAGCTCGACGACGATGCGGTACAGCGGCTCGGCAGCCGCGCCGCCGGCCCCGGCCAACGCCGCCGGCACATCGGCGGCGTTGACGGCCGTGCGCGACACGCTCGCCACCACGCCTTCGTGATGGCCGAAGCGCTGGTACGGGAAGGCCGGGTAGCGCACGAGCACGCGCTGGCCGGGCTGCACGAAGCCGATCGACCGGCTGGGCCCGTAGAGGTGGGCCTCCAGGCGGTGATGGGCCGGCACGATGGCCAGCAGCGGCACCGCACTGCCTGCGGCGGCGCCGACCACGGCCTGGATCGCCGTCACCGTGCCCTCGCCGGGCGCCTGGATCACGATCTCGCGCCGCGCCTCGGCCTCGGCGCGTTCCTGCCCGACCTGCGCGACACCGCGGTCGAGCGTCGCGATCTCCTTGCCCAGCCTGAGCGGCAGTTCGCCGAGTTCGGCCGAGACGGCGAGCTTCTCGCGCCTGAGCGTCATCAGGCTGCGCTCGAGCGCGCTCAACCGCGCCACCTGCTCCAGCGCCTCGCTCTCGACGAGCTGCAGTCGCATTTCCGAGATGAAGCCCTGCTTGAACTGCTCGCGGTGCAGGCTTTCGTTGCGTCGCGCGATGGCCACGCGCGCGCGCAGCAGCTCGATCTCGCGGTTGAACTGGGCTTCCTCGCCGCGCATCGCCGCCAGGCGATCGGCCAGGGCCCGTTGCTGCTTGTCGAGCAGGCCGCGCTGGTGTTCGCGCTCCTCCTCCAGGCTGCGGCTGCGTTCGCCCAGGTGCCGCGCCACTTCGGCCTGCACGCCGCCCAGGGTGGCGCTGTGCAGTTCGTCGGACAACGTGACCAGTGGCTGGCCGCGGCGCACGCGCGCGCCTTCGCTGACGTGCAGCGCGGTGACCAGGCCCGGCCGCGGGGCCATGACGCGCACCACGCCTTGCGGCGGCACCAGCCAGCCGTTCAGGCGCGCCGTGCGCGTGAACGAGGCGCCGAACAACAGGGCCAGGATCGCCGCTGCCGACAGCACCGCCACCGCGGTGTAGACGCGGTGCGACAGCTGCGGCGCCAGCAGCACCGTGCCCAGCCACGGCGCGCGGCGCTCGGCCAGCGCCTCGGGGCGGAACAACGGCGTCGATGCCACCGCTGCCGGCAGGCCATCGCTGGCCGCCGACAACAGCGTGCCCGCCGGCACCGCGTGCACGCGCTGGGCTTTCGGTTCCGTCATCGCGGGCGCCCGGCAGGTTGGCGGCGGCGTTGCGGCGCGGCTTGCAGGAACGCGGGACGGCGGGCGCTGCGGGCGGTGCGCCGCTCAGAGGTCGGCCTGCGCCAGCTCGCGGTCGCGGTCCCACCAGCCGACCAGGTCGAGCACCTTCTTCGGCGCTGTGGCCGCGTAGGCGCCCTGGAAGCGCAGCGGCGGTTGCCGGCGGTGGTTGATGGAGTCGCGGAACCAGGGGCGCGCGTAGGCGAGGCAGACGATGGGCCGCACCTGGCCGGAGTTGTTGGCGCGGCCGGCGTGCGCCGTCTTGTAGTCCACCAGCAGCACCGAGCCCAGCGGCACCACCGGCACGTGCACGTCGGCGTGCTCGCGCGAGCGGCGCTTGCCCAGGCGCTGCGTGCCCTTCCAGATCGCGGTGCCGCCGGTGGCCTCGTTCAACGGCACCAGCGGCACGATGGCCTGCATCGACCAGCAGGGGATCTTGAACTTCCAGCCCTTCTCGGCGAACAGCGGCGAGAAGTCCTTGTGCATCAGCTGGTCCTTGGCCCCGGGCAGCGAGATGACGGCCGTGTACGTCGTCATGACGCAATCGGCGCCGAGCAGCGAGCGCACGAACGGCATCAGCAGGCCCGAGGCGACGAGTTCGGGGTCGCCGAAGGCCTCGTCCAGCTCCAGCGTCAGCATGTAGCGCTTGTCGCCGGTGCGCAGCGCATGCGGATGGTGGCCGTCGTGGAAGTGGCGCCCGTACTTGCTCTCGAAGTGCGCCTGCAGCCGGGCGACGAACGCCGGCTCGAAGACCTCGTCGAGCTGCACGGCGCCGTGCCGCTCGAACTGGTCGATGGCCAGGGCGAGCGTCTCGGGGCGCAGCGAGCCCTCGCGACGCTCCTCGGCGCTGACGCGGATGCGGCCGAGCCCGGCCGGCGCCTGCGCCGCGCGGCGCACCTGCTCGAACTCGTCGATGCGCGCGCGCAGCGCCTGCGCAACGTCGCTGCCGGGGTGGTGCGCGAGCGTCTCGATCGCCACCGCCTTGGCGCTGCCCAGATCGAGGCGGACCATGTGCAGCCGCGCCAGCGCCAGGCCCGCGTCGAGGTGCGTGGGGTCCATCTGCAGCGCCTCGCGCAGCGCCTCCTCGGCGGTGCCGAGCGCGTTCTGGCGCAGGGCCAGCGCCGCGTAGCGCGCCAGCAGCGTCGGGGTCTGAGGGGCACGGGCGAGCGCGTCCTGCACCAGGCGCATCGCGCGCGGCCACTCCTGGTCGCGCTCGTAGTCCTCGGCATCGGCCAGCGCCGTGGCCGGTTCGGCACCGGCCAGCGCCGTGGCCGGTTCGGCATTCTCCAGCCTGGTGGCCGGAGCGCGGACAGCCAGCCAGTCGGCGAGGTCGAGCAGCCCGCTCAGGCGGGCGCGCAACGTTCGCCCCGCGGCGGCGCGCTGCCCTTCGCCGGGGAAGCGGCCGAAGTGCGCGGCGAAGCGCAGCACGCCGGCGCAGATCGAGCCGGGCAGCGCCTCGAGCAGCGTGGCGCGCTCGGCGTAGCCGGCGGACTCCAGGCCTTTCATGTACGCCAGCAGCCGCTCGGCCACTGTCGCGTCGGTCGGCGGCTGGCCCTCGGCCAGGCGCTGCAACTGCATGATCGGCAGCACGCAGCCCGAGAACAGGCTGTGCAGGCTCATGCCGGCCGGGCCGACGATCGCGTCGTCCCAGTCGATGAAGACCGGCTTGCCGTCCGGCCGGATGGCCAGGTTGCCATCGTTGAGGTCGCCGTGGTCCAGCGTCGGCGGCAGGGTTCGCGCCTTGGCGACGAGCGACTGCAAGCGCTCGGCGCGGCGTTCGAGCAGGCGCAGGTAGCGCGCCGCGTCCTCCGGCCCCATGAAGTAGGCGCCACCCACCGGTTCGCCGGGCCGCACTTGGGCCGCAAGCGGCCGGGCGAGGAACTCGCGCAACTGGGGCCACAGGCGGTCGAGGTCGACGACCTCGAAGTGGGCGAGCAGCCGGCGGTCCTGCAGCGCCCGGCCCTGGAGCCTGCCGTAGGCCTGTGCGGCCTTGGCGTAGTCGGCGCCGCTGTCGGCCTCGACGCCCTGGTGATCGGTGACGAGCAGCCAGCCTTCGGCGGGATCGCAGTCGATGACCGCCGGGACCTGGGCCCGGAAGCGCCGCGCCACGGCCAGCGTCGCGGGGATCTGGTGGCGCTGCACCTGCGGCAGCAGCTTCAGGTATGCCTTGCCGCCGGGGCCGGCGAGGCAGTAGGTCGACGACCAGCCGCTGTGCGCGATCGGCTCGACGCGCTCGGCGGCGATCCTGCCGGCAGCCCAGCGCAGGGCCTGCGTGTGCGAGGCCGGCCAATGCGGATCGATGTTCAACACGGGAGGCACTCCTTGCGTCTGGCGCGGCAGCGGCGCTGTCGCACCGGCTGTCTTCGGAACATGCTAGCGACGGCTGCCGCCCTTGCGCATGCGTGCGGCCCGCGGCGCCGCGACAGGCGCTGCGATTGGGTGTTCTCACCCAACGTGTCTGCACGCGTATCGCGCGTTGACATCGGCCGTGCCGCGCTCATAGCCTGAATCGGCGAACCGGTGGTTCGCGACAACCAGAACCTTCGACTTTCAAGGAGTGCGTATGCGAGTTCTAACCCTCGAAGAGATGCTGCTGGCCGCCGGTGGCGGCAAGTCCGGCTGCGGCAGCGGCGGCGGCAAGGGAGGAGGCAAGGGCAAGGGCGGCGGCAAGGGCAAGGGCGGCGGCAGCAAGGACGGCAGCTGCGGCAAGGCCAGCGGCAAGGGCAGCGGCAAGGGCGGTGGCAAGGGCCACGGCAAGGGCCATGGCCACGGCAAGGGAGGCGGCTGCAAGTAACCGCTGCCGGGTACCGCTGCGGGCCAGCGCGCCCGCAGTGGCCCCGGTGCCCCGCCGGCGCCATGACCCGCACCGAGCCCCCCGTGGGGACCGCGCCGACCGCCGCGATGACCGCCGCGACGGCCACCGCGGCGACCGCCTCGACACGGGAGGCCGCCGACCGCTGGCGCGAGTGGGACCGCTTCGTCGCGGCGCATGCGCATGGCGGCTTCATGCAGGGCGCGGCGTGGATCCGCTGCCGCGCCGAGGACGGCTACGGCCACATCGCGGTCATGCTGCGCGACGAGCTGGGGCGCCTGGCCGGCGGTGCCGTCGTCGGGCGCTGGACCTACGGCGACAACCAGGCCTTCTACTACATCCAGGAAGGCCCGCTGCTGCCCGACGAGCCGCGCGGCGCCGAGGCGGTGCTGGACGCGGTGCTGTCGGCGCTCGAGCGGCACCGCCGCGACGACGCGGTCGCGATCAGCCATCTGCGCGTCGAGTCGCGCCGGCCGGGCTGGTCCGCCTTCACGGCCGCGCGCTTCGAGCCGCCGTGGTGCGGCGACCGCTTTCGCGAGCCGCGCCACACGCACTGCGTCGACCTGCGCGCCGGCGAGCACGAGCGGCTGCAGGCGATGAAGCCCAAGGGCCGCTACAACGTGGGCCTGGCGCGCCGCCACGGCGTGGTGGTGGTCGAGGACGCGTCCGAACGCGCGCTGGAGAACTTCCTCGCCATCCGCGACGACACCGCGCGCCGGCAGGACCTGAAGCGGCGATCGCGCCGCTACTTCGCGGCCATCCGGCGCGAGTTCGGGCCGCAGGCGCAGCTGTTCTTCGCCGAGCGCGGCGGCCGCCGCCTAGCCTGCGCGCTGGTGATCCGCTTCGGCGATCGCGCCACCTACCTCTATGGCGGCTCGCTGGCCGAGCAGCGCGAGGCGATGGCGCCGTACCTGCTGCACCACGAGATCATGAATCGCATGGCCGCCGCCGGCTGCACGGGCTACGACTTCTGGGGCACCGCGCCGCCAGGGCAGACGGGGCATCCGTGGGCCGGCATCAGCGCCTTCAAGCGCAAGTTCGGCGGCCTCGACATCGCTCACGCGCCGACGCTCGATCACATCTACGACCGCGCCGCCTACGCGCGCTTCGTCGACACCGAGGGTGAGTACCGGGGCGACGCAGAGTGCGACGCGGCGCCCCACGCGGAGTCCGACGCCCTGGGCGGCACGGCCGGCGTCCGCCCCCGCGTGCCGCTGCGCGCCACGGCGTGAACGGCAGGCCGTCGATGCCCGCGAACTGCCCCGACCGCGGCCTGAACGACCTGCAGGTCTGGGCCGAGTGCCTGCCCGAGCCGCTGCACGCGCACTTGCTGCGCGTGCTGAGCCCGCAGCGCTTCGAGCACTGGCGGCGCGCCGGCCTGCCCTTCTACCGCACGACGTTCTGGTACCCGGCGGGCCGCGCGCCTGCGCATGTGGTCGAGCGGGCGATCGAGGTGCTGCGCGAGGCGGCGCGGCCTTCGCCGCGGGTGGTCGGCGTCGAATGGTGGTTCAGCGTCATGGCCACCAACGCCACGCCGCAGTGGCTGCTGCCCTGCCACTTCGACCGCGCCGATCTCGACGAGGCCGACCCGGCTCGCGTCCGGCACCCGGAATCGGCCAGCGTGTTCTTCTTCAATGCCGTGCCCTACGGGGAACTCGTCGTCACCGACCAGGTGCTCGGCGAGGACGGGCGGCCGCTGCCGCGCGAACCGCGCGCGATGCGCTTCGTGCCCCCGGCGAGCAACCGCTACGCGGTGTTTCCGGGCCACCTCTACCACGGCGTGATCGGGCGCCTGTGGCGACCGGCCGCCGACGAGTGCCTGCGGGTCAGCCTGGCGGTGAACTGGTGGACCGAACGGCCCGCTGCGCCGTACCTGCGCGACTCCAGCGAAGCGGTGGCGGTGTTCGGGCTCGGGGACGAGGCGGCGACCGAGGCCGCGGCGCCTACGCTCGGGTGAGGCGCCGATAGGCGCTGTAGTGGCGGATCGCCTCGCGCGAGTGACCCAGCAACTCGTGCAGGCGCGCGGCGTTGAAGTGCGCGTCGGCCACCTCGGCATCGATGCCGAGACAGCGGTCGTAGGCGGCCAGCGCCTCGGCGGCGCGGCCGGCGTCTTCGAGCATCACGGCGAGGTTGAAGTGCAGCAGCGGCTCGCGCGGCAGCCGCACGAGCGCTTGCCGGTACAGGGCGATGGCCTCGGCCAGCCGGCCGGCATTGCCCAGCAGCACGCCCAGGTTCAGCCAGGCGTCGGCGAAGTCGGGGTCGAGCGCGATGGCGCTGCGGTAGGCGCGTTCGGCGGCCGCGGCGTCGCTGGCTTCGCGCTCGCTGGCGCGCTCGAACCACGAGCGCGCGCTGCGCGGCAGCGGCACCGGCGCGGCTGCGATGGTTGCGGTGGCGGTGGCGGTGGCGGTGGCGGTGGGCGCGCCGCGTGCACCGGGGGCAGCGGATCGAACGGCTGCGCCGGATTCGGCCGCTGCCTGTTCGACCGTTGCAGGCGGCGGCCGCTGCTGCGGCGGCGGGGGCAGCGGCATCTCGAAATCGAACAGCAGCTGCCCCGAGTCGGCGGCGCGGCGGCTGCCGCCTTCGCGCACGGCCACCTCGTCGCCCACGGCCAGCAGGCGCAGGCCGGTCAGCGGCATCGCCTCGGGCAGCGTGGCACGCAGGCGGTGCAGCGAGCGCACGATGCTGCGCGACGGGATCTGGGCCACGCGCAGCTGGTGCGCGGTGCGCAGCAGCACCATGTCCTGGAAGCTGAAGCGGTACTCGCGCCGCTTGCCGCGGGCGGGCTTGACGAAGCCGGCGGCCACCAGCGACAGCACCAGCGCGCGCGAGAGGCCGAGCGTGTTGCCCACTTCGCGCAGGCTCCAGGTCTCCATGCCGGCGGCGGCTCCCTCCCTTTGAAGCGGCGCTTTCGCGCCTGCTTCAGGCCTGCTTGCGCCGCGTGGCGGCCTTGCGGGCCGGCGCCGCTTCGGCGGTCTTCGCCGCGGATTTCGCCGCCGCGCCGGAAGGCTTGGCCGCGGTCTTGGCCGGCGCCGCCTTGGCGGCCGGCTTGCGCGCGCCCAGGCTGGCGCGCAGCGCCTCGGTGAGGTCGATGATCTTGGAGTCGGCCGTCTCGCCGGTCGGCTCGACGGCGACGATGTCCTTGCCGGCGATCTTCTCGTCGATGGCGGCGAGCACGCGGCTCTTCTCCTCGTCCTTGAACTCGGCCGGGTCGTAGTCGTCGGCGGCGATCTGGTCGATGAGCTGCAGCGCCAGCTGCAGCTCGGGCTTGGCGACCTGCGCGCGTTCGATGTCGAGGTCCTTCATCGAGCGCACTTCGTCGGCGTACAGCAGTTGCTGCAGGATGAGGCCGCCGTCCTCGGCCTGGCTCGGGCGCACCTGCACGACGTACTGCTTGCCCTTCCAGGCCCAGCGCGCCAGCGCGCAGCGGCCGCTTTCGAGCATCGCCTGCAGCAGCAGTTCGTAGGGCTTGGCGCCGCGCTTGTCCGGTGCCAGGTAGTAGGCCTTGTCGTAGTAGATCGGGTCCACCGCGGCCAGCGGGATGAACGAGACGATGTCCACCGTGTGCCGCGCCGATTCCTCCAGCGCCTTCAGCTCCGCCGGCGTGAAGGTGACGTAGCGGTCCTTGTCGAACTCGTAGCCCTTGACGATGTCGGCGCGCTCGACGACCACGTTCTCCTTGATGCACACGTACTGCTGCTTCAGCCGCGAGCCGCAGTTGTGCAGCATGTTGAAGTGCACCGTGCCGGCGGTCTCGGTGGCCGAATACAGCTTCACCGGGATCGAGACGAGGCCGAAGCTGAGCGACAGCGATGCAATCGAACGGGCAGCCATGCGGGAACCTGCGACGTTAGGACCGGAATCCGGCCGGGGCGGCGAGGTTAGCGCGAACTTCCAGCCCCTGCCAACCGCGCGGGGGGCTTGGCGACGCTGAGCGCCTTCATCGCCGCCGTGAGTGTCTGTTTCGCGCCAAAGAACGCGGCCCAGGGGTCCTCGCCGCGCAGCGACAGGTGCTCGCGCGCGGTGGCGATGCTCCACTGCGCGCCGCCCTTGAGCGAGGCGAGTTCGTCCCACGCCACCGGCATCGAGACCCCCAGCCCCGGCCGCGCCCGCGCCGAGTAGGCCGCCGCGGTGGTGGCGCCGTGGCCGTTGCGCAGGTAGTCGACGAAGATCTTGCCGACGCGGTTGGCGCTGCCGCTCTTGGCGACGAAGCGCGAAGGGATCGTGCGCGCCAGGTGCGCCACCGCGGCCTGCGAGAAGTCCTTCACCGTGTCGTAGGGCAGTCGCGGCGCGACCGGCACCACCACGTGCAGGCCCTTGCCGCCGCTGGTCTTCAACCACGCCTGCAGGCCCAGTTCGTCGAGCAGCGTGCGCACCAGCAGCGCCGCCTCGCGCACGCGCTCCCAGGCGACGCCGGCGCCGGGGTCGAGGTCGAAGACGATGCGGTCGGGCTGGTCGATCTTCTTCACGGTGGAGTTCCAGGTGTGGAACTCGATCACGTTCATCTGCGCCGCGCTGACCAGCGCCTCGGCGCTGGGTACCTCGATGAGCGGCGCGTGTTCTGGCCACAGCCGCGCGGGCAGTTGACGCAGGCCGGGGATGCTCTTCGCCTCGTCGTGCTTCTGGAAGAAGAGCGCCCCGTCGACGCCTTCGGGGCCGCGCACCAGCGAGGCCGGCCGGCCCGCCAGGTGCGGCAGGATGTGCTCGGCCACGCTGTCGTAGTAGCGCACGAGGTCCAGCTTGGTGAGGCCGGTGCTGGCGTCGATCACGCGCTCGGCGTGCGTGACCTTGAGCTTGCCGGCGCGGCTGCTGCTGCCGCCGTGGCCGTTGCGTGCGCCGCGCGTGCCATCGCCCGCCGGCGCGGCAGCAGCGCTCACCGTTTCGCGCGTCACCTGGCGGGCCGGCTTGTCGCTGCGCAGGCCCACGAAGACGGCGTGGCGCACATGGCCGGCCGGCGTCCAGGCGGTGAAGCGCACTTCGGCCACCAGCTGCGGCTTGACCCAGTGCTCGCTGCCCGAGGCGCGGCGCGACCAGCGGCCGGGGTCGGGGCTGCCGGCGGCGAAAGGCGGCTCGCGCACCTCCAGCGCCGCCAGCCGCTTGAACAGGCTCGCCGCGGTGGCCGAATCCCACCCGGTGCCCACGCTGCCGGCGTGCTCCAGGCGGCCGCCGCCGTCGTAGACGCCGAGGATGAGGCTGCCGACCTCGCCGGTGGCGCCCTGGCGCACCGTGAAGCCGCCGATGACCAGCTCCTGCCGGGCGGCGATCTTCAGCTTCAGCCACGAGTCGCTGCGCTGGGAAACGTAGGGCGCGTCGGCCCGCTTGGCGATGATGCCCTCCAGTCCGAGCGCGCGCGCCGATTCGAGCAGGCTCGCCGCGTCGGCGGCGAAGTCGGCGCTGAAGCGCACGGGCCCTGCGGCGTCGTCGGCATCGCCGGCGGCGGCGCTGCCGCGGGTGGCGCCGAGGTTGGCTTGCACTGCGGCAAGCGCCGTGCCGTTGCCGGCCCGGGCGCGGCCGCGCGCCAGCAGTTGCCGCAGCAGCGCGCGGCGGGCGTACAGCGGCGCGCGTCGCAGGTCGAAGCCGTCGTGGAAGGGCAGGTCGAAGACGAAGTAGCGGATCGCCTCGGCGCCGCGGCGCGAATCGATGGCGTTTTGCAGCGCGTTGAAGTCGGGCGTGCCCTCGTCGCCGAGGACGACGATCTCGCCGTCGAGCCAGCTCGCGCGCAGGCCCAGCGCGGCCACGGCGGCGGCGAGCGGCGCCAGCCTCGCCGTCCAGTCGTGGCCGTTGCGGGTGTGCAGCGTCGCGTGCCCCTTGGCGTCGCAGCGCGCCAGCAGGCGGTAGCCGTCGTACTTCAGCTCGTAGAGCCATTCGCCGCGCGCCGGCGCCGCCGCCGCCGCCGTGGCGAGCTGCGGCGAGAGCCGGGCCGGCAGTTCGCCCACGCGCACCGCGCCGGGCAGATCGGCCGCCGCGGCAGGCGCCACGGGCGGGCGCACTGCTGCGGCGCCGTGGTCCTTCGGCGCGCCGCCGGCGGCGCCGTCGGCCGCCGTACCGCGCGGCTGGCGCTGCTCCACCGGCCCGAGCGGCCGGGCGATCACGCTGTCGGGCAAGGCGCTGACCACGTCGTACTCGGCGGCGGGCCGCGCCCAGGCGTCGCGCTTCTTGAACAGCATCCACGCGTCCTGGCGATCGCCGGGCTTGCCGATGCGCACCAGCTCCCACAGGCCGGCCAGCTTCTCGCCGTGCAGGCGGAACACGAGCTTGCCGGCAGCCAGCGCCGCGTGCGCGTCGGGCGTGGGCTCGGCCGGCTCCCAATGGCCGCGGTCCCACACGATGACGCGGCCGGCGCCGTAGGAGCCCTTGGGGATGGTGCCCTCGAAGCCGCCGTACTCGAGCGGGTGGTCCTCCACGTGCACGGCCATGCGCTTGTCGGCCGGGTCGTAGGTGAGGCCCTTGGGCAGCGCCCAGCTGACGAGCACGCCGTCCAGTTCGAGCCGGAAGTCGTAGTGCAGGCGCGAGGCCCAGTGCTTCTGCACGACGAAGGCCAGCGGGCCGGCGTTCGCCGCCACGCGGTCGGCGGCGGGGCCGGCGTCGCCGGGGCCGGCTTCGCCACGCGGCTCGGGCGTGCGCGAGAAGTCGCGCTTGCCGATGTACTTCTTGAGCGGGCGCGGCACGGGTGGCGTGCTTCGGAGCGCGTCAGGGCGCGCCCGGCGCGGCGCTGGCCGCGGCCGGCTGCGGCGCTTCGACGCAGGCGGCGATCCACGCCGCGGCAGCGTCGAGCAGTGCCTGCAGCACCTGGGCGTCGCTGCGGCCGGCCACGCGCGCGCGCACGTGGAAGGCGTGGTCGGCATCGTCGAACACCGCCAGGGTGGCGCGCGTGCCCAGGCGTTCGACGACGCCGCGCAGCAGCGGCAGATCGGCCAGTTCGTCGCGCGTGCCCTGCAGGAAGAGCATCGGGCAGTGCACGCGCCCGAGGTGTCCGGCGCGTTCGACGCCGGGCTTGCCGGGCGGATGCAGCGGGAAGCCGACGAAGACGAGCGCCTGCACGCCGGGCAGCGGCGCGGCCGCCTGGGCCTGCGAAGTCATGCGGCCGCCGAACGACTTGCCGCCAGCGACCAGCGGCACGCCGGGCAGCTGCCGCGCCGCTTCGGCCACGGCAGCGCGCACGGCGGCGTGCGCCAGTGCCGGTGCGTCGGGGCGCTTGCCGCCGCGCTCGATGAACGCGAAGTTGAAGCGCAGCGTCGCGATGCCGCGCGCCGCCAGCCCCTGCGCGAGGTCTTCCATGAAGCGATGCGTCATGCCGGCACCGGCGCCGTGCGCGAGCACGAAGGCGGCCAACGGCGGTGGCGGCGACGAAGGCACCGTCAGCAGCGCCGACACCGCTTCGCGACCGGCCCCGGCGTCGAGCGACAGTGACAATGCGGTGGAGCGCACGGCGGCCGACATCAGGGCGGCAAGCGTAACCGCGGAAGGCGAGAACCGATGCATGCAAGCGCCAGTGACCCTGCCCATGGCAACGAAGCGGCGCCCGGCGCCATCCGCGTCGGCGTCGGCGGCTGGACCTTCGAGCCGTGGCGCGCCAACTTCTACCCCGCCGGCTGGCCGAAGGATCGCGAGCTGGAGTACGCGAGCCGCCAGCTCTCGATGATCGAGGTCAACGGCACCTACTACGCGACGCAGAAGCCGACCACCTTCGCCCGGTGGCGCGACGAGACGCCCGACGATTTCGTCTTCTCGCTGAAGGCGCACCGCCTGGCCACCAACCGGCGCGTGCTGGCCGAGGCCGGCGAGTCGATCGGCTGGTTCTGCGGCAGCGGCATCGCCGAGCTCGGCGCCAAGCTGGGGCCGATCGTCTGGCAGTTCGCGCCGACCAAGCGCTTCGACGCCGGGGACTTCGAAGCCTTCCTGAAGCTGCTGCCGCGCGAGGTGGCCGGCGGCCTGCCGCTGCGCCACGTGATGGACGTGCGGCACGACAGCTTCCGCTCGAGCGCCTACCTGGCGCTGGCGCGCCGGCACGGCGTGGCCACCTGTTTCACCGAGAGCGACGAGTACCCCTCGTTTGCCGACATCACCGGCAGCTTCGTCTATGCGCGCGTGATGCGCGCCGCCGCGGCCGAGCCCGAGGGCATTGCGCCGGCGGTGGCGGCGCAGCTCGCCGCCTGCGCGCGCTGCTGGCGCGACGGCGGCGAGCCCGAGGGCCTGCCGCGCGTCGAGCCGCCGGCGGCGAGCGCCGCCGCCGCCGCCGCGCCGCGCGAGGTGTTCATCCTGTTCATCGGCGGCGACAAGGAGAAGGCGCCGGCGGCGGCGATGTCGCTGCTGCGCCGGCTTCGATAAGCGGGGGGACGCCGCACCGGCTGCCGCCCCGCGGCGGCCTTGCACGGCGGGTGGCGCTTCCCACAATGGCGCATAACCCCCCGAAGGTGGAGGGCGCCCGAGGCGCTGCGGCCATGCGAGTCCTGCTGGTCGACGACCACGAAGTTGTCTGGAGCGGCATGCGCGGTGTCGTCGCGCGCGTGGCGGCCGCGCATCGGCCGCTGCCCGCCGCGGCGGCGCCGTTGCAGTGGCATTGCGCGCGCAACCTGGCCGATGCGCTGGCGCTCGGGGGCGCGGCGCCCGACCCGACCGGGCCGCTCGATCTCGTGCTGCTCGACTACCACCTGCCCGACGCCGACGGCCTCGTCGCGCTGCGCCGCCTGCGCGATCGCTACGAGGGCGTGCCGATCGTCGTCGTCTCGGGCGACGAGCAGCCGGCGACCATCCGCCGGTGCATCGACGCCGGTGCCGCCGGCTACATCCCCAAGACCGTCAGCGAAGCCGAGATGGTGGCGGCGCTGGAAGTGGTGATGGCGCGTGGGGTCTACCTGCCGCCGCTGGCGCTGCTGGAGCCGGTGCCGGCCGCCGCGGCGGCCGCCCCCGGCGCGCGCGACGACGGCGCACAGGCGGGATGCGTTGCCGACGAGGCGCTGGCCGGCTTCCTCGCCGCCGAGCTGTCGCCGCGCCAGCGGCAGGTGCTGGCGCAGGCCCTGCGCGGGCGGCCGAACAAGGCCATCGCGCGCGACCTCGGCATCGCCGAGAACACGGTGACGGTGCACCTGGCGATGGCCTTTCGTGCCCTGGGCGTGCGCAACCGGACCGAAGCCATGTACCGCGTGCTGGCGGCCGACGCGGTGCACGCGGTGGAGCGATGGTGAGCGCCGTGATGGGCGCCGCAGCGGGCACCGCAGCGAGCGCCGCAGCGAGCGCCGCAGCGGGCACCGCGGCGAGCACCGCAGCGGGCACCGCGGCCTGTACGGCTGCTGCCCCCAGGGCCGTCCCCGGCGACGGCGCCGATGCGGTCCCGCAACAGGGGGACCACCGCCACGACATCGACCTTCGCCGCCTGCTCTTCTTTCAGGCGCAGCAGCGGCAGCTTCGCTGGCCGATCCTCGCTGCGGTGGTGCTGGTGGCGCTCCTGCTCGCGCAGCACGTGCCGGGGCCCTTGCTCACCGCTTGGGTGGTGCTGGCGGTGGCCGTGCGCGAGTGGCGCTCGCGGCTGCTCGGGGCTCTGGTGGCCGACGCGGCGCGGCCGATCGGGCAGCGCCTGAACTGGCTCGTCGTCTCCAACGCGGCGCTGGGCTGCAGCCACGGCCTGGCGGCAGCGTTCATGCCGTGGCTGGACACCACGTCGGCGGCCTTGCTGACGGCCGTCTTTCTCGGCTGGACCGGCGGCGCCGTGGCCACCTGCGCGCCGCTGCCGCGGGCCTACGCCGGCTATGCCGTGGGCACGCTCGGGCCGCTGGCGCTGGCCTGGCTGCTGGTGGACCCGTCGCTGTTCGGTCTCGGCGTGGCGCTGCTGATCGGCCTGACCACCGGCGCGCAATGGCGTTTCCTGCGCCTGAATGCGCGCCTGTTCGAAGAGTCGTTCCGCATGCGTGTGGAGAACGAGGACCTGGTCCGCCAGCTTGCCGCGGCGCGCGACGTGGCCGAGGCCGGCAACCACGCCAAGAGCCGCTTCCTCGCTGCCGCCAGCCACGACCTGCGCCAGCCGCTGCACGCGCTGGTGCTGCAGGTGGGCCTGCTCGAAGCCGGGCCGGGCGCCGCCGAGGTGCCCGAGACGGTGCGCGAGATCGGCGCGCTGACGCGCTCGCTGGCGCGGCTGCTCGATTCGCTGCTGGACATCTCCAAGCTCGACGCCGGCGTCGTCGTCGTCGACCAGCGAGCGCTGCTTCTGCACCGGCTGCTGGAGCGACTGGTGCGCAACCACCAGCCGCAGGCGCTCGCCCGGGGCCTGGCGCTGCGCCTGGACTGCCCGCTGCAAGCCACCGTGACGAGCGACCCGCTGCTGCTGGAGCGCGTGCTGCGCAACCTCGTGGACAACGCGCTGAAGTACACCGAGCGCGGCGAAGTGGCTGTCGTCGCCACCATCGACGGCGAAGACCGCTTCGCCACGGTGACGGTGCGCGACAGCGGCCGCGGCATCCCGGCCGCGGCGCGCGAGCGCGTCTTCGAGGAGTTCTTCCGCGCCGAGGCGGACGGCAACACGCCGCGCGAGAGCGGCCTCGGCCTGGGCCTGGCGATCGTGCGCCGGCTGGCCACGCTGCTGCAGATGCCGCTCGAACTGGACTCCGAGCCCGGGCGCGGCACGACGGTGACGCTGCGCCTGCCGCTGGCGCCCGGACACGCCGACGCCGGCCGTGCCGGCAGGCCCCGAGCGCTCGCGGCGACCGGTGCCGCAGGGGAAGGCGAGGTGCCCGGCGGTGGCCCGGGTGGCCTCCGCGGCCGCCGCGTGCTGCTGCTCGACGACGAGCCGGCGGTGCGCCGCGCGGTGCGCCACGTGCTGGCGCACTTCGGCTGCCGCGTCGCCGAGGCCGGCAGCAGCGAAGAAGCCCTGGCGCAGGTGGCGTCGTTCGCTCCCGAGCTCTTGCTGGCCGACTGGCGGCTGCGCGACGGCGACTCGGGCCTGGCTGCCGTGCACCGCCTGCGCCAGCGAGTGCCGGGCCTGCCGGCCATCCTCGTCAGCGGTGACACGGACGACGCGCTGCGCCGCGAAGCCGCCGCCGCTGGCCTGGCGCTGCTGAGCAAGCCGGTGACGCTGGCGGTGCTGGCCGAAGCGATGGCATCGGCGCTCGCGCCGATGAACCGCTAGCCCACGAAAGGAAACGCCCGCCGGCCGTTGCATCGGCGGGCGGGCGAAGGAGGGCGCCAGCGCGGCTGGCGTCGCTCAGGCGGTGGCCATCAAGCGGTGGCCAGCTTGGCGGCCGCCCCGCTGCGCTGGTCCAGGCTTGCCGGGCCGGCGCCGAACGAGAACACCATCAGCAAGCCGCCGGTGATGGCCAGGTTCTTCATGAACATGAGTTGCTGCACCATCTGCTGCTCGGCCGGCACCGACCAGTAGGCGTGGAAGATGAAGGTGGCGAGGAGCGTGAACACGGCCAGCGCCAGCGCCGACCAGCGCGCCTTGAAGCCCGCAGCCAGCGCGATGCCGCCGACCAGTTCCAGCACGCCGGCGCCGAAGGCGAGCACGGCCGGCAGCGGCAGGCCCTTGCTGGCGATGTAGCCCGCGGTGCCCGCCAGGCCGGTGAGCTTGCCGTAGCCGGCGACGATGAAGATGAGCGCCAGCAGCAGGCGGCCGGCGACGACGACAGGGGCGATGGGTTGCATGGAGCGTTCCTTCGAGAGTGAGGGGTGAAGCGGGCAACGCGCCGCGCTGGATGCGAACTGTGCGGTCGATGGTCCGCCGCGGGACCTGCCCGCGCTTGAAGGCGCCCTTCAAATCGCCTGAAGGCCCGCTGCCGCGACCGCGATCACCGGCGCCGGCCGCGCGGCGCCCCGGGCCCAAGCGCAGCGCCCGCGCCCCGTGCCGGTCCCGATTCGTCCGGCCTGGCCCGCCACTAGACTCTTCGCCCATGCAAGCCGCCCAGAACGAACTGATCACCCGCATCGGCCCCGGCACGCCTTGCGGCGAGCTGCTGCGTCGCTACTGGCACCCGGTGGCGCTGCTCGACGAGTTCGAGCCGCGCCTGGACCCGGCGATGGCCGAGCGGCCGCTGAAGGCGGTGCGCCTGCTCGGCCAGGACCTCATCCTCTGGCGCGACGCCGAGGGCCGCTACAGCCTGCTCGACCGCGACTGCCCGCACCGCGGCGCCGACCTGAAGTACGCGCGCCACGAAGGCGATGGCGTGCGCTGCCCGTTCCACGGCTGGAAGTTCGCCGCCGACGGCCGCTGCCTGGAGACGCCGGCCGAGCCGGCGATGAACGGCATGCCCTCGACGCTGTGCCAGCGCGTGCGCCAGCGCAGCTATCCGCTGCAGGTGGCCGCCGGCACGCTCTTCGCGTGGCTCGGCGCAGAGGGGTCGAGCCCGCCCGAACTGCCGGCCTTCGACTGCTTCGCCGCCCCGGCCTCGCACAGCTTCGCGTTCAAGGGCCTGTGGCGCTGCAACTGGCTGCAGGCGTTCGAGGTCGGCATCGACCCGGCGCACGCTTCGTTCCTGCACCGCATGCTCGACGAGGACACCGACCCCGCGCACACCTACGGCCGCCAGTTCCGCGGTGCCAGCGCCGGCACCATCGACGGCGAGCGCTGGCCGATGACACGCGTGCTGCGCGAGTGCCATTCGCCCGAGATCCGGCACGAGCCGCTCGGCGACAAGGCCGCCGGCCTGACGCGCATCACGACGCTGCGCATCGTCAACGAGCGGCTGACGCACGTGCGCGTGACCAACGCGCTGTTCCCCTACACCTTCGTGATCCCGCTGTCCGAGACGATGACGATCACGCAGATGCACGTGCCGGTGGACGACCACAACACGTACTGGTACTCGTTCTTCACCAGCTTCGACGCGCCGCTGGACCGGGAGACGATGCGCAGCCAGCGCCTCGTCAACACCGCGCTGCCCGACTACCTGCCGAAGAAGGGGCGCGACAACGACTGGGGATACAGCGCCGCCGAGCAGGCCAGGCTCACCTACCTCGGCATGGGCGATGCAGACATCAACGTTCACGACCCGTGGGCCTGCGAGAGCATGGGTGCCATCCAGGACCGCACGCGCGAGCACCTGGGCACGAGCGACAAGGTGATCATGGCCAACCGGCGGACGCTGCTGGCGGCCATCGAGACGGTGAAGGCGGGCGGCATGCCGCCCGGTGTGCTCGATGCCGGCGCCGCGGCGGCGCTGGTGGGGCCGGACACCATCGACTGCATCGCGCCGGCCGCGGGCTGGGAGACCACCTGGCGCGACGGCTGCGCGGCCAAGCGCGCGCGGGCCGCATGGCCCGCGGGTTC
>JAEUPF010000127.1 GCA_016790425.1 Rubrivivax sp.
CGCTTGGCGCCGCAGGGCACTCGAATGCCCCCTTTACCTCGCTGAGGCGACCACCCGGTGGCCTCGGCACCGCACCGGCACTGTTGTCGGCGATCGAGAGTGCCACCGGCGGTGCCGATCGGGCCGGCGGGGTGCCCTGCGCAGCGAAGTAAAGGAGGCATTCGGGCGCCCAGCGACGCTGGGCGGCCGAAAGAGGACATGAGCGGAGCAGGGCAACCCGCCGGCCCGATCTCGCCACCACCCTTCAGACGCCGCCTTTCGGCTCGACTCGATCTTTCGGCTCGACTCAATCGGCCAGCGCAGCCGTCACGGCGTCGATGCGTGCCAGCACTTCGGGCGTCAGGCGCTCGACGAGGGCCATCGCACCGAGGTTGCTGGCCAGTTGCTCGCGGCTCGAAGCGCCGGTGATGACGGTGCTGACGTGCTCGTTGCGCGCCGCCCAGGCGACGGCCAGTTGCGCCAGCGTGCCGCCCAGCTCGGCGGCGATCGGCTCCAGCCTGGCCACGGCAGCGTTGCGCGCGGCATCGGTGAGGTTGCCGCGCATGAAGGCCATGTTGTCCATCGCGCCGCGGCTGCCGGCGGGGATGCCGGCGCGGTACTTGCCCGTCAAGAGGCCACTGGCCAGCGGGCTCCACGTCGTGAGGCCGAGGCCGATCTCGCCGTACAGCGGCGCGTACTCCACTTCGACGCGCTTGCGGTGGAACAGGTGGTACTGCGGCTGTTCCATCAGCGGCTTGTGCCAGCCATGCCGGTCGGCCAGCTGCCAGGCGGTGCGGATCGCCTCGGCCGGCCATTCGCTGGTGCCCCAGTACAGCGCCTTGCCGGCGACGATGATGTCGTTCATCGCGCGCGCCGCTTCTTCCACCGGCGTCGTCGGGTCGGGGCGGTGGCAGTAGACGAGGTCCACGTGCTCCAGGCCCAGGCGCTTCAGGCTGCCGTCGATGGCCTGCATCAGGTACTTGCGGTTCAGCGTGTCGCGGCGGTTGACGGCCCGCTCGGCCGGCACGCTGCGATCGATGCCCCAGAAGAACTTCGTCGAGACGATGTAGTTCAGGCGCGGCCAGCCGAGCTGGCGCAGCGCCGCGCCCATGATCTCCTCGCTCTTGCCGAGCGCGTAGGCCTCGGCGTTGTCGAAGAAGTTGACGCCGGCGTCGAAGGCCGCGGCCAGCATCTCGGCGGCGAGCTTGGCGTCGACCTGGTTGTGGTACGTGATCCACGAGCCGAGCGACAGCGCGCTCACGCGCAGGCCGCTCTTGCCGAGGTGGCGGTATTGCATGGCTGGGTTCTGTTGCAGTGGGGTGTGTGCCCGAGGGTACCGCAGCGCCTCGCCGCGAGCGCTCGCCCCTGCTGTCTTCCGCGAGCGGGGCAGGGGCTGACGCGGATGCGGCCGCTTCGGAAGGCTCGTGGCCTACACGCGCCAGGGCAGCAGCGGCGGCAGCGCGGCTTCGCACCCGGCAGTGAAGGCTTCCTCGAAGACCGAGTAGCCGGCGAGGTCGGCGTGGGCGAAGCGCAGCCGCCCGTTGGCCGCGCGCAGCGCAGCGAGCGCGGCATGGCGCTGCAGGCCCGGGCGCGGCACCGCCATCGCGTGGCCGTAGCGCGCGAGGTCGATGCGCTGCACGCGCCAGCGCAGCTCGCGGTGCGCGGTCTCGATCTCGCCCAGCACCCGTTCGGCCCAGGGCCGCGGGTCGTCGGCGAGCAGCGCGCCGCGTTCGCCGGCACCCAGCGCGTGGTACGCGGTCAGCACCGGCTGCTCGCCCGGGCCGGGCACCGGGCTCAGCCGCTGGTGCGTGGCGTCGACGTAGCCGAGGCCGCGGCCGCCGTGGATCACGTTGTCCCACGCCGGCGGCGCGCCTTGCACGTTGTCGAACAGCGGCCGCTCGAGCAGCAAGTTGGCCACGAGCCAGGGCGCGGTCGTCACCGCCTCGCCGGCGGCGCGCAACGCCGAGGCGAGCGCGGCCGAGGCCGGCTGCACGACGTGCCGTGCCACCTGCAGCGGCAATGCGACGACGACGGTGCCGGCTTCCCACGCCCGCGGCTGCTGCAGCGCCTCGTCGAACGCGAGCACCGTGACGCGGTGGCGTTCCTCGCGCACGGCGAGCACGGTGTGCGCGGTGTGCAGGCGGCGGCCGCCGCCTTGGCCGGGCCGGGCCTCGCCAAGCGGCGCGGCCAGGCGCCGCGTCAGCCAGGCATTGCCCTCGGGCCACGTGAACACCGCTTCGCGTGCCGAGCCGGCGCCGCTCTCGGGCGCCTCGCCGTCGCCCGGCGCAGCGAAGCCGTGCCGGCTGGCGAAGTAGTGCACGCCGGCCCAGGCCGAGACTGTGGCGATGCCGGCGCCGTAGTCGTCGCGGCAGCAGTAGTCGAGGTAGGTCGTCAGCACCGGGTCGGTGATGGCGTTGGCGGCGAGCCAGCGCGCGAAGGTCGTCGCGTCCAGTGCGGCCAGCTCGGCCGTCCAGCGCGAGCGGTGCGCCGGCAGCGCGAAGGCCGGGCCGCCGCGGTTCGGGCCGGCGCCGCCGCCCGGCCGCTGCAGCGCCGAGACCCGCGCGGCGAAGCGGCGGTACTGCGCCAGCCTTGCCGAGCCCGCTTCGGCCGGCGGCAGCAGCCCTTCGATCCAGCGGCCTTCGAAGAAGAGGCGCTCCTGCGGGCTGTGGCACAGGTGCCGCTCGTCGGGGCGAACGCGGCCGGCGGCGTCGGTGTGCAGCAGGCCGATCTCGTGCAGCCACTCGGCCACCTCGTGCGCCTGCGCGCCGGGCAGCGGCAGGTAATGCGCGCCCAGCGGGCAGGCGGTGCCGCCGAGCGCATGCGCGCGGGCGTTGCCGCCGGCGCTGTCCTCCAGTTCGAGCACCTGCACGTCGTCGATGCCGCGGCGGGTGAAGGCGCGCGCGGCCGCGAGGCCGGCGACGCCGCCGCCGAGCACCAGCACCGCCGCGCGCTGCGCCGCCCCCGGCACAGGCCAGGCGCGGCCGACGAGGGCATCGCGCCAGGCAGCGTCGCGCAGCCGGTGCCCGCGCGGGTGCGCCGCGCCGCCGACCCAGCGCAGTTCGATGTCGCGCCCGGGCGCCGGCCGGTGCGGCCCGTTCGCCTCAGGCGGCCGGCGTCCGCACGCCAGCAGCGCGGCGCTGCTGCCCGCTGCCGCCGCCGTCGCCAGCAGCGTCCTGCGCTTCATCGCCGCGGCACCGTCGGCATCGGCCTCAGCCGGGCGCGGCGCCGGCGTCTGCGGCGCTGCTCACCGCACCTTCCCCCACTCTTCCTCGAACGTGCTCACCAGCACCTGGTTCGAAAGGCGATTGGGCTCGGCGGCCACGCGCGCCATGTCCGGCGGGAACTGCAGCAGCGCCGGCATGCCTTCGACGGTGAGGAAACGCAGGCCCGGCGGCAGCGCGCGCACGCCGGGCCACGGGCGGCGGCCTGCAAGCACGAAGCCCCATTCGCCGAAGCTGGGCACGAGCGCGTGGTAGGGCCAGGTCGCGAAGCCCACTGCCTCGAGCGTGGCGACGACGGTCCAGAAGCTGCGCCGCGCCACCAGCGGCGAGGTGGTCTGCACGACGATCCAGCCGCCGGCGGCGAGCACGCCGTCGGCGCGCTGGTAGAAGCTTGTCGTGTACAGCTTGCCGAGCGCGTAGTTGCTCGGGTCGGGGAAGTCGGCGATGACGATGTCGAACGGCGCCGCGTTGCCGGCGGCGATGGCGCGCGCGTGCTGTTCGAGCCAGCCGAACGCGTCGGCGTTGACGACGCGCACCTTGGGGTTCGTCAGCGCGTGCCCGTTCAGCTCGGCCAGCAGTTCGTGGCGCGCGAAGAGCCGGGTGATGTGCGGGTCGAGGTCGACCAGCGTCACCTGCTCGACGCCGGCGTGGCGCAGCACCTCGCGCACCGCCAGGCCGTCGCCGCCGCCCAGCACCAGCACGCGTTTCGGCGCGCCGTGCGCCGCCAGCGCCGGGTGCACCAAAGCCTCGTGGTAGCGGTATTCGTCGCGCGAGTGGAACTGCAGGTTGCCGTTGAGGAAGAGGCGGATGCTGCTCCCGCCGCCGGCCCCGCCGCCGCTGCGCGTGACGACGACGCGCTGGTACTCGCTGCTCTCGCGCAGGATGATGCCTTCGCCGTAGAACTGGTCCTCGGCCCAGGTGGTGAGGCGGGCCGCGCCGAGCATCGCCGCGGCGAGCACCGCCAGCACCATCGCGCAGGCGAGCGCGTGGGCTCGCCAGCGGCGCAGCTCGCCGCGAAAGAGCACCAGCGCCCACACCGCCACCGCGGCGTTGAGCAGCCCGAAGAAGACGCCGGTGCGCACGAGCCCCAGGTGCGGCACGAAGACGAGCGGGAACGCCACCGCCACCACCAGCGCGCCGAGGTAGTCGAACGTCAGCACCTCGGAGACCAGCTCCTTCAGCGCGTAGCGCTGGCCGAAGTGGCGCTTGAGGATGCGCATCACGAGCGGGATCTCCAGCCCGACGAGCAGCCCGACGAGCAGCACGCAGCCGTACAGCAGCACGCGGAACGCCGGGCCGCCGCCGAAGCCCCATTCGTGCGGCATCAGGTTGTAGGCGGCGAAGAGCGCCGCCGGCATCAACCCGCCGACCAGCCCGACGAGCAGCTCGATGCGCAGGAACTGCGCGACCAGTTGTCGCTCGACCAGGCGCGACAGCCATGAGCCCAGGCCCATCGCGAACAGATACGTGCCGATGACGGTGCTGAACTGCAGCACCGAGTCGCCCAGCAGGTAGCTGGCCAGCGCGCCTGCGGCCAGCTCGTAGACGAGGCCGCAGGCGGCGACGACGAAGACGCTGGCCAGCAGCGCCACCTCGGCCGGCGCGGGGCGCGGCCGGGCCGCGCTCGCGGCGGTGGTGGATGGCGTCACGCGTGCGCCCCGTTCCCGTTCCCGTCCGCACGGCCGCGCGCTGCGCGGCCGGGCGCGGCAGGAAGCAACGTCAGCCGTGCACGGCCGCGGCGACGATGAGGCCGATGGCGATGCACATCGAGCCGAGGAGGATTGCCAGCGCCAGGTTCTTCTTCTCGACGATCTCGCCCCACAGGTCGTAGGGCGTGAGCTTGTCGATGATGACGAAGGCGATCCAGAACACCGCCACGCCGATCAGCGCGTACAGCAGCGAGCCGAAGAAGGCGCTCGGCTTCAGCCATTCCAGTCCGATCACTTCAGCACCTCCTGGGCCGCTGCGGCCCTTGTGATGGGTTCACGTCGTCTCGCGCCGTCGTCATGCCGGTCGGGCCCTTGGCTACTTGTGCCCGCCGCCGCCGCCCCCGCTGCCCCAAGAGCCGCCGCCGGTGCGCCCGCTGCTGCCCGAGCTGCGCTGCGCCAGGCATTGCCGGTACTCGTTGCTGTTGGGACCGTACGACAGCTTCAGGTCGTCGCAGCGGTCGCCGCCGCTGCCGCACTCCGACAGCACGCTCAGCACGATCAGCAGCAGCACGACGACGATGATGACCTTGCCGAGGCCCATGCGCTTGCCCGAGCCGCTGAGCGGGGCCACGTCGCGCTGCATCGCGGCGCGCTCGCCGGCGGCGATGCCGAAGGCGTCGGCCACCTTGGCGGCCTCGATCACTGCGCCGGCCGACCACACGACCTCGCTGCCGCCGCGCTCGCCGGGCCGGCCCGCCTCGCTGCGCGTCTCCTCGCGCGACAGGCGCTTGCGGCTGTCGCCGCCGGTGCCCGTGTAGTCGGTGACACGGGCGCGCTCGCCGCGCAGCACGCGCCAGTAGAACTCGCCCTGGACCCAGGTGACCTTGGCGTCGTACGTGTACTTCTTCTGGTAGCCCGCGCCCTGGAACTGCGCCCGGTCGCCCTTGACCTGCGGCGCGCCGGTGACCGGGCGCACCCAGCTCCAGCCGTCCTCCTCGGAGTCGACGAGGAAGGCGAAGCCGAGCTCGCGGTTGTAGAGCAGGTACTCGCGCCAGAAGGTCTGCTCGTCGTCGCTGCCGGGCTCGGGGACGTCGCAGCGTTCCTGGTAGCCCACCACCTGCCAGGGCTTCGCTTCGCTGGTGCCCAGCGCCAGGCTGCCGGTCTTGCCGAGCGCGATCTGCGGCCCGAGGCCGCCCGCGGGGGTGTTGCTCTGCGTGTAGTGGGCCAGCTCGCCGCCGACGCCGGCCGAGAGATCGACGACCGCATTGCACTGGCCGCAGGTGATGCTCCGGGTGCTGGCGAGCTTGACCTCCAGCGGTGTGCCGCAGTTCGGGCATTGGACGCCGCGCGCGCCGAGCGTCTTCTCCTTCGGCTCGCTGGCCAAGCCGCTCATCGCCAGCGCCGACAGCAGCACCGGCCGGCCCGTGGACCAGCCGATGCGCCCGGGGTCGCTGGCGTCGAGCGTGCCCACCTCGTCGTCGCCGCGGCGCAGGTCGGCGACGAGGAAGTCGCCGTGCAGCTGCGGCGGCCGCGGCAGCTCGCCCTGCGCGGCGATGAGGTGCGCCTTCACCACCGAGGCCACGTCCCACGCGCGGCCCTCGACGGCGATGCGCTGGCCGGCGGTGAGCGTTTCCAGCGCCGGCACGCCGGCCGGCGGCTCAGGCGCGTCGAACGCCATCACGTAGGCGCCGTTGTCCTCCGAAAGCCAGCCGCTCTTGCCGGTGTCGAAAAGGGCGTGCCACTCGTTCCAGGTGCCGCCAAGAGCCGATCCGCCTATGCCGGGCGGCCCTTGCTCCGCGGGGGGCGGCGAAGGCGAAGCCGGCGCCAGGGGACCCCAGGAATAGCCGTACTGCAGGCGGCCGACGAGGGTGAACGCGCTGCCCTGGAACGAACCGCCCGCGCCCAGCTGCAGCGGCGAGTGGTCGTCGAACAGCTCGGCGCTGGTGCCGATGCGCAGCAGGGCCTCGCCGTCGCGCACGAGCGTGCTGCGGCAGAAGCTGCACACGGCGCTGGCCGAAGCGGCCGAGGCGAACTCGACCGGCGCGCCGCAGTTCGGGCAGGCCGCCCGGTAGGCGCGCTGCGGGGATCCCGCTGTCGTGGCCACGCTCGCTTGCGCGGGTCTTGTTATCGCGGTGTTGGCTGGCGCTGGCGCAGCGGCTTGGCGCGTGCGGTCACACGAGTTTCTTCAGCAGCTCGGCCTTCTTGGCGCTGAATTCCTCGTCGGTGAGGATGCCCTTGGCCTTCAGCTCGCCCAGCTTCTCCAGCAGCGCCATCACGTCGTCGGCCTTGACGCCGCCGGCGGCGGCACCGGCGGCCTGCGCAGCCTGCGCCGCCGCTGCGGCCGCGCCGGCGCTGGCCCCTTGCAGCCCCTGGTTCAGCTGCTGCGCCATCACCTGCCCGAGCGCGACCCCGGCGCCCAGGCCCATCGCGTCGCCGACGACGCCGCCGCCACCGCCTGCGGCGCCCTTGGCCATCTCGGGGATCGCCTGCGCCGTCTGGTACTGCATGAAGCGGCCCATGTCGCCGCCGACCATGCCCATGCCGATCTTCTGGTCGAGGACCTTCTGCAGCTCCTCGGGCAGGCTGACGCTTTGCAGCGTCACCTTGTCCAGCGCCAGGCCGAGCGCGGTGAACTCGGCCGCGGTGGCTTCCTGCAACTGTTTGGCGAACTCGACCTGGTTGGCCGCCAGGTCGAGGAACGGCACGCCGCTTTGCGCCACCGCGTCGCTGATGTGCTGCAGCATCAGGCCGCGCAACTGCCCGTCGAGGTCTTCGACGGTGTAGCGCTCGCGCGTGCCGCTCACCGCGGTGTGGAAGACCTTCGGGTCGGCGATGTGGTAGGCGTAGTTGCCGAAGGCGCGCAGCCGCACGGCGCCGAAGTCCTTGTCGCGGATGGTGACCGGCTGCGCCGTGCCCCAGCGGCGGTCGAGCTGCTGGCGGGTGCTGAAGAAGTACAGGTCGCTCTTGAACGGGCTCTGGAAGAGCTTGTCCCAGTTCTTCAGGTAAGTGAGGACGGGAATCGTCTGCGTCGTCAGCTTGTACATGCCGGGGCCGAAGACGTCGGCCAGCTTGCCCTCGTTGACGAACACCGCCATCTGGCTCTCGCGCACGGTGAGCGAGGCGCCGTACTGGATCTCGTTGCCGGCCATCGGGAAGCGCCACGCGAGCGTGCCGTCGCCGCTCTCGGTCCATTCGAGGATGTCGATGAACTGTTTCTTGATGAAGTCCATCAGCGCCATGTCGCCTTGCTCCTTCGGCCCTGCAACGGGGGTGCGCGGGGTGCGGCGAATAATACGGCGCATGTGCAACGCGAAGGCGTGACCCGGCGTGAATCGAACCGCGTGGCGCGTGGCCGTCATCGGCGCCGGCCCGGTGGGGCTGGCGCTGGCGCTGCACGGCGCCCGCCTGCTGCCCGAGGCGAGCTTCACCGTCTACGACGCGCGCGCCGCCGGCCGCGATGTCGCGGCCGACCCGCGCACGCTGGCGCTGGCGCTGGGCAGCATGATGTTCCTGCAGCGACTGGGCTGCTGGCCGGCGGCCGCCGCGGCGCCGATCACCTCGGTGCACGTGTCGCAGGCACCGCCTTCCCCCGGTCAGCCCGAGGTGCTGATCGAAGCCCGCGAGATGGCGGTGAAGCAGCTGGGCGCCGTGCTCGGCTACGGCGCCCTGGTGGCGCCGATGCAGCAAGCCTGGGAAGCGGCGTGCGCGGCAGAGCCGGCGCGGCTTTCGCTGCGGCTGGGTGCGCCGGTGGCGAGCGTCGCGACCGTCGGCGCCGAGGTGGCGGTGCAACTGCCAGGCGGCGGCGCCGCGCAGCACCACGACCTGGCCGTCGTGGCCGAGGGCGGCGTCTTCGCCGAGCAGGCGAAGAAGGGCGTGGCGCGCGACTACCGGCAGACGGCCTGGGTGGGCAGCGTCGTGCTCGAAGGCCGGGACCCCGGTGCCGCCGACGTGCGCGGCCGCGCCTACGAACGTTTCACGCGGCAAGGGCCGGCGGCGCTGCTGCCGCTGCCCGATGCGGGTGGCGGCCGCCGCACGGCGGCGCCGTCGGAAGGGCGCCGCCGCGCCGCCTTGGTCTGGTGCGTGAACGCCGACGACGACCCGGTGCGGCCGCTGGCGCCGGCGCAACGCCTGGCGCTGCTGAACACCGTCTTCCCGGCCGAGGCCGGCCGCATCGTCGAGCTGTCGGCGTTGAAGGACTTCGCGCTCGGCCTCAACGCCGAGCGCACGCTGGTGCAGGGCCGCGTCGTGCGCATCGGCAACGCGGCGCAGACGCTGCACCCGGTGGCCGGCCAGGGCCTGAACCTCGGCCTGCGCGACGCGCACGCGCTGGTCGCCGCGCTGCGCGACGCCGACGACCTGGAACGTGCGCTGAAGCGCGTCGAATGGCAGCGCGCGCCCGACCGCTGGACGATGATCGCCGCCACCGATTTCCTCGCCCGCTCGTTCACCTGGGGCGCGCCGGGCATGGGCACGCTGCGCGCCGCCGGGCTGGCCGCGGTGCAGCGCCTGCCGCTGCTGAAGGACGCGCTGGCGCGCCGGATGATGTTCGGCGCCCGGTAGGCGGCCGGCCACCGGCGCGGGACTGCGAAGCGCGCCGGCGGCGCTGCCGCGCGGTTCGTGCGCTTCAACGCGGCCTGGCGCAGACGCGTGGGTCGGGCCGGTCGTGCGGTTCGTGCGAATCGTGCGGCTCGTGCGGCTGGTGCGGCTCCGGCGACTCGTGCGGCTGCGGCGACTCGTGCGGCTGCGGCGGTTCCGGAAGCTCGCGCGGCGGGCCGTGGTGCGTGCGCAGGCCGGCGAGCGCGACGAAGCTCAGCGTCATCCAGGCCCCGGCGGCGAGCAGCGCACGCTCGACCACGAAGCGCTCGCCGGCGGCGGCCTCGCCTGCGCCGCGCGCCATCGCCCCGAGCAGCACGCTGCCGCCCAGAAGGCCGACGTTCGTCAACAGGGCCACCGCGCTTTGCGCCAGGCCCTGGCCCGCCGCCGGCACCGCGCGTGCCGCGGCGTAGCGCAGCGGGCCCCCGCACAGGCCGACGATGCCGAAGCCGAAGGCACCGGCACCGGCCATGAACGCCAGCCGCGAAGGGGGCGCCAGCACCGCGAGCAGCGCGCCGACCGACGCTGCGGCGGCGCCCAGCGCCAGCAGGCGGCGAGCGCCGAAGCGGTCGAGCGTTGCGGTGACCAGCAACGTGGCGGCGATCCCCCCGGCCACCAGCGGCAGCATCAGCACCGAGGTGGCCAGCGGCGCCACGCCCAGCCGCGCGATGGCCAGCGTCGGAAACCACACCAGCATCGCCTGCCCGACGCCGGTGCCCAGCGCCAGCACGGCGATGGCCACCGTTTCGCGCTGCCAGAGCCAGGTGCGCGGGCCCGCCGGCGCGGCGACCCGGTCGCGCGCCTGGCCCGCATCGGCCGCGCGCTGCGCGGCCGACACGGCGGCACCGCTTTCCCCGGTGCGCGACCAGGATGCGGCCGATCGACTCGTCGTGGCCAGCGCCGAGGCCGTGGCGAACACGCTGAGCGCGAAGCAGGCGCGCCAGCCGCCCCATTGCAGCAGCGGCGGCGCGACCGCCGTCGCGGCGAGGAAGGCCACGCCGTAGGCGAGCGACAAGGCGCCCAGCAGCCGACCTTGCCGCGCCGGCGGCCAGCGCTGCGCCACCAGTGTCGCCGCCAGCGGCAGAAGCGGTCCTTGCCCGAGGCCCTGCAGCAGGCGCGCCGCGAGCACCGGCGCGATGGCTGCCGAGGCCAGCGCGAGCAGTGCGCCGGCCAGCGCCAGCACGAGCGCGGCGCGGTACAGGCGCAGTGCGCCGCAGCGCGCCACCGCGCTGCCGGCCAGCGGGATGCCCGCCAGCATGCCGGCGACGTACAGCGAAACGAACCAAGAAGCGGTCTGCGCGTCCGCACCGGTGGCCAGGCGCAGGGCCGGCAGCACGTAGCCCACGGCACCGGCGTCGAAGCCGCTCGCCGCGGCACCGAGCAGCAGTGCGGCCGCGGCCGCGCCACCGCCACCACCGTCGCCGGCGCTGCTGCCGCTGCCGCCGCTGCCGCTGCCGCTGCCGCTGCCGCTGCCGCTGCCGCTGCCGCTGCCGATGCCGATGCCACCGCCGCTGCCACCCGCGCGCTCGGCTGCGGCCAGCCCGGGTGGTCGTCCTGCTGCGGCGGCGTTCACTGGAAGTCGCGGAACGCGCGGTCGAACCAGCGCAGCCGCGTGGCGCCTTGCAGCCACTGCTGCACTTCGGCGGGCGTCGCCGCCATCGCTTCGGACCAGCCGCTGTCGAAGAACGCCAGCAGCTCGCGTGCCAGCCGCGCGTCGTCGACGACGAGGTTGGTCTCGCAGCAAAAGCGCGGCGAGAAGTAGTCGAGGTTGTGGCTGCCGAAGCTGACCCAGCGGCCGTCGACGACGAGGTACTTGCAGTGCAGCGTGCGGCCCTTGCCGCGGCGCAGGTGAACGGCGCAGCCGCCTTCGAGGATTCGCCGCAGCCCTTCGTAGGTGGTCCAGGTGGCGAAGGGCAGATCGTTCGAGGCGGCCGAGTTGGTGAGCAGGCGCACCGCGACGCCGCGGCGCGCCGCCGCCGCCAGCGCCTCGACGAGCGGCTCGTGGGCGACGAAGTAGGCCAGTTCGAGCTCGACGCTGCGGCTGGCGGCGCCGATGGCCGCGAGCGCGAAACGCATCATCGGGTCGGCGAGCACGCCGGCCGGGGTGTGGTCCAGCCAAGGCGCCACCTGCGGCACCGCGCGTCCGATGGCAGCGCCGCTGCCCTCGGCGGCACCGGCCGCCGCCGCCACCCACACCGCTTCGAACAGCCGCGCCAGCGGCGCCACCGAGGGCCCGTGCAGCACGAGGTCGAGGTCGCGCCAGGCGTCGCCGCGGTAGTGGTCGGCGAAATTGCGCCCGCCCACCAGGGCCGCCGCGCCGTCGACGATGATCATCTTGCGGTGGTTGCTGTCGTAGGGGCGCTGCGGGTCGTGCCACTGCCGCAGCGCGATGCCGCCGGCCACGGCCTCGGCCAGCAACGCCGGCAGGCCTTCGACCTCCTGCGTCTTCTTGAAGGTCATGAAGCGGTCGACGAGCAGCCGCACGCGCACGCCGCGGCGCACGGCGCCCAGCAGCGCCCGCACCGTGGCGCGGCCGGTCGCGTCGGATTGCAGGTAGTAGCTGGCGATGTCGATCGAGCGCGCCGCGCCTTCGTACAGCGCCTCGCGGCGGGCGAACCCGGCGGCGCCATCGGCCACGAGCTCGATGCGGTCGTCGGCGTGCAGGCGGTGCTGCTCTCCGGCGAGCGCGTCACGCCGCTGCGCCGCGTCGCCGCCGCTGGCCTGGCGCCACGCGCGGTGCACCTCGCGCCAGCCGGGCGCGCCGCGCAGCAGCGCCCACAACCGCGCCTGCAGCATGTAGGCGATGCCGGCGGCGTAGCTGCGCACTTCGCCCTCGCCGAGTGAGGCCAGCGCCGGCGGACGGCCCAGCCGCCGCAACGCCAGCAGCGGCGTGGCCAGCGCGGCGGTCAGCAAGGCTGGCGGCATCGGGCATGCGGCGAGAAGGCACGCGAGCATAAGGGCGGTGCGGCCGCAGCGGAAGGCGCCGCGGCGGCCCGCGTGTACATTGATCCGGACCCCAGAAGAACGAGGAGACGCGCGATGGCCGAGCCTGCAGGCGAGTCTGCCGTGGCCGCTACGGCGGCCGCCCCACCCCCGGGTGGCGGCGGCCGCCGGACGATCCGCATCGCCGTTGCTGCCGAGGCGGCCGGCACGCCGGCCCGGCGCGGCACGCCAGCGGGGACTGCCGGGCCCCGCGTGCCGCCGAAGCCAGCCGCCGGCCAACTGCCCTACCGCGCCTATCGCCCCGGCCCCTACACCGAGGCCGAGAAGGGCGAAGTGACAGTCCTCTTCGGCGGCCTGCACTGGCGCGTCGAGCGGCTGTTGCAAGGCGTGCTCGAGAACCTCGGCCACCGCGTGCGCGTGCTGCCCGCCGCCACGCACGCCGACCTGATGGCCGGGCGCGAGGCCGCCGACATCGGCCAGTGCAGCCCGACCAGCTTCACCACCGGCAACCTGGCCAACTTCCTGCGCGGCGAGGCCGGGCGCATCGGTGCCGACGCGGTGGCGCAGCGCTACATCTATCTCACCGCGGGCTCCTGCGGCGCCTGCCGCTTCGGCCAGTACCACCAGAGCTACGAGCTGGCATTGCGCAACGCCGGCCTCGACGCCTTCCGCATGTACCTGCTCGGCCAGGGCGACATGGACCAGGGCGCGGCGCCCGGCGGCGCGCTGCGGCTGGACCTGCCGGCGACGCTGGGCGCGGTGTGGGCGATCGTGATGAGCGATGTGGTGCAGGACCTCGAATACCGCGTCAGGCCTTACGAGCGGGTGCCCGGGGCGACGCAGCGCGCGGTCGAGGCGGCGATCGACGAGCTGCACGAGGCCATGCGGCAGCGCCCGCGGCGCGGCGGTGCCGGGCTCGGCAACGCGTTCTGGCACCTCGGCACCGGCTACTTCGCCGCGGCGATGAAGCGCGTGCGGCGGCACTTCGACGCCATCGAGCTCGACCGGCTGCGCGTCAAGCCGATCGTCAAGATCACCGGCGAGTTCTACCTGCAGACGGTGGAAGGCGAGCCGAACCACCACCTGCACCGCTGGCTGGAGAGCGAAGGCGCCGAGGTCTACCCGGCGGCGATCACGGTGTGGCTGGACTACCTGATGCGGCTGGCGGCACAGGACCACGAAGACCGCGCCGGCCTCAGGCGCGGCGCGCGCCGCCGGGCGATGGCCATCCGCGCCGCCCAGCACCTGCTGCGCTGGACGCATCGGCGCATGCGGCACACGCTGGCCGACGTGCCGCGGGCGCTGCCACCGCAGGACGAACTGCGCGCCCTGGCGAAGCCGTGGTTCCACAGCCGCCTCAACGGCGGCGAGGGCGACATGCTGGTGGGCAAGGCGCTGTGGTCGCACCTGCACCACAAGGCGCACATGGTGTGCGAACTGTCGCCGTACTCGTGCATGCCCAACACGATGAGCGTCGGCGCGATGGCCGGCGTGCTCGGGCGCTACCCGGCGCTGCTCTATGCGCCGATCGAGGTCAAGGGCGACGCCGAGGTGCACGCGTTGTCGCGTTGCCAGATGGTGCTGACCGAGGCGCGCAAGCGCGCCCAGCGCGAGTACGAAGCGGTGCTGGCGCGCATCGGTCTGACCGAACCGCAGCTGCGCGACATCGCGCTGCGCCGTCCGGCGCTGAACCGCGCGACGACGCCGATCCCGCAGCACGAAGGCGTCACCGGCTCGGCGGCGAACTTCGCGCTGCACCTGGCGACGCTGGCCGGCGCCGCGGCGGTGCCGCAGCAGGGCGCGCGCGCATGAGCGCCATCACGGTCGGCCTGGACGTGGGCTCGACCACGATCAAGGCGGTGGCGGTGCGCGACGGAACGATCCTGTGGCAGCACTACCAGCGTCACCACACGAAGCAGGCCGAGACGGCGCTCGCCTTCCTCGAGCGGCTGGAGCAGGAATGCGGCCTGGCCGCCGGCCGCGACCGCGTCTACATCACCGGCTCGGGCGGCGGTGCGCTGGCGCCGCGGCTGAGCGCGAAGTTCGTGCAGGAGGTGGTGGCGGTGGCCGCGGCGGTGGAGCAGCTGCACCCGGAAGTGCACTTCGTTTCCGAGATCGGCGGCGAGGACATGAAGACGCTGTTCTTCACGCCGGCCGGCGGCGCCGACCCCGACGGGAAGAGCGCCGGCAAGGGCAAGCAGGTCTTCATGCAGAGCGCCTGCAGCGGCGGCACCGGGACCTTCGTCGAGAAGACGGCGCGCAAGCTGCACATCGCACCCGAGCAGCTGGCGGCGATGCGCTATGCAGGCCTGACGCTGCACAAGGTGAGCAGCAAGTGCGGCATCTTCGCCGAGGCCGACGCCAACTCGCTCGTCAAGTCCGGCGTGCCGGTCGAGGAGATCATCGCCAGCCTGTTCGAGGCGGTCGTGCACCAGAACCTGGCCACGTTGACCAAGGGCAATGTGCCCAGGCCCGGCGTGCTGCTGCTGGGCGGGCCGAACCTGTTCTTCGCCGGCCTGCAGGAAGCGTGGCGGCACCACCTGCGCGAGTTGTGGGCCGAGCGCGGCGTGCCGGTGCCCGACGGGGCCGACCCGGTGCAGGTGCCCGAGCAGGCGCTGTACTACGCGTGCCTGGGCTGCGTGGCGGTGGCGGCCGCCGAGCCCGTGGAGGTCGGACGTTATGCCGGCACCGCGGCGCTGCGGCAGTGGATCGACGTCGGCCAGTGGGAACACAAGGCGCGCGAAGGGGCGGGCGGCCTCGTGCGCGATGCCGGCGATCTGCAGGCGTTCATGGGCCGGTACGGGCCGCCACCCGGGTCGCCGCGGCCCGTCGAACCGGCGGCGCCGGCGTCCGCGGCTGCCGGCGGGCCGCCTCAGGAACCGGTGTTCCTCGGCTGCGACTTCGGCAGCACCACGGCCAAGGCGGTGCTGCTCGCCGGCGATGGCCGGCTGCTCGCGAGCTGCTACGAGCCCTCGGCCGGCAACCCGATCGAGGACGCCAAGGCGCTGCTGCGCCAGGTGCGTGCCGCGGGCTTCGCGCGCATCGCCTCGCTGGGCATCACCGGCTACGGCAAGGACCTGCTGCGCGACATCGTCGGCGCCGACGCCAGCGTCGTCGAGACGGTGGCGCACGCGAACGCGGCGCTGCACTTCTTCCCCGACGCCGATGTCATCTGCGACGTCGGCGGCTGCGACGTGAAGATCATGATCCTGCGCCAGGGCACGGTGGCCGACTTCCGGCTGAACTCGCAGTGCTCGTCGGGCAACGGCGCCTTCCTGCAAGGCGTGGCCGAGCGCTACGACGTGCCGCTGGCCGACTACGCCGGCCGCGCCTTCCAGGCGAAGACGATGCCCGCGCTGGCGATGGGCTGCGGCGTCTTCCTGCAGTCGGACATCGTCAACCAGCAGCGCAAGGGCTGGTCGAGCGACGAGATCATGGCTTCGCTCGCCGCGGTGCTGCCGTTGAACGTGTGGGTCTACGCCGGCCAGCTGCAGAACCTGGCCGCGGCCGGGCGCAAGTTCGTGCTGCAAGGCGGCACCCATCGCAACCTGGCGGTGGTGAAGGCACAGGTCGACTTCATCGGCCAGAAGGTGCCCGATGCCGAGGTGGTGGTGCACCCGCACTGCGGCGAGGCCGGCGCCATCGGGGCGGCGCTGGCGGCGCGCGACGAGCACCGCCGGCGCGCCGCAGGCACGCCTTCGCGCTTCCGCGGCTTCGAGGCGATCGAGCGGCTCGAGCACGTCAGCATCACCAGCGACGACACGGTGTGCCACTGGTGCGCGGTGAACTGCCGCCGCACCTTCATCGACGTCAAGCTCGAAGGCGCCGCCGGCCGGCCGTGGAGCAAGGTGCCGCTGCAGGCCGGCTGGGCGCGCGTCATCAGCGGCAACACCTGCCCCAAGGGACTCGTCGAGAACGTCGACGAGATGAAGATCGTCAAGGCCGAACTCGAAGGCGTGCGAAGTGCCCACCCCAACATTGCTGAGATGGTTCGCGACCAGGCCTTCAAGCCTGCGCGAGCCGGCGCCGGCGTCGGCAACACCGCCGTCGCCTGAAGCTCCGGCGGCGCCGGCTGCCGGCACCGCGCCGCTGGCCAAGCCGCGCGAGCTGTTGCGGGTGGGCATGCCGCGCGCGCTGAACCTGTGGTCGACGCACCAGTTCTGGGTCGGCTTCCTCGTTGCGCTGGGGTTCGATCCGCGCCGCGTCGAGTTCTCTTCCGACACCTCCGACGCGCAAGGGCGCGAGTTCGGCATGGGCCGCGGCACGGTGGACTGCTGCTACCCGGTGAAGTGCATGTCCGGCCACTACGGCGAGCTGCTGGCGCGCCAGAAGCGGCCGATCGACCTCCTGCTGACGCCGATGATCGCGGCGCTGCCGTCGTTCCTGGGCGGCCACGTGATGGGCTCGCTCGCCTGCCCGCGCGTGATGGCCGCGCCGGAGAACATCCGCGCCGGCTTCCAGCGCAGCGGCGATGCGTTCGCCGCGCAAGGCATCCGCCACGTCGCGCCGCTGGTCAACCTCGACGAGCCGGCGCTGGCGGCGCGCCAGCTGCACGCGGCGTTGAAGGACGTGCTGCCGGGGCTGCGCCCGGCCCAGACGGCGCGCGCGGTGCAGGCCGGCATGCAGGCGCTGGCCGCCTTCGCCGAGCGCATGCGCGCGAAGTCGCGCGAGATCCTCGTGCAGTGCGCACGCGAGAACAGGCCGTGCCTGCTGGTGCTGGCGCGCCCGTATCACATGGACCCCGGCATCGGCCACGAGATCGAGGTCGACCTGCAAGGTTGCGGTTACCCGGTGCTGTGGTCGCAGCACCTGCCGCTGGACGACGACTTGCTGCGCTGGATGTTCCGTGCCGACCTCGAGGCCGGCGCGATCCGCTCGCCGCTGGACATCGCCGACGTCTGGCCTTCGTCCTACAGCGCCAACACCAACGAGATCCTGTGGGCCGCGAAGTTCGCGGCGCGGCTGCCGTGGGTCGTCTGCGCGGTGCGGCTGTCGTCCTACGAATGCGGCATGGACCAGCCGACCTACACGCCGGTGCAGCGCATCGTCGAGAGCTCGGGGACGCTGTTCTTCTCGTTCCAGGACCTCGATGCGACGAAGCCGGCGGGCTCGGTGAAGATCCGCGTCGAGACGATCGACGCGTACCTGCGCTCGATGTCGGCAGGGATCATCGAGCGCAAGCGGGCGGCGGCGGGGCCGGGGTGTCCGTTGCTGTTGCCCGGCTCTGCGAATGCCGGCACTGCGCCGCCGGCCGGGTAGGCGCCGCTCCGCGCGGGACGGGTCACTCCAGCACGCCCAGGTCCACCACCTCGAACGCCCAGAACCCCAGCACCATGTGCGACACCGACACCCCGGCCAGCGAGCGCTGGCGCGCATAGAGCCAGCCCCAGAAGAGCCCGGCCACGAAGGCGGTGACCGACAGGCCCGGCGAGATGTACAGGTGCGCCGCCGAGAAGATGATGTTGGAGCCGATGATCGCCAGCGCGCGCCGCCACGGCCCGGTGAGGAAGTGCTCGAGTGCGCCTTGCAGGCCGCCGCGGTAGATGAGTTCCTGCAGCGGCACGAAGACCACGTAGGCCAGCGTCAGCCAGGGGTTGAAGGTGCTGGCCGGCATCCCCGGCGCCGGCGCCGCCCCCATCTGGATGAGCGGCTGGCCCTGCATCGAAGCGACGTTGTGCACGAGCCACCACTTGAGCGCCACCGCGACCGCCATCCACGGCAGCGTCAGCAGCAGCGCTTGCAGCACGTGCCGCCCGGCGCGTTTCGTCGTCAGGCCGAAGAACGCTGCCGGGTAGCCCGACGAGCGCATGAACCAGAACAGCATCGTCACGGTGATGATCACCGCCGGCAGCGTCACGAGCTCGCTGCGGCCGAGCGCCTGCTTCACCTGCGTCGCCGTGCCCAGCACCCACGTGTACAGCGAGTAGGTGACGATGAGCATGAAGGTGAACTTGCCCATCGCGATGCGCGTGCGCTCCTCCTGCAGCCGCAGCTCGAGCGACTGCACCACGGCCGCCGTGGAGCCGCGCAGGCGCTCGGCCACCAGGCGGGCCATGCCGAGCAGGCCCACCGCGAAGCCGGGTCGCTCGCCGGCCAGCGCCAGCACTTCGGCGATCGGGATCGCCAACGCCCGCGCGGGCCCGGCGGCGCGCACCGTGGCCGAGCGCGGTGCCGGGTCGATGAGGGCCAGCTCGCCGATGCAGTCGCCTTCGTGCAGGCGGTTGACCTCGTGCTCGCCGCTGCCGTCGCCGTTGCGCTTGAGGACGCGCGCGCTGCCCTCGGCGATGACGAGCAGGCGCGACGCCGGCTCGCCCTCGCGGACGATGTCCTCGCCGTCGGCGTAGCGGATGAAGGCGAGGCCGGGCGCATGCGCGACGAGCGCAGCCAGGTCGGCCGCCGTGAAACCGCGGAACACCGGCGCCGCGGCGAGCAGCGAGCGCGCCGCGTCGGCCTCGGCCGAACCGATGGCCACGCCGATGCCGCCGCTGGTGCGCGTCAGCGCCGGCTCGGCGTGCAGGTGGCCTCGTTCGCGGGGGTCCATGGGCGGTTCGTCCGGGTCTTCAGCCCCGGGGCCGGCGCAGCGCGGCGAACGCCACCATGCGCCCCTGCGCCTCGTCCCAGAGGTGGCAGCGCAGCGTCGCGAGGCTCGTGCGCAGCGTCAGCGTCGGCGCCTGCTGCAGCTGCGGCTGCTCGCGATGGCACTGCGCCAGGCGGTAGTTGGGGATGCGCGGCGACAGGTGGTGGATGTGGTGGTAGCCGATGCTCGCGGTGAACCAGTCCAGCAGCGGCGGCAGGCGGTAGAACGAGCTGCCGCGCATCGCCGCCGCGTAGGCGTCCCACCGCCCCTGGCGGGCCCAGTGCGTGTGCTCGAACTGGTGCTGCACGTAGAAGAGCCACAAGCCCGCGAGACTGGCCAGCCAGAACACGGGCAGCAGCACGAGCAGCACCTCGCGCCAGCCGAGCAGCGCCATCGCGCCGCCGTACAGCAAGAGGAGTGCGGCGTTGGTGCGGGGCACGCTGCGCCAGGCCAGCGGCGGCGCCGGCCGTGGCCTGAGGCGGTTGTAGAGCGTGAACTTCACGAGCGGCAGCAAGCCGAACAGGAACGCCGGGTGGCGCGAGACGCGGTAGACGAAGCGCCGCGCGCCCGGCAAAGCCAGATACTCGGTCACCGTCAGGGTGTCGTAGTCGCCGGTGCCGCGGCGGTCCAGGTGCGACGAGGTCGCGTGGTGCACGGCATGGATGTGGCGCCAGTAGTGGAACGCTTCCCAGACGAGCAGGCTCAACACGCGGCCGGCGCGCTCGTTGGCGCGCGGCGAAGCGAACAGCGTGCCGTGACCGCAGTCGTGGAAAAGCACGAAGGTGCGTGCCAGCAGGCCGGCGGCCGGTACCGCCAGCAGCAGCGTCACCACGGAGGGACCGCGCAGCGAGATGAACATCGCCGCCAGCAGCGCCAGGTAGGGCGGCACCGTGCTGGCGAGCTGCCGCCAGGCGACGCGATCGTCGCTGTGGCGGTAGCGCTCGACGAGGGCCCGCCACGGCGGCGCTTCGGCAGGCGCAGGCGCCGCAGGCCCAGCCGCAGCAGCTTGCGCTGCTACCGGCTCGGTTTCGGCAGCGGCGTTGCCGTGCATCACGCGCCGGCCGCGCTGAACGGGCCCACCGCGCCGAGCCGGCGGTGCGCCAGCGCCGGCAGCTGGCGCCGCACCGCAGCCAGGCGCGCCGCGTCGATCTCGGCCAGCACGACGCCCTCGCCCTCTTCACGTCGACAGGCGAGCACCTCGCCCCAGGGGTCGACGACGATGCTGTGGCCGAACGTGCGCCGGCCGTTCTCGTGCAGGCCGCCTTGTGCCGCAGCGATCACGTAGCACTGGTTCTCCACCGCGCGGGCGCGCAGCAGGACTTCCCAGTGCGCCTGGCCGGTGGTGTGGGTGAACGCCGAGGGCACGGCAACGAGGTCGCAGGGCGGGTGCATCAGCGCGCGGTACAGCTCGGGGAAGCGCAGGTCGTAGCAGACCGACAGGCCCAGGCGCAGCGGCGCAGCCGCAGCCTGGCCTGCTGCATCGCCCCAGCCGGGCAGCGCGAGGTCCACCGCCACGGGCTCGCTGCCGGCGGCGAGCGTGCGGCCTTCGTCGTAGCTCTCGCGGCCGTTGTCGAAGGCGAAGAGGTGGATCTTGTCGTAGTGCGCCGCCTCGGTGCACGCCGGCGTGAAGACGCAGCAGCGGTTCAACACATGCGGCGCGGCGCCGCTGCCCTCGCGCGGACCGGAAGCCGGCGCGCGCACCGGCAGCGTGCCGCCGACGATGAATACCCCGTGCCGCTTCGCCGCATCGGCGAGGAAGCGCTGGATCGGCCCGGTGCCCGGCGCTTCGGCCGCGGCGAGCTTGTCGGTGTCGCGCCGGCCGAGCAGGCAGAAGTACTCGGGCAGCGACACCAGTGCCGCGCCGGCAGCGGCGGCCCGGGCCATCAGCGCGCCGGCTGCTTCGAGGTTGCGCGCCACGTCGGGCGTGGACACCATTTGCACGGCGGCGATCTTGACGGTGGTCATGCCGGCATTGTGTTCCCGCGCATCGGCCGGCGTTATCGGGGCTTTCGCAACAGGCGCCGCCGCAATGACCCCCGCGGCCGCTAGGCCAAGCGTGCGTGGCGCCGCGCACCGTGCCTCTTCTGCACTACGCTTCGCCGCCCAGGGAGTGAAGCGCTCGCGTCAGCGGAGGAATGTCGATGCCGTTGCAGCCGGCCGAGGGCAGCGGATTGCACGAGTCAGCAGGGTCGGCAGCGGATGCGCCGGGCGGTGCCGTCGCCGCCCGGGTGCCGCCGCCGAGTGCACCGGTGGCGGGCGCGCCCGCTGCGGCCGCACCGGGCGCGAGCGCTCCCGTCGCGGCCGACGCCGCGCACAGCCGCTTCGTGCAACGCGTGCGCCGCCGCTTCGCCGAAGAGCTGCCGCTGTTGCCGCCCGGCGTGCCCGACGCTGCCGCGATGGCTGCGCTGGTGGCTGCGCTGCGCGAGCGCGGCCGCGCGCTGCCGGCGGCGCTGCGCGTGGCGCGCCACCTCGTCATCGAGCGCCTGGCGACGCTGGACGTGAGCGGCCGCGCGACGCTGGCCGAGGTCACCGGCGCCATGACCGAGCTCGCCGAAGTGGCGCTCGATCTGGCGCTCGCCGCCGCGCTGACCGAGGCCGACGAACGCCACGGCCCACCGCTGGACGCCGCCGGCCAGCGGGTCGAGTTCTGGATCGTCGGCATGGGCAAGCTCGGCGCGCGCGAGCTCAACGTCTCCTCCGACATCGACCTCGTTTACGTCTACGACGAGGAAGGCGCCGGGCGGCTGACGGGCGGCGCCAGGCCGGTGTCGTTCCACGAATACTTCAGCTTCGTCGCCAAGCGGCTCTATGCGCTGGTGGGCGACGTCACCGACGAGGGCTTCGTCTTCCGCGTCGACCTGGCCCTGCGCCCGAACGGCAACTCCGGCCCGCCGGTGGTGAGCCTGGCGATGCTCGAGGAGTACTTCCAGGTGCAGGGGCGCGAGTGGGAGCGCTTCGCGTGGCTGAAGAGCCGCGTCGTCGCGCCGCGCGGCGCCGCGGCCGGCGGCGGCGTGCAGGCGCTGCGCTCGCTGGTGACGCCGTTCGTCTACCGCCGCTACCTCGACTACGGCGTCTTCGAGGGGCTGCGCCAGCTGCACCACAAGATCCGCGAGGAAGCGCAGCGGCGCGCCGCCGGCCGCCCCGAGCGCGCCAACGACGTGAAGCTCTCGCGCGGCGGCATCCGCGAGATCGAGTTCATCGTGCAGTTGCTGCTGGTCGTGCGCGGCGGCCAGTTCCCCGAGATCCGCACCCGGCGCACGCTGCGCGGCCTGCAGCGCGTGGTGGCGCGCGGGCTGATGCGCGCCGAGACGGCGAACCGGCTCGCCCAGGCCTACGAGTTCCTGCGCCGCGTCGAGCACCGCATCCAGTACCTCGACGACCAGCAGACGCACCTCCTGCCCGCCGACGATGCCGACCTCCACTGGATCGCGCGCAGCCTGGGGCTGGCGTGCCGGCGCGAAGCGTGCGAGCTGCTCGAGGCGCTGGGCGAAGTGCGCGAGTTCGTCGCTGCCGAGTTCGACGCGCTGCTGCGTGAGGGCCGCGAGGGCCGCGGCGGCACTGCCGGCGGCGGCAATGGCGGCGGCAACGGCGGCGCCTGCAAGGCTTGCGGCGCGCCGCCGATGACCATCGACAGTGCGGCGCTCGAAGAGCTGCTCGCCGGGTTCGGCACCGGCCAGCTCGCCGCGCGCGTGGCCGGCTTCGCCGCCAACCCGCGCGTGCGGGCGCTGCGCGACGAGAGCCGCCTGCGCCTGGGCCGTCTGGTGCAGCGCGCCGCCGAGGCGGTGCACGAGGGCTGGTGCAGCGAGGCGGCGGCGATGCACTTCGTCGACTGGGTCGAGCCGCTGCTGCGCCGCGAGAACTACCTGGCGCTGCTGGCCGAGCGACCCTCGGTGTTGCGCCGGCTGCTGCGCCTGCTGGGCCTGGCGCGCTGGCCGATGCGTTACCTGATGCTGCACCCGGGCGTCATCGACGAGCTGGCCGACGAGCGGCAGCTGCAGGACCGCTTCGACCGTGCCGCCTTCGAGGCCGAGCTCGACGAGCGCCGCGCCGCCTGGGCACGCAGCGGCGAGGACACCGAGGACAAGCTGCTCGACACGCTGCGCCATGCCCACCACGCCGAGGTGTTCCGCACGCTGGTGCGCGACGTCGAGGGCCGCCTCACAGTGGAGCAGGTGGCCGACGACCTCTCGGCGCTGGCCGACGCGGTGCTCGCCCTCGTGCTGCGCTGGGCCTGGTCGCACTTCGCGCGCCGGCACCGCGAAGACTGCGAGCTGGCCGTCATCGCCTACGGCAAGCTCGGCGGCAAGGAACTGGGCTACGGCAGCGACCTCGACGTGGTGTTCCTCTACGACAGCGCCGCCGACGCGAGCGAGGCCGACAAGCAGCGCGCGCAGGAGGTCTACGGCGCCTTCGTGCGCAAGGTCATCACCTGGCTGACGCTGCGCACCGCGGCCGGCGAGCTGTTCGACATCGACACCGCGCTTCGGCCCAACGGCAGCTCGGGGCTGCTGGTGACGACGGTGGACGCCTACGAGCGCTACCAGGTCGGACGCGGAAGCAACACCGCCTGGACCTGGGAGCACCAGGCGCTGACGCGGGCGCGCTTCGCTGCCGGGCCGCTGGCGGTGGCGGCGCGTTTCGAGGCGACGCGGCGCGCCGTGCTGGCTGCCCCGCGCGAACTGGAACCGTTGCGCAACGAGGTGCGGGCGATGCGCGAACGCGTGCGCGGCGCGCATGCCGTGCCGGCCGGGCGCTTCGACGTGAAGCACAGCCCCGGCGCGATGATGGACGTGGAGTTCGCGGTGCAGACCCTGGTGCTGGCGCACTCCGGCCCGGCCGGCGGCGGCCATGCCGAGTTGCTGGACAACGCCGGCAACATCGCGCTCCTGCACCGTGCCGAGGCCGCCGGCCTGCTGCCCGCAGGGGTGGGCCACGCCGCCGCCGACGCCTACCGCGAACTGCGCCGCATGCAGCACCGCGCGCGGCTGGACGAGACGCCCACGCACGTGGAGCCCGAGGCGGTGGCACCGCAGCGCGAGGCGGTGCTGGCGCTGTGGCGTTGTGTCTTCGGCTGAGGACGCAGACGCCGCTCGGCGCGCCGAGGTCGCCGCGGCGTCGTCGGGTGGCGACGACGGCCAGGCTCCCTTCGTCGCGCGCGGCTGGCTGCTGGTGTGCGGCGCACTGGCCGGCGGTTCGGCGGCCGCGTGGTGGCTGCCCAGCGCGCTGCTCGATTGGCAGCCGGCGCATGCGCTGGACCAGCCCTGGCGCTTCGTCACCGCCGCGTGGGTGCATTGGCATGAACAGCACCTGCTGGCCAACCTTGCCGGCTGCGCCGTGGTGGCGTGGCTCGGCGTGGCGGCGCGGTTGCCGAGTGCGGCGGCCGGGGCGCTGGCGGCCGCCTGGCCGCTGACGCATGCGGGGCTGCTGCTGCAGCCGGCGCTGGCGCACTACGGCGGCGCTTCGGGCGTGCTGCACGCGGCGGCGGCGGTGGCTGCTTGCTGGCTCGTCGTCGGCCGGCGCAACGGTGCGCTGGCGGGCAGCGGCCGCCGCGCGCGGCTGATCGGCGTGGCGATCGCCGCCGGCCTCGTTGCCAAGGTGCTGCTGGAGAAGCCCTGGGGCGGCCCGCTCGCCGCCGAGCCGGCGTGGGGCATCGCGGTGGCGGTGGCGGCGCACGCCAGCGGCGCGGCAGCCGGCGCGGTGGCCGCGCTGACGGCGATGGCAGCGCGGCGGACGCTGGCGCAGCGGCAAGGGGCATCCGGCCTGCCGCCACAATGACGAGCGACGAACCGCTGCGGCGGCCGCCCGGCCACCGCAGCGGACCGCTGCCGCGCTGTCACGGACCCAGACGATGCCCACGCTTTCGCTCACCCTCAACGGCCGCGCCGTCAGCGCCGAAGTCGAGACTTCGACGCTGCTGGTCGAACTGCTGCGCGAGCAGCTCGGCCTCACCGGCACCCACGTCGGCTGCGACACCGCGCAATGCGGCGCCTGCACCGTGCTCCTCGACGGCCGTGCGGTGAAGAGCTGCAACCAGCTCGCCGTGCAGGCCGCCGGCCGTGCGGTGACCACCATCGAGGGCCTGGCCGCTGCGGTGCCGGGCGGCGGCGCGCTGCACCCGGTGCAGGAGGCGTTCATCGCCTGCCACGGCCTGCAATGCGGCTACTGCACGCCGGGCATGGTGATGAGCGCGGTGGCGCTGCTGTCGGAGAACCCGCGCCCGAGCGAGGCCGAGATCGTCGACGCGCTCGAAGGCAACCTGTGCCGCTGCACCGGCTACGTCAACATCGTCACCGCCGTGCAGCAGGCAGCGGGCGCGCTGCATGGAGCGAAAGCATGAGCGGCGACGCGGGAAGCGCGGCCAAGGCCGCCAGCCGCGCCGCCGATGCAGCCGGGGTGGCGGCCGCGGCCGCGGCCGAAGGGGCCGGGCGCTTCGGCAGCGGCCGGGCCGTGCGGCGCGTGGAGGACCCGGCGCTGGTGCGCGGCGAGGGCCGCTTCACCGACGATGTGACGCTGCCGCGCCAGGCATGGCTTGTCTTCGCGCGCAGCGACCGCGCGCACGCGCGCATCACCGCCATCGACACCGCCGCGGCGAAGGCGACGCCCGGCGTGGTGGCCGTGTTCACCGGCGCCGACCTCGCCGCCGCCGGCGTCAAGCCGCTGCAACTGCCGGCCGGGTTCAGGCGACCCGACGGCCAGCCTGCGTCGGCGCCGCCGAAGCAACCGCTCGCGCACGAGGTGGTTCGTTATGTCGGTGAGCCGGTCGCCGCCGTGGTGGCCGAGTCGCGCAGCGCCGCGCGCGCCGCGGTGACGGCGATCGTGGTCGAGTACGAGGAGTTGCCGGTGGTGGCCACCCTGGTGGCGGCGCTGGCCAGTGGCGCGCCCGAGGTCTGGCCGGGCGCACCCGGCAATGTGGTGGCCGAGGCGCGGTACGGCGATGCGAAGGCCGCCGCGGCGGCCTTCGACAAGGCGGCGGTGCGCGTGGCCGTGACGATCGACAACCAGCGCCTCGCGCCGAGCCCGATGGAGCCGCGCAGCGTGCTCGCTCATGTCGAGGGCGAGCGGCTGACGGTGCGCCTGTCCAGCCAGATGCCCAGCGGCGTGCGCGACAGCCTCGCCGCGGCGCTTCCGGGCCGCACGGTGGACAACGTGCGCGTGCTGGTGGGCGACGTCGGCGGCGGCTTCGGCATGAAGACCGGCGCCTACCCCGAGGACATCGTCGTCGCCTGGGCGGCGCTTTCCACCGGGCGGCCGGTGAAGTGGCAGGCCGACCGGCTGGAGGAGTTCACGAGTGCCAACCACGGCCGCGACGCGGTGAGCCGGGCCGAACTGGCGCTGGACGCGGCCGGCCGCGTGCTGGCGCTGCGCGTGCGCACCTGGGCCAACGTGGGCGCCAGCCCCGGCGCAGTGGCGCTGGTGATTCCGCTGATGATCGGCCCGTGGGTCATCACCAGCGTCTACGACGTACCGCTGGTGGACCTGCACCTGAGCGCGGTGCTGACGCACCGCATGGCGATCGGCGCCTACCGCGGTGCCGGGCGGCCGGAGTCGATCTACCTCATCGAGCGGCTGATGGACGCGGCGGCGCGCGAGATGAAGCTCGACCCGGCCGAGCTGCGCCGGCGCAACCTCGTGCGCGCCGCGCAGATGCCCTACACCAACGCGCTGAAGCAGGTGTACGACAGCGGGCAGTTCGAACGCATGCTCGACCAGGGCCTGGCCCTGGCCGACTGGGCCGGCTTCACCGCGCGGCGCGAAGCGTCGAAGGCGCGCGGGCGGCTGCGCGGGCGCGGCGTCGCCACGTTCCTGGAGTGGACCGGCGGCAACGTGCTGGAGGAGGACGTGCGCGTCGACGTCACCGGCGACGGCTTCATCGAGCTCTCCTCGGCGACGATGGCGATGGGCCAGGGCATCGCCACGAGCTACGTGCAGCTCGCGCACGACATCTTCGGCGTGCCGCCGGAGCGCATCCGCGTGCTGCAAGGCGACACCGACCGCGTCAACGGCTTCGGCAGCGCGGGCAGCCGCTCGCTCTTCACCGGCGGCGGCGCGGTGCACGTGGCGAGCGTGCGCTGCGTCGAAGAGGCGACCAAGCTGGCCGGCCAGGCGCTGGAGGCGCCGCCGGCGGACATCGAGTATCGGGCCGGGCGCTTCGTCGTCGCCGGCACCGACCTCGGCATCGGCCTGTTCGAACTCGCCGCGCGGCAGCCGGGCGAGCGCATCGTCGTCAGCGGCACGGCCAAGGCGGGCGGGCCGAGCTGGCCGAACGCCTGCCATGTGTGCGAGGTGGAAGTCGACCCGGCGACGGGTGCCGTGGAGGTCGCGGCCTACGCCTCGGTGAACGACATCGGGCGCATCGTCAGCCCGGCCATCGTGCGCGGGCAGGTCGACGGCGGCGCGGTGCAAGGCATCGGGCAGGCGCTGTGCGAGCGCATGGTGTACGACGAACAGACGGGGCAATTGCTCTCGGCCAGCTTCATGGACTACGCGCTTCCGCGCGTGGATGGTTTCCGCGGCTTCAAGACCACCTTCGACGAATCGGTGCCCTGCCTGACCAACGTGCTCGGCGCCAAGGGCGTGGGCGAGCTGGGGACGATCGGCGCCACGCCGGCGGTGGTGAACGCGGTGGTCGACGCTCTCGCCTCGGCCGGCCTCGGCCGTGCGGCCGAGCGCGTGCAGATGCCGCTGACCGCCGAAGTGGTGTGGCGGGCGCTGCAAGGGCAGTTCCCGGCGTCGGTGCTGCCGGTGCGGGCCTGAGCGGCCTGAGCGGCATGGGCGGCATGGGCGGCATGGGCGGCGTGGGCGGCGTGGGCGGCATGAGCGGCATGAGCGGCATGGGTCGCACCGGCGGAGCTGGCGGAACTGGCGGAGCAAGTGGCAACGGTGGCGAGCGCGTTCGCGCCTTCGCGGCCCCGGTGATCCGATGAGCGACGACCGCCGGCTGCACCTGGACGCGCGCGCGGTGGCGCTGCTGCTCGCCTGCTGCGCGCTGTGGGGCGTGGCGCAGGTGGTGATCAAGGTCACGCTGGCCGAGATACCGCCGTTCCTGCAAGCGGCGGCGCGCTCGGGCGGGGCGGCGCTGCTGCTGCTGGCGTGGATGCGCTGGCGCGGGCAGGGGTTGCGGCCCGAGCGGGCGACGTGGCGCGGCGGCCTCGCCGCGGGGGTGCTGTTCGGGGCCGAGTTCGCCTGCATCTTCAGCGGCCTGCAGTTCACCAACGCGTCGCGCCTGGCGGTGTTCCTGTACACGGCGCCGTTCGTGGTGGCGTTGGGGATGCCCTTCATCGCCCGCAGCGAGCGGCTGAGCGCGGTGCAGGCGCTGGGGCTCGCCGGCGCCTTCGCCGGCGTGGTGTGGGCGTTCGCAGAGGGGTTCGGCGCGCAGGCCGGGCCGCGACAGTGGCTGGGCGATGCGCTGGGCCTGACGGCGGCTGTGCTGTGGGGGGCGACGACGCTGGTCGTGCGCGGCAGCGCGCTCGGGCGCGCCAGTGCCGAGATGGCGCTGCTGTACCAGCTCGCCGTGTCGGCGCTGCTGCTGGGGGTGGGGGCCTTCGTGGCCGGCGAGAGATGGCCGGTGTCGGTGAGCGCCACGTCGTGGGCGCTGCTCGCCTTCCAGGCCGCGGTGGTGAGCTTCGCCAGCTACCTCGTGTGGTTCTGGCTCGTGCGCCACTACCCGGCGACGCAGATCTCGGTGTTCACGCTCTTGACGCCGATCTTCGGCCTGCTGGCCGGCGTGTGGCTGCTCGGCGAGCCGCTGACGACGCGGCTGGTGGTGGCGCTGGCGGCGGTGTGCGCCGGCATCTGGCTCGTCAATGCGCGCCGATCGCGCGGCCGCGGCGCCGCCGCGCCCGCGCAACGGGACGACCCGCTCAGCGCGTCAGGGCCTTCAGCGCGAGCTTGATGCCTTCGGCGACGCCCACGCCCGGCGACAGCGCCTTCAGCGCCGCCTGGGCTTCGCGCTCGTTGTAGCCGAGCGCCAGCAGCGCCTGCTGGATGTCGCCGTGGGCCCCGGCGGCCGGCGCGCCGCCGGCCGGCGCGACCTCCGGCGCGAGGCGGCCCTTCAGTTCGAGCAGCAGCCGCTCGGCCGTCTTCTTGCCGATGCCGGGCACCTTCACCAAGCGCGCGCCGTCCTGCAGCGCCACCGCCTGCGCCAGCTCTTGCACCGACAGGCCCGAGAGGATGGCCAGCGCCGTGCGCGGGCCGACGCCGCTGATGCGGGTCAACTCGCGGAACGTGCTGCGCTCGCCGGCGGTGAGGAAGCCGAACAGGAGCTGCGCGTCCTCGCGCACGACGAACTGCGTCAGCAGCACCCCCGGCTCGCCGAGCGCAGGCAGGTTGTAGAAGGTGCTCATCGGCACGTCGACCTCGTAGCCGACGCCGTGCACGTCGAGCAGCACCTGCGGTGGCGCCTTCGCCACCAGCGTGCCGGCCAGGCGGCCGATCATCGGCCGCGAAGGCGCTTCAAGTGCCGTCGCCGACGAGGCGCGAGAGCTCGAAGCTCAGCGCTGCCGGCAACTGCTGCACGATGGCGTCGCGGCCGACGCTGGCGAACTGGCGGCCGTTCTCGTGCAGCAGCTCGAAGGCCTTGCCCTGCTCGGCGATCTGCACGAAGGCGAGATTGGGCACCGCGTCGAGCCACTCGGCGCGCAGGCGCTCCAGCCGCTCGCCGCGCAGCGTGCCTTCGTAGACCACCGCATGCGGCATGCTGGCGCGGCAGAACTGCGCCGCTTCGTCGAGCGAGGTGACGTAGTCGACCATCAGGCCCATGTTGCGCACCGCCTCGCGCACGGTGTTGCGCACCTCGCGCCGCGGCGCGACGACGAGCACGTGGCGGCCGGCCAGCGGCTGCGAGTTGGCGAACAGGGTGCCCGGCTCCTCGGCTTCGGTGTCGGTGCTGGCGATGAGCGAGTCGACGCGCGCCGGCAGCGTCTCGGGGAATTCGACCGTCAGCGTCGTGCGCCCGCCGTCGTCCTTGCGCTGCACGGTGAGCCCGAGCACCGCGGCTGTCTGGTGCAGCAGGCGCCACGACATCGTCTCGACCGTGCGCCCCCGCTCGGCTTCGAGCGAGGCGAAGTTGGTGTCGACGCGGTCGGGGTGCTCGAAGGCGAAGCTGCACACCAGGCGCGCGCGCGCGGGCCAGCTGCGCACATCGAGTGCCAGGTCGACACGCGAGACGGCGTGCTCGAAGCACCAGTCGAGCACCGCCTGCAGGAACGAGAAGGACAGCGTCGTGTCGCTGGAGACTTCGGCCGGTGCCAGCACCTGGCGCACTTCGATGCCGCGCGACTCGATCTCGCGGCCGCGCTGGCGCAGCGCTTCGCGCAGCAGGTTGGTGAGGTTGAGCCGCTCGTGCGCGATGCGCACGCGGCCGGCGGCGAGCCGGCTGACCTGCTGGCCCATGATGGCGGCGCGGCGCGCATGATCGACTTCCTCGCGCAGCGCGCGCAGCGATGCGCGGTCGATCTTGCCGGTGGTGGCCAGCGTTGTCACGCGCTCCAGCGCCGTGGACAGCACGGCGGCGACCTCGCTGCCGAGCTGCGCGACGAGGTCGTGAGCGTCGGCCGCGATCATCGGCGCGCGGCGTGCACCGCCCGGCTTGCCTTTGACGTCTGAGAGATCCATGGGGAGAAAGGGGCCTCGACTTCGCCGCCGCCTGTCACGCGGCCCATTGGGGACAACGCCTCGGAAGACCCGGGGGCAGGCTGTGGCTGCATTGTGGCCCTCCTGTGGATAACTGTGGTGGATGTAACTGAATGTGCCCATCCCATGTCCTCGGGGTTCACCCTAGGCATGGCGGGACGCGAGGGGCGAATTCAACCGATGACGCCGCGTTCGCGCAAGTGCCCGATCTCCTGCGCCGAGAGGTCGAACTCGCGCAGCACTTCCTCGGTGTGCTGGCCCAGCAGCGGCGGCGGCCGGCGCACCGAGACCGGCGTGGCAGACAGCTTGATCGGACTGGCGACCAGCTCGAGCGCCGGGTTCAGCGGGTGCTGCATCGTCACCGTCATGCCGCGCTCGCGCACCTGCGGATCGGCGAACACGTCGGCGAGGTCGTTGATCGGCCCGCATGGCACGCCCACCGCTTCCAGGGCGGCGAGCCACTGGCCGCGTGAGCGCTGCCGCATGCGCTGGGCCAGCAGCGGCACCAGCGTCTCGCGGTGGCGCACGCGCTCGGCGTTGCGTGCGAAGCGCTCGTCGCGGGCGAGCTCGGGGCAGCCGGCGACGGCACAGAACTTCGCGAACTGGCTGTCGTTGCCCACCGCGAGGATCATGTGGCCGTCAGCGACTTCGAACACCTGGTAGGGCACGATGTTCTGGTGCGCATTGCCGGCGCGGCGCGGCGCCTGCCGCGTGACGAGGTAGTTGGCGCCGAGGTTGGCCAGCATCGCCACCTGCGTGTCCAGCAGCGCCATGTCGACGGCCTGGCCCTCGCCGGTGGCGTCGCGGTGGCGCAGTGCCGCGAGAATGGCCACCGTGGCGTACATGCCGGTGAAGAGATCGGCCACCGCGACGCCCACCTTTTGCGGCCCGCCGCCGGCCAGGTCGTCGCGCTCGCCGGTGACGCTCATCAGGCCGCCGGCGCCCTGGATCGCGTAGTCGTAGCCGGCGCGTTCGCGATAGGGGCCCGTCTGCCCGAAGCCGGTGATCGAGCAGTACACGAGGCGCGGGCAGGCCTTCAGCAGCGCGGCCGAATCGAGCCCGTAGCGGGCCATGTCGCCGACCTTGTAGTTCTCCACCAGCACGTCGCAGCGCGCGGCCATGCGGCGGATGAGCGCCTGGCCTTCGGGGCGCGAGATGTCGATGGTCACCGAGCGCTTGTTGCGGTTGGCGCCGAGGAAGTAGGCGGCCTCGGCGGTGTCGTGACCGGCGTCATCCTTCAGGAACGGCGGGCCCCAGCCACGCGTGTCGTCGCCGCCGGGATGCGTGGGGCCGCGCGGCCGCTCGACCTTGATGACTTCGGCGCCGAGGTCTGCCAGCGTCTGCGTGCACCAGGGGCCGGCGAGCACCCGCGACAGGTCGAGCACGCGAACGCCTTGCAGCGCACCGGGCGTCACGGAGGAAGGGTTCGATGGCGTCACCGCGGCATTGTCGCGGCTGCGCAGGCTGCGCCGGGATAATCGCCGGCGATGCGGGCTGCCTTGTCGACTTTGCCCAAGCAGGGCGTCGATGCGACGCGGCCGCGGCGGCGGCGGCGCGGCGCGTTCAACCTCGCGCTGCTGCTGGCGGCGCTCGGGGCCTGTTCGCCGGCGCTCGACTGGCGCGAGGTGCGCCCGCCCGGTACCGCCTTGGTCGCGCTGATGCCTTGCCGGCCGAACGCCTCGGTGCGGCCGGTCTCGCTGGCCGGGCAATCGGTGCGGCTGTCGATGCACGCGTGCAAGGCGCAGGATCTGACCTGGGCGCTGGCCACCGCCGATGTCGGCGACCCGGCGCGCGTGGCAGCGGCGCTCGCTGCCCTTCGCGAGAGCATGCTGGCCAACCTCGAGGCCGACGTTGTCGGCGTCGAGCCGGCCACGGTGCGCGGCGCCAGCCCCGGCGCGCAACCGGCGCGCGTGCGCGTGGCCGGTCGCAAGCCCGACGGCAGCACCGCCAACGGACAGTTCGTCTTGTTTGCCCACGGCACGCAGGTGTTCGAGGCCGTCGTGCTGGGCGCGGCCGTGCCCGACGCCGCGGCCGGCACGTTCTTCGACTCGTTGCAGGTGGGCCGCTGATGGCCGGGCCGGGCATGCGCGAACAGGGCGAGGACGCCTCGGGGCAGGTTCCCGCCGCACCGTTCGCGGCGTCGGCGCTGGCGGCGCTTTCCGTGGCCTTTGCCGGCGCCTACTTCCTCTCGGCGCTGCTGCGCGGCGTGACGGCGACGCTGGCGCCGGTGTTCAGCGTCGAGCTCGGCTTGCGGGCCGGCGATCTCGGGCTGCTGGCCGGCGCCTACTTCCTCGGTTTCGCCGCGATGCAGTTGCCGCTGGGCCGCTCGCTGGACCGCTTCGGGCCGCGGCGCACGCTGCTGGCGTTGCTGGCGCTGGCGGTGCTGGGCTGCATCGCTTTCGCGCACGCGCGCGGCCTCGTCTCGCTGGTGCTGGCGCGGATGCTGATCGGCGTGGGCGTCTCGGCTTGCCTGATGGCGCCACTGACCGGTTACCGGCGGTGGCTGTCGCCAGCGGCGCAAATGCGCGCCAACTCGTGGATGCTGATGACCGGCTCGCTGGGCATGGTGGCTTCGACGCTGCCGGTGCAGTGGCTGCTGCCATGGCTCGGCTGGCGCGGGGTGTTCTGGCTCGTCGCGGCGCTGCTGGCGCTGGCGATGGCCGGCGTGGCGTGGTTCGTGCCGCGTGACCGGCCGTTCGAAATGCCGGCGCCGCACCGGCCGGCGCCCGGCGCCGCTTCCGGCGCCGTGCCCGACGGCGGCGCCGCTGCCGCCTCGTACCGCCAGATCGTGTGCCACCCGCTCTTCGTGCGCACAGCGCCGGTGGGGTTCTTCATCTACGGCGGGCTGATCGGCGTGCAGGCGCTGTGGGCGGGTCCGTGGCTGACGCGCGTGGGCGGGATCGATGCGGCCGCTGCGGCGCGCGGCCTCTTCGCCATCAACGTGGCGATGCTGTTCACGTTCATGGCCTGGGGCGCGGTCATGCCGCGGCTGGCCGCGCGCGGCATCGACGCGATGCGGCTGATGCGCTGGGGCCTGCCGCTGGCGCTGGCGCTGCTGCTGCTGAACGTGGCGCTCGGCCCGGCAGCGCTGGCGTGGCACTGGGCGGCGTGGTGCATGGCCTGCACCTTCGTCACGCCCAGCCAGCCGGCGGTGGGCGCGGCGTTCCCGCCGGCGCTGGCCGGGCGCGCGCTGTCGGCATTCAACCTCGTGATATTCGCCGGCGTGTTCTCGATCCAGTGGGGCATCGGTCTCATCGTCGACGCCGCGTTGGCGCTCGGCGCCGACGACGCGGGCGCGTTCCGGGCGGCCTTTGGCGTGTTCGGCGCCTGTGCGCTGGCGGCCTACCTGTGGCTGCTGCGGCCGGCGCGGCGCGTTGCCGATAATCCAGCTTCGTTGCGCGGCGCACCTTCGTCGCTCGAATCCTGACCGGCCTTGCGACGGAACGCTCCATGTCGTCGATGCTGCTCATCGTTGCCCACACGCCGCTGGCCTCGGCCCTGCGTGCCGTGGCGGCGCACGCCTTCCCCGAGCGGATGGGGCAGGTTGCGGCCGTCGACATAGCGCCCGACCAGGCCGAGCCGGAAGCGGCCGTGCGGCGCGCGCTCGACGGCTTTGCCGGCCAGGACGTGTTGTTGCTCACCGACGCTTTCGGGGCCACGCCCTGCACGGCGTGCCAGCGCGCCACCGCCGGCGTGGCACGGGTGCGCGTGGTGGCAGGCGTCAACGTGCCGATGCTGTGGCGCACGCTCGGCAGCCCCGAGCTGTCGCTTGACGAACTGGCGCAGCGGGCGCTGTCCGGCGCGGTACAAGGGGTGATGCAGGCCAACCCGACCCCGCGGCAGAACCAACCCGGCGCGATGCCAGGCCATGATCAAGTCGAACATCACGATCAGCAATAGGCTGGGGCTGCACGCGCGGGCATCGGCGAAGCTCACCAAGCTCGCGGCCGGCTATCCCTGCGAAGTGCACCTCACGCGCAACGGCCGGCGGGTGAACGCCAAGAGCATCATGGGGGTGATGATGCTTGCCGCGGGCATGGGCGCCGAGCTCGAGATCGAGACCGACGGGGCCGAGGAGGCCGCGGCGATGCAGGCGTTGCTGCAGCTCATCGAGTCGCGCTTCGGCGAAGGGGAGTGAGCACCATGCGGCTGGCCGGCGCGCAGTTCGGGGCCACGACCGCGGCGCGGATGGCGCGGGCCTGGACGTCAGGCCGCGCCCGGGAGCGCTCGTGAGCATCCAGGTGTTCGGCATCCAGGTCTCGCGCGGCGTGGCCATCGGCCGCGCGGTGCTGGTGGCTTCCAGCCGGGTCGACGTGGCTCACTACTACATCGGCGCCGATCAGGTGGCGTCCGAGATCGAGCGCCTGCGGCTGGCGCGCAATGCCGTTGCCGAAGAGCTGCAGGCGCTGAAGGCCGACATGCCGCCGGAGGCGCCGCACGAACTGGCCGCCCTGCTGGACGTGCACCTGATGCTCCTGCATGACGAGATGGTCATCACGGCCACCAAGAACTGGGTGCGGGACCGGCACTACAACGCCGAGTGGGCACTGTCGGCGCAGCTCGAAGTGCTGGCGCGGCAGTTCGACGAGATGGAGGACGCCTACCTGCGCGAACGCAAGGCCGACGTCGAACAGGTGGTGGAGCGCCTGCTGCGCGAGCTGTCGCGGTTGGCGGCCGAGGCGGCGCCCGGCGGCGCGGCCGGCAACGGCGCCTCGGTCGTGGCCGCGGCGCCCGCGGCCCGCGACTTCGCCGGGGAGGATCCGCTGGTGCTGGTGGCCGCGGACGTGGCACCGGCCGACATGCTGCAGTTCAAGCGCAGTGTCTTCACCGGGTTCATCACCGACGTCGGCGGGCGCACCTCGCACACGGCGATCGTGGCCCGCAGCATGGACATCCCGGCCGTGGTGGGCGCGCGCGAGGCAAGCCGCCTCATCCGCCAGGACGACTGGGTGGTGATCGACGGCGACGCCGGCGTGGTGGTGGTGAACCCGTCGCCGATCGTGCTGGAGGAGTACCGGTTCCGGCAGCGTCAGAGCGAGCTCGAACGGGCTCGCCTGAGCCGCTTGCGCCACACGCCCGCGGTGACGCTGGACGGGCAGGCCGTGGAGTTGCTGGCCAACATCGAGCTGCCCGGTGACGCCGCCGCGGCGCTGGAGGCGGGCGCAGTCGGTGTCGGCCTGTTCCGCACCGAGTTCCTGTTCATGAACCGCGGGGGCGCCCTGCCCGGAGAGGACGAGCAGTTCGAGGCGTACCGCGCCGCGGTGGCTGCGATGCAGGGGATGCCGGTGACCATCCGTACCGTCGACGTCGGCGCCGACAAGCCGCTCGACCGCGCCGGCGACGGCCGGCATGACCATGGCCTCAACCCGGCACTTGGCCTGCGCGCGATCCGCTGGAGTCTGGCCGAGCCCGGCATGTTCCGGCAACAGCTGCGGGCGATGCTGCGTGCAGCGGTGTTCGGCCCCGTGCGCATCCTCGTCCCGATGGTGGCGCATGTCAGCGAAATGGTGGCCATCCACGAGGCGCTGGCGCGTGCCCGCCAGCAGCTCGACGATGGCGGCAAGCGGCACGGACCCGTGACGCTGGGCGCCATGATCGAAGTGCCCGCGGCGGCGGTGATGATCGAACGCTTTCTGCGCCAATTCGATTTCGTCTCGGTCGGAACCAATGATCTGATCCAGTACACGCTGGCGATCGACCGCGCGGACGAGTCGGTCAGCCACCTCTACGATCCGTGGCATCCGGCCGTACTGGCGTTGCTGCGGCAGGTGATCGCGGCCTCTGTCGCGCATGGCAAGCCGGTCAGTGTCTGCGGCGAGATGGCCGGCGACGCCGCCTTCACCGAGGTGTTGCTCGCGTTCGGGCTGCGCAGCTTCTCGATGCACCCGTCCTGCGTGGCCGAGATCAAGCAGCGCGTCCTGCGGGCCGACACCCGGCAGCTCGAAGCGCTCGGGCGCTTGGCGCTGGACGCCGAGTCCCCGGCGTCAGCGGTGCGCGCCGCGCTCGCGGGCGCGCGAGAGAAGTAGCGTGGCGCCGGGTGCTAGAATGCGCAGCTTCCAGCGACTGCCGCCCCGCCAGGGATGGGCCTGGTCGGGCAGAGCGCCAAGCCCTCGCGGCGGCGGCCAAGGCCCCTGAAGCTTGACAAGGGCTTCAGAAACATGCCAGAATCGCTGTCTTCGCTGATGACAGGTCGGCGACGCCGGAAGCGGCGAGCTCTTTAACAACATACAGCCGATAAGCGTGGGCGTTTGAAGGCGAGTGCCATCGGACGCGGGCTCACACCCGCATCCGCAAACGCTCCACGGAACAGCAAGTGAAGAAGTTCACTTCAATTCCGTATTGAGCAAACCAAGAGATCGAACTGAAGAGTTTGATCCTGGCTCAGATTGAACGCTGGCGGCATGCCTTACACATGCAAGTCGAACGGTAACGCGGGGCAACCTGGCGACGAGTGGCGAACGGGTGAGTAATGCATCGGAACGTGCCCAGTAGTG
>JAEUPF010000144.1 GCA_016790425.1 Rubrivivax sp.
CCTCAGCGAGGTAAAGGGGGCATTCGAGTGCCCTGCGGCGCGAAGCGACGCCCGGGCACTCGAAAGAGGACACGAGCGGAGGCGACCACCCGGTGGCCTCGGCACCGCACCGGCACGCGCCCCGACCGGCACGCGCCCCGACCGGCACGCACCGCCTTCAGCGCCGCGCCGGATCCTGCGGATTGCCCCCGCCCAGCCCGATGGGCGCCGGGGCGTTGTGCACGATGGTGTGGAACAGCTCGCGGTATTCGTCGGCCGGCTCGTGGCCGGTGAGCGGGTCGCGGTTGGCGGCGAAGGCGGCGTCCAGCTCGCTCCAGTCGGCGGCCGTCAACAGGCGCTGCGCCGCCGGCAGGATTTCGGTTTCCTCGACCGCCATGTGCTCGAGATACTCGGCGATGTAGCGCTCCACCGCGTGCTCGAACGCGGCGCGGCGCGGCTCGCCCAGCACCTCGAAGGCCAGCAGCGCGTGCTCGACCTCGCGCACCGCTGCTTCGCCGCGCGCGTGCTCGTGGTCCAGCCGCGACAGAACCTGCGCCAGCTCCGGCGCCCGTTCGCGCAGGCGCGGGAACAGCAGCGCGCTCTCCTTCGTGTGATGCAGCCGCTCGGGAAACTCGTCGACGTAGAACAGCATCGCGCGCAGCACCGCGAAGTCGGGCAGCACGCCCTCGCGCCGCGCCTGCGCCAGCAACAGCTTCAGCGAACGCAGCATGGCCGCGAGCGCCTGGTGTTCGTCGCGGATGACATCGAGGGCGGCGGTACGCATCGAGAAGATTCCCGGAGGACTGGGTTCAGGCCGGGCGGCGCGAAAAGGATTCAGCTTTGCAGGCCGCCGGCATCAGGGATTTGCGACAGGTCAACGGCGGCGAAGGCGGGGCAGCGCCGTGCCGGGTCAGCGGCGGCCGGCCGGCGTTCCGCGCTGCAGGCGCTGCCCGTGCCGCCGGCCCGGCGCGAATGCGGCTTCCAGCGCCGCCACCACGCGCTCGGCGCGGCCGCTGTTGTCGGCGCTGAGATTGCACACGTACACGTCCAGCGTCACGGCGCCGAGCTCGGGCCAGGTGTGCACCGCCAGGTGCGACTCGGCCAGCAGAACCACGCCGGTGATGCCGCCGCCGGGGGCGAAGTGGTGGAAGAGTTCGCCCACCGGCGTCAGGCCTGCTTCGGCCACCGCGGCCAGGCACAGCGCGCGCAGCGCCGCCGGCTCGGCCAGCAGGGCCTTCGCCGCGCATTCGTTCAACTCCGCCGTGAGGTGCAGGCCGTTCATGGTTCGCCGGCGATGATAGGTGCCGCCACCGGCCAGCGGTACCGGCGCGGCCACGCCACGGGGTGGCGTCGAAGCGGCCTTCTAGAATTCGCGGTTCCCACCCTGCCGGAAACGCCTCCTCATGAAGCGCGAGCCCCCCTTCGACACGCCGCTGATGGCCAACACGATCCGCGCGCTGGCGATGGACGCGGTGCAGCAGGCCAACTCCGGCCACCCCGGCGCGCCGATGGGCCTGGCCGAGGTCGCCGTGGCGCTGTGGGGGCGGCACCTGAAGCACAACCCGGTGGACCCGCACTGGCCCGACCGCGACCGCTTCGTGCTCAGCAACGGCCACGGCTCGATGCTGCTGTATGCGCTGCTGCACCTCACCGGCTACGACCTGGCGATGAGCGAGCTGCGCAACTTCCGCCAGCTGCACAGCCTGACGCCCGGCCATCCCGAGGTGGGCGTGACGCCCGGGGTCGAGACCACCACCGGCCCGCTCGGCCAGGGCCTGGCCAACGCGGTGGGCATGGCGCTGGCCGAGAAGCTGCTGGCCGCCGAGTTCAACCGCGAAGGGCACGAGGTCGTCGACCACCGCACCTGGGTGGTCGTCGGCGACGGCTGCCTGATGGAAGGCATCAGTCACGAGGCCGCCGGGCTGGCGGCGGTGTGGAAGCTCAACAAGCTGGTCGCCGTCTACGACGACAACGGCATCAGCATCGACGGCGCCGTGGCGCCGTGGTACGGCGACGATGCGGCCGGCCGCTTCGCCGCCTGCGGCTGGAACGTCGTCGGCCCTGTCGACGGCCACGACGCCGAGGCGGTGGACGCGGCGCTGAAACGCGCCCGCGCCGAGCCGCTCAAGCCGAGCCTCGTGATCTGCAAGACCCGCATCGGCCGCGGCGCGCCCAACCGCGCCGGCACCGCCAAGGCGCACGGTGAGCCGCTCGGCGCCGAGGAAGTGAAGCTCACCCGCGCCGCGCTCGGCTGGGCGCACGAACCGTTCGTCGTGCCCGAGGCCGCCTACGAAGCGTGGGACGCGCGCCGCAGCGGCGCCGCAGCCCAGGCGCGCTGGGCCGAGCGCTTCGAGGCCTACCGCGCCGCGCACCCGGCGCTGGCCGCCGAGTTGCAGCGGCGCTGGCAAGGCGAGCTGCCGGCGAACTTCGCCGCTGCCACCGCGCAGGCGCTGCAGGCGATGCAGGCCAAGACCGACGCCGTCGCCACCCGCAAGGCGAGCCAGAACGCGCTCGAAGTGCTGACCCGGCTGATGCCCGAGCTGCTCGGCGGCAGCGCCGACCTGACCGGCAGCAACCTCACCAACACCAGCTCGACGCCGCCGCTGCGCTTCGACCTCGCCGGGCGCGGCAACGGCGGCCGCCACATCAACTACGGCGTGCGCGAGTTCGGCATGGCCGCGGTGATGAACGGCATCGCGCTGCACGGCGGCCACATCCCGTACGGCGGCACGTTCCTCACCTTCAGCGACTACAGCCGCAACGCCATCCGCATGGCCGCGCTGATGAAGCGGCGCGTGGTGCACGTCTTCACGCACGATTCCATCGGCCTGGGCGAAGACGGCCCGACGCATCAGAGCGTGGAACATGCGGCCAGCCTGCGCCTGATCCCGAACCTCGATGTCTGGCGCCCGGCCGACGCGGCCGAGACGATGGCCGCCTGGACCGCGGCGCTGGCGCGCGCCGGCGGCCCTACCGCGCTGCTGCTGACCCGCCAGGCCGTGCCGGCGCTGCCCAAGCCGACGCTGGCCGACATCGCAAAGGGCGCCTACATCCTTGCCGAGCCTTCCGAGGTGGGCGCGGCCGCGAGGAAGGCGGGCAAGCCCGACGCCGTGATCATCGCCAGCGGCAGCGAGGTGCAGCTCGCCTTGCACGCGCAGGCCGAACTCGCCCGCACCGGCATCGCCGTGCGCGTGGTGAGCATGCCCGGCACCACCGCCTTCGACCGCCAAGGTGCCGACTACAAGCAGCGCGTGCTGCCCGAGGGCGTGCCGCGCATCGCGGTGGAGGCCGGCGTCACCGACGGCTGGTGGAAATACGGCTGCGCCGCCGTCGTCGGCATCGACCGCTACGGCGAAAGCGCGCCCGCCGGCGCGCTGTTCAAGTTCTTCCACCTCACCGCGGAGAACGTCACGCAGGTGGTGCGTCGCGTGCTCGGGCGCTGACATTGCCCGGCGACAACGCCACCCACACTTCTCGTTTCGCTTCACCGCTCACAGCCCCTACCGCTTCCCAACAGGAGATCACGATGACCACCAAGGTCGGCATCAACGGCTTCGGCCGCATCGGGCGCATGGTGTTCCGTGCCGCCGTGCAGAACTTCGCCAGCGACATCGAAATCGTCGGCATCAACGACCTGCTCGAGCCGGACTACCTGGCGTACATGCTCAAGTACGACAGCGTGCACGGCCGCTTCAAGGGCGAGATCGCGGTCGACGGCAACACGCTCGTCGTCAACGGCAAGCGCATCCGCCTCACGGCCGAGAAGGACCCGGCGGCGCTGAAGTGGGGCGCGGTGGGCGCGCAGGTGGTCGTCGAATCGACCGGCATCTTCCTCACCAAGGAAACGGCGCAGAAGCACATCGACGCCGGCGCCAGGAAGGTGCTGATGAGCGCGCCCTCGAAGGACGACACGCCGATGTTCGTCTACGGCGTCAACGACAAGACCTACAAGGGCGAGGCGATCATCAGCAACGCCAGCTGCACCACCAACTGCCTGGCGCCCGTGGCCAAGGTGCTCAACGACAGCTTCGGCATCAAGCGCGGGCTGATGACCACCGTGCACGCGGCCACCGCGACGCAGAAGACGGTCGACGGGCCCAGCAACAAGGACTGGCGCGGCGGCCGCGGCATCCTGGAGAACATCATTCCCTCGAGCACCGGCGCGGCCAAGGCGGTGGGCGTCGTCATACCCGAACTCAACAAGAAGCTCACCGGCATGAGCTTCCGCGTGCCGACCTCGGACGTGAGCGTCGTCGACCTCACCGCTGAACTCGTCAAGGAGGCGAGCTGGGCCGACATCTGCAACGCGATGAAGGCTGCCGCCGCCGGCCCGATGAAGGGCGTGCTCGCCTACACCGAGGACAAGGTGGTCGCCACGGACTTCCGCGGCGAGCCGTGCACCAGCGTCTTCGACGCCGACGCCGGCATCGCGCTGGACAAGACCTTCGTCAAGGTCATCGCCTGGTACGACAACGAGTGGGGCTACTCGAACAAGGTGCTGGAGATGGTGCGCGTGATGGCGCGCTGAGCACTGAGCACCGCAGCGGAGCTTCGCGGCGCACTGCGCCGCGAGCCGTCCGCCGCCAAGAATTGCCGCCGGCGCGCCAGCACGGTGGCGATTCGAAACACCTGCTGACAACGAGGCGGGGGCAGCCGGATCGGCTGCGCGGGTGCCTTCCTACACTGCGCGCCCAAATGCCCACAAGATTCCCAGGCCTGTTGGCCGCGTCATTCGTGGTGTCGGCACTGCTGGCCACCGGCACTGGCCCGAGCCCCGCGGCTTCCTCGGAAACCGGCGCAGCGGCCGCGGCAGCAGCAAGCCCTTCGCGCAACCTCGCGCGGTTGCCCAGCGGCGCGGCGAGCAAGCCGCTGGCGCCCGTGCCGGGCGAAGTCATCGTGCGCTTCAGGGCCGACGCGGCGACGCTGAAGGCGCACGCGCTGGCCGGCGACGCCAAGCCCGAGACGGTGGCCACGGTGCTGGCCAGGCGGGCGGCGGCGCTGGGCAGCCGCGCGGGGCGCACGCTGGAAGCCGGCGAGCCGGTGGGCGAACGCATCCAGGTCGTGCGCCAGCCGGGCGCCGATGCGGCCGAGCTGGCACGCGTGCTGGCCGCCGATCCCGAAGTCGAATTCGCCGAGCCGAATGGCCGCCAGCGGCGCCTGCAGGTGCCGCCCTCGGACCCGCTGTACCCGTTCGCCTCGCGGCAGCCCAACGGCCCCGACGCCGGCCAGTGGTACCTGCGGCCGCCCGACAACACGTTCCGTTCGAGCATCGACGCGCAGACGGCCTGGGCGCGCGGCTTCGGCAGCGCCAGCATCGTCGTCGCCGTGCTCGACACCGGCGTGCGCTTCGAGCACCCCGACCTCGGGCGTGTGGCCACGGGGGGCAAACTGCTGCCGGGGTACGACTTCGTCACCGACGCGACCGTTGCCAACGACGGCGACGGCCGCGACGCCGACCCCACCGACCCCGGCGACTGGGTGGCCAGCGGCGAGGCCGGCGTCGGCGTCTTCGCCGACTGCAGCGCGTCCGACAGCTCGTGGCACGGCACCGCCACCGCGAGCCTCGTCGGCGCCGCGGCGAACAACGGCGCCGGCATGGCCGGCACCGCGCCCGGCGTTCGCGTGCTGCCGGTGCGCGTGCTGGGCAAGTGCTTCGGACGCGACTCCGACATTCAGGCAGCCATGCGCTGGGCGGCGGGCATTCCGGTGGCGGGCGTGCCCGACAACCCGAACCCGGCCAAGGTCATCAACCTGAGTCTCGGCAGCACCGGGGCCTGCTCGGCCGCGTACCAGGCGGCGGTCGATGAACTCACCGCGCGCGGCGTCGTCATCGTCGCCGCGGCCGGCAACAGCGCCGGCGAGCCGGTGGGCACCCCCGCGAGCTGCAACGGCGTCATGGCAGTCAGCGCGCTGCGCCACGCCGGCACGAAGGTGGGCTTCAGCGATCTCGGCCCGCAGATCGCTGTCTCGGCGCCCGGCGGCAACTGCATCAACACCGGGACCAACGATCCTTGCCTGTACCCGATCCTGGCCGCGCTCAATGCGGGGCTGACCACGCCGCAGGCGTCGATCTGGAGCGACAGCTACGACTACACCGTCGGCACCAGCTTCGCGGCACCGCTGGTGGCGGGCGTCGCCGGCCTCGTGGCCTCGCAGAACCCGGCGCTCACGGTGGCACAGGTGCGCACGCTACTCCAAGGCACGGTGCGGCCGTTCCCGACCAATACCGGCACGGCCGGCACGCCGGCCTGCGCAGCACCGGCCAAAGGCGTTGAACAGCTGGAGTGCTACTGCCCGAACCGCGGCGCGGCGAGCTACCCGCTGTGCGGCGCGGGCATGGTCGATGCAGGCGCGGCGGTGGCCGCGGCCGCCAACGGCCTCGCCGTCATCGACGTGAACCCGACGAGCGCGTTGCGCGGCCAGGCGGTCACGCTCGACTCGACGCGCAGCGTCACACCGCCTGGGCGCACGGTCAGCAGCCGGACCTGGCAGCTCGTGAGCGGCGGTGGCGCGGTCAGCGCCTTCACCGGCCCCGTCAACGGCCCCACCGCGACGTTGACGCCCACCGCGGTGGGCACGTTCGTCGTCCGACTCACCGTGACCGACAGCGCCGGTGCGAGCCAGTCGGCGCAGGTCTCGGTGACGGCGACCGAGCCTCCTGCACCGGACCCGGGCAAGAACGGCGGCGGCTCGTTGTCCGCCGCCTGGCTGGCGCTGCTCGCGCTGGCCGCCGCGGCGCTGACGTTCAAGGCGCGCTCGCGCAGCTCCTGAAGCCGCCGGCCAGCAGCGTGCTGCCGGCGGCCAGTGCCTGCAGCTTGTCGCGCATCGCTGCGTCGGCCCTGGGCACGCGCAGCCACACCTGCGCCGGGCCGCGCAGGTCGCGCTCCCACGTGCCGGCGGCCAGCCCGGCCGATTCGAGCACCGATTCGGCCGCGCTCGCATCCACCAGGCCGAACGGTCCTACTTCGACGCAGCGCGCCGCGGCCAGGCGGGCATCGTTCGCTTCGCTGGCCGCGGCCGGCGCGAGCACCTTCACCGCACCGGGGTTGACCTGCGCTTCCAGGCGCGCCGGTTCGCGCTCGGCCTGCCCCGGCGCGGGCAGCATCGGGTCGAGCCAGCCGCTGGCCCACGAGAACACGAGCGCGTTGGCCAGCAGCAGCAGCAAGAGCAGCGTGCGCATCAGCCGCCGCCCTCGTTCGGCTCCTGTCCCGGTTCGCGCCCCGGTTCGCGCCCCGGTTCGCGCCCCGGTTCGCTTTCCGGTTCGCTTGGCGTCTCGACCGCCTTGCGCCGCACGCTCGCTTCGCCGCTGACGATGCGGTGCAGCTTGCCGTCAGCGGCGTCGCGCACGAGCAGCGCGCCTTGCGCGTCGACGCCTTCGCACGGCCCCGCGACCGGCTGCGCGCCGAGCGTCGCCGTCACCTCGTGCCCGCGCAGCAGGTCGCGCGCCGCGTAGCCGGCGACCAGCGGCGCAAAGCCAGTGCGCTCGAAGGCCAGCAAAGCGCGCGCCAGCGGCACCGCCACGCGCGCCAGCACCGAAGGCGCCGACGCCTCGGGGTCGAGCGCGCGCAGGCAGGCGTGGCCGCTGCCGGCGGCGGCCAGCTCGTCGGCCAGCGTGGGCGGCAGCGGAAGCACGTTGAGGCCGACGCCGACCACGCACAGCCGGCGCCGGCCGACGCTGACGGTCTCGATCAGGATGCCGCCGAGCTTGGCGGCCCCGGCAGCGCCCCCGGCTTCAACCAGCCACAGGTCGTTCGGCCACTTCAGCGCCAGGCGCGGCGCCGGTTCGCCGCTGCGGTGGGCAGCCCCGCCAGGCGCTCCTGGCGCCGCAGCGCCAGGCACATCGGCCGCGGCCCCGGCCGGATCGAGCGCCTCGACCAGCGCCAGCCCCACCGCCAGCGAGAGCCCGGACCAGTCGCGCGGCACCAGCGGCAGCGCCAGCGAGAAGGTCAGCGAAGCGCCGGTGGCGGCGAGCCAGCTTCGCCCCAGGCGGCCGCGGCCGCGCGTCTGCTGCTCGGCCACGAGGAGGCAGGGCTCGACGTCGCCGCCACGGCGGCCGTGCGGCGTCGGGCCGCCGCGTCCGGCGCCGAGCGCGTCGAGCGCGCCGGGCTGCGTCACCGGCGCGTCGGGGTCGCCGCCGGCGCGCCGCGCGCGCTCGATCAGCACGCTGTTGGTCGACTCGCAGCGCGCCAGCACCTCCACCGAGATGCCCGGCAACACCGGCTCGAGTTGCTCCCACAGCGACTCGGCGTCCCAGCGCAGGTGGTGGGCGGGCGAGTCGGTCATCGTCGAAGGGGCCTCAGCGCTTGGGCGCCAGCATCGTGCCGCGACAACGGCGGCTGCCGCAGCGGCACTCGTACTGCTTCTTCAGCTTGGGCGTGTAGCGCTCGTCGATGATGAGGCCGTAGTCGTAGAAGAGCTCTTCACCGGCGGCGATGTCGCGCCTGGCGTCGATGAAGATGCGCCCCTCTTCTTCCTCGGCCTTGCAGTTGGGCTGGCAGGCGTGGTTGATCCAGCGCGCCGCGTTGCCGCCCACCGCTGCGTCGATGACGTGCTTGTCGTCGACGTGGAAGAAGAACGTGTGGTTCGGGTCGGCCGGGTTGTGCGGGTGGCGCTTCTGCGCCTGCGGCCAGGTGACCACTTCGCCGAGGTACTCGATGAGGCGGGTGCCCTTGGCAATGGGCACCAGCGCGAAGACGCCCTTGCCGTGCACGCCGCTCTTGCGCACCTGGATGCGGCGGCCGCCGGCGGCGGGGCGCGCCGGTGCCGTGGCGCGGCCCGTGCGGGCCGTGCGCTTGCCGCCGGTGCTGCCGTTGCGGCTGTCATCGCGGCTGCCATGGGGGCTGCCATTGGGGCTGCGGGAGTGGGCCTTCGCCGAGGTCTTGCTCATTCGATACATTGAATATGTGCGTGCGCGCGTGCGCGTGCGTGCGCGCGAGAGGCGGCATTGTAGGCATGCCCCTTTCGCCCACTGCCCCGTTGCACAGATCACTCCCCGCAGATCCGACCCGAGCCGACCCCGCCCATGAGCAAGACCCTCATCATTGCCGAGAAGCCCAGCGTCGCGCAGGACATCGTCCGCGCGCTCACGCCGGTGGCCGGCAAGTTCGACAAGCACGCCGACCATTTCGAGAACGACAGCACCGTGGTCACTTCCGCGGTGGGCCACCTGGTGGAGATCAAGGCTCCGGACGACTACGAGGTCAAGCGCGGCAAGTGGAGCTTCGCGCACCTGCCGGTGGTGCCGCCGCACTTCGACGTGGCGCCCATCGACAAGTCCAAGGGGCGCCTGAACGCCGTCGTCAAGCTGGCCAGGCGCAAGGACGTGGGTTCGCTCGTCAACGCCTGCGACGCCGGGCGCGAGGGCGAGCTGATCTTCCGCCTGATCGAGCAGTACGCCGGCGGCGGCAAGGGCCTGAACAAGCCGGTGAAGCGGCTGTGGCTGCAGAGCATGACGCCGCAGGCGATCCGCGAAGGGTTCGAGCGGCTGCGCGGCAACGAGGAGATGCTGGGCCTGGCCGACGCGGCGCGCAGCCGCAGCGAAGCCGACTGGCTGGTGGGCATCAACGGCACGCGCGCGATGACGGCGTTCAACTCGCGCGACGGCGGCTTCTTCCTCACCACCGTGGGCCGCGTGCAGACGCCCACGCTGTCGATCGTCGTCGAGCGCGAGGAGAAGATCCGCCGCCACGTGCCGCGCGAGTACTGGGAAGTGAAGGCGCAGTTCGTCGCCACGGCCGGCTCCTACGAAGGGAAGTGGTTCGACCCGAAGTGGAAGAAGAACCCCGACGACGCGGAGCTGCGCCCCGACCGCGTGTGGACGGCCGCCGAGGCCGAGGCCATCGCCGACGCGGTGCGCGGCCGCCCGGCCGCCGTCACCGACGAGGCCAAGCCGACGACGCAGGCGTGCCCGCTGCTGTACGACCTGACGACGCTGCAGCGCGAGGCCAACGGGCGCTTCGGCTGGTCGGCCAAGACGACGCTGTCGGTCGCGCAGACGCTGTACGAGAAGTACAAGCTCATCACCTACCCGCGCACCGACAGCCGCGCCCTGCCCGAGGACTACCTCGGCACGGTGAAGAAGACGGTGCAGATGCTCGCCGCCGAGCACCTGCCCGGGCCGCTGCGCGCCCTCTCGGCGCATGCGCGCAAGGCGCTCGACGACGACTTCGTCCGCTTCAGCAAGCGCGTCTTCGACAACACGAAGATCTCCGACCACTTCGCGATCATCCCCACGCTGCAGGCGCCGGGCACGCTGGGCGAGATCGAAGCGAAGCTGTACGACCTCATCGTCAAGCGCTTCCTGGCCATCTTCTTCCCGAGTGCCGAGTACCTGGTCACCACGCGCACCAGCCGGGTGGCCACCGCCGCCGGCGCGGAGCACGCTTTCCAGACCAACGGCAAGGTGCTCGTCAACCCGGGCTGGCTGGCGGTCTACGGCAAGGAAGCGCAGGACGAAGATGCCAACCTCGTCGCCGTGGCCGAAGGCGAGCGGGTGAAGACGGCCGACGCGCAGGCGACGGCGCTGAAGACGCGCCCGCCGGCCCGCTACACCGAAGCGACGCTGCTGTCGGCGATGGAAGGCGCGGGCAAGCTGATCGAGGACGACGAGCTGCGCGAGGCGATGCGCGAGAAGGGCCTGGGGACGCCGGCCACGCGCGCGGCGATCATCGAAGGGCTCATCAACGAGAAGTACATGCTGCGCGACGGCCGCGAGCTGATCCCCACGGCGAAGGCGTTCCAGCTGATGACGCTGTTGCGCGGCCTGCAGGTCGAAGACCTGACCAAGCCCGAGCTCACCGGCGACTGGGAGTTCAAGCTCGCCGAGATGGAGCACGGGCGCCTGGCGCGCGAGGCGTTCATGGCCGACGTGGCGAAGATGGCCGAGCGCATCGTGCGCAAGGCCAAGGAGTACGACCGCGACACGATCCCCGGCGACTACGTGACGCTGGCCACGCCGTGCCCGAAGTGCGGCGGCGTCGTCAAGGAGAACTACCGCCGCTTCGCCTGCACGGGCGCCTCCGGCGGCGCCAGCGAGGAAGGCTGCGGCTTCTCGATCACCAAGATCCCCTCGGGGCGCGCCTTCGAGCTGGAAGAAGTCGAAGCGTTCCTGCGCGACAAGAAGGTCGGCCCGCTCGAAGGCTTCCGCTCGAAGAAGGGCTTCCCGTTCAGCGCCGAGCTGAAGCTCGTGTTCGACGACGAGATCGGCAACTGGCGGCTCGAATTCGCCTTCGGCGACGACGAGCGCCAGGCCGCCGCCGACGGCGAGCCGGTGGACTTCTCGCAGCAGAGGTCGCTCGGGCCGTGCCCGAAGTGCCAGGGCCACGTCTACGAGCACGGCACCAACTACGTGTGCGAGCACAGCGTCGGTGCGCACCAGACCTGCGACTTCAAGACCGGCCGCATCATCCTGCAGCAGCCGATCTCGCACGACGAGGTTCACAAGCTGCTCGCCAGCGGCCGCACGAGCCTGCTCGAAGGCTTCATCTCCAACCGGACGCGGCGCGCCTTCAAGGCCTACCTGTCCTACGACGCGAAGGAAGGCAAGGTCGGCTTCGAGTTCGAGCCGCGCGGCGCCAAGGGGCGCCCCGGCCCGGCGGCTGCCGCGCCGGCAGCCAAGGCCGACGACGAGGGCAAGGCACCTGCGGCCACAAAGGCGGCCACAAAGGCGGCCGCCAAGGCCGCGCCGGCAGCGAAGAAGGCGGCGGCGAAGAAGGCGACCCCGGCGAAGAAGGCCGTGCCGGCCAAGAAGTCCTCGCGTTAGGTTCCGGCGGCGGCTGCGGGGCTCCTGTCGCGTTCAGAGCGGGACGCCGCGTCCCGCGTGGCGCGCGGCTTGCGCGAACGTTCTCCGGCCCACGCTCGCGGGGACACGCCGGTTGTGCTCCGAGGCCGTGCCGTCCTCACCGCCACCGCACCGATGCAGCGGGGCGACCGCGAATGGGGCCTGCGCCCGTCCGCGCAAGCCGCACGCCCTCGCACCACCGGGGCGTTCGTGCATTCGCCTCCAACGAGCGTGATGACGGCACGAAGGGCGCGAGTGCGGGCCAGCGCGCCGATACTACGACGGCGATGACGCTGGCCGTCTTCCACAAGCTGCTCGCGATCTTCCTCACCGTGGGGGTGGGGTACCTCGCCGCACGGGCGCGCTGGTTCGGCGAAGTCACGGCCGCCGAGGCGCGCCTGCTCGGCAACCTGGCCATGAACGTCTTCGTCGCGGCGCTGCTGTTCCGCACCGCGGCGCGCATCGACTTCGCGGCGCTGCCGTGGCCGGTGCTGATGGCCTACTTCCTGCCGGCGCTGGCGCTGGTGCTTGCGGTCACGCTGTGGCAGCGCCGCGCCGCCGAACGCGACGGCCCCGCGGCGCCGGCCACGCGCGCCGTGGCGGCCACCTACGGCAACGCAGTGCAGCTCGGCATCCCGATGGCGGCGGCGCTGTTCGGCGAGCCGGGCCTGGCGATCCACATCACGATGGTCGGGCTGCACGGCGTGATCCTGCTGACGCTGCCCACGGCACTGGCCGAACTGGCGCTGGCGCATGCGCACGCGCGCCTGCATGGCGCCTCGCCGCTGTCCAGCGTGCTGTGGATGACCGTGCGCAACACGCTGCTGCATCCGGTGGTGCTGCCGATCGTCGCCGGGCTGGCGTGGAACCTCGCCGGCTTCGGCCTGCACGGCGTCGTCGACGAGGCGCTGAAGCTGCTGGGCAGCGCCGTGGTGCCGGTGTGCCTGGTGCTGATCGGCATCTCGCTGCACGCGCACGGCCTGGGCGGGCGCTTCGCCGACGTGCTGCGCGCGGTGGCGCCGGTGTGCACGGTGAAGCTGGTGGCGATGCCGGCGCTGGTGCTGGCGGTGGCGCACGGGGGCTTCGGCCTGGCAGGCGTGCCGCTTGCCGTGGTGGTGATGATGGCGGCATTGCCGGTGGGCAGCAACGCGCTGGTCTTCGCGCAGCGCTACCGGCTGCTCGAAGGCGAGGCGGCGGCGGCGATCGTGATGTCGACGCTCGCCTTCGTGCTCACCGCTTCGCTGTGGCTGGCGGTGCTGGCCTGGATGGCGGCGCGCGCCGCCGCCGCCTGAAGCGGCCGCCGGCTCGACCCCAGGAGGTGCTGCGATGAACAACCCGGCTCGCTGGCTGGCGATCACGATCGCTGCCACCGTGCTCGGCTTGGCGGGCTGGAACTGGCGCCTGTGGTGGCCGGGCGCGGCGGCGCCGCCACCCCCTGCGGCGGCCTCGGGGCCGGTCGCCGCGGTGCCGCAGGTGCCGCCGCCGACCGCAGCCGCCTCGCAGCCGGTGATCCGGCACCCGATCGGGGCGGCGAGCGCGCCGCCGCTGCCCGAGCCGGCGCCCAGCACCATCGCCACGGCGCTGGCGGCGCTGTTCGGCAACGAGGCGCTCGCCACGCTCGTGCGCAGCGAGGGCTTCGTCGCCAACCTCGTGGCCACCGTGGACAACCTCGGGCGCGAGAAGGCGCCGGCGCGGCTGTGGCCGCTGGTGCCGCCGGCGGGCCGCTTCGGCACCCGCGGGGGCGAGGGCGGCGAGGCCATCGCACCCGAGAACTTCGCTCGTTATGCGCGGCACCTGGCGGCGCTGGAGAAGATCGACGCCGGCCGCCTGGTGGCGCTGTACAAGCGCCTGTACCCGCAGTTCCAGCAGGCGTACGAGGATCTGGGGTACCCCGGGCGGCACTTCAACGACCGCGTCGTCGAGGTGATCGACCTGCTGCTGGCCACGCCCGAGCCGAACGGCCCGATCGCCGTGCGCCAGCCGCCGATCCAGGGGCCGATCCGGCCCGAGCGGCCGTGGCTGCTGTACGAGTTCGCCGACCCCGCGTGGCAGGCGCTCCCCGCCGGCCAGCAGCTGCTGCTGCGCATGGGGCCGGACAACGAGCGGCGCGTGAAGGCCAAGCTGCGCGAGTTGCGGCGGCGGCTGGCGCCCTGACGGCAGCCCTTCAGCGCCCCCGCGCCTGGCGCACCGCGCGTTCCCACTGCGCCATGCGCTCGGCGGCGCGGTCGCGCGGCAGCGTGGGAACGAAGCGACGCTCTTCGCCCCACTGCGCGGCCAGTTCGTCGAGGCTGGCGTAGACGCCGGTGGCCAGGCCCGCGAGGTAGGCGGCGCCCAGCGCCGTCGTCTCGGTCACCTTCGGCCGCACGACCGGGATGCCGAGCAGGTCGGCCTGGAACTGCATCAGCAGGTCGTTCACCGAAGCGCCGCCGTCGACGCGCAGCTCGCTTGGCGCGGCGGCAGCGGCGTTGCCTTCCTTCGCATCGTTGCCGTCCCGCGCGTCCAGCGCGTCCTTCGCCATCGCCTGCAGCAACGCCGCGCTCTGGAAGGCGATGCTCTCCAGCGCCGCACGCGCGATGTGCGCCACCGTGCTGCCGCGGGTCAGGCCGACGATGGCGCCGCGCGCCTCGGCGTCCCAGTAGGGCGCGCCGAGGCCGGCGAAGGCCGGAACGACGATGACGCCGCCGCTGTCGGGCACGCTCTCGGCTAGCGCCTGCACGGCGCCGCTGCCCTCGATGGCGCGCAGCCCGTCGCGCAGCCACTGCACCACCGCGCCGCCGATGAAGACGCTGCCTTCGAGCGCGTACTCGGGCACGCGCCGCGTCTGCGCCGCCGCGGTGGCGATGAGGCCGTTGCTGCTCTGGTGCAGCCGCGTGCCGGTGTGCATCAGCATGAAGCAGCCGGTGCCGTAGGTGTTCTTCGCCAGGCCCGCCTTGAAGCACGCCTGGCCGAACAGCGCCGCCTGCTGGTCGCCGGCCATGCCGGCGACGAGGATCGGCGCGCCGAACAGCGCCGTCTCGCCGACCACGTGCGCCGAGGGCACCACGCCGGGCAGCACGCTGTCGGGGATGTGCAGCGCCTTCATCAGCCCGTGGTCCCAGCGGTTGTGCCGGATGTCGAACAGCATCGTGCGCGAGGCGTTGCTCACGTCGGTGGCATGCACGCGCCCTTCGGTCAGCTTCCACAAGAGCCAGCTGTCGACGGTGCCGAAAGCGAGCTCGCCCTTGGCCGCGGCGATGTGCGCGCCGCTCACGTGGTCGAGCAGCCAGCGCAGCTTGGTGCCGCTGAAGTAGGGGTCGATGACGAGGCCGGTCGCCTCGCGCACGGTGCCGGCGAAGCCTTCCTGCGCGCGCAGCTGCGCGCACAGCGGCTCGGTGCGCCGGTCCTGCCAGACGATGGCGTTGTGCACGGGGCGGCCGGTGGCGCGGTTCCACAGCACCGTGGTCTCGCGCTGGTTGGTGATGCCGATGGCGGCGATGTCGATCGGTTGCAGCCCCGAGGCGGCCAGCGCCTCCTTGGCCACCGCCAGCTGCGAAGCCCAGATCTCCTCGGGGTCGTGCTCCACCCAGCCGGGCTGCGGGAAGATCTGGCGGAACTCGCGCTGCGCCATCGCGACGATGCGGCCGCTGGCGTGGAAGACGATGGCGCGCGAACTGGAGGTGCCCTGGTCGAGCGCGAGCAGGTGTTCCTTGCGGTGGGACATCGGGGGCTCCTCCTCGGGGCGTGGGCATCGTGGCGCGCCCATTCTGGCCCCGGCGGGCCGGCACCCCCGCGCCGCTATGCTCGCTCGTTTGCCCGCTCCGACACGATCCGCATGTCCTCCACGCACCGCCGCGCCGTCGCCACCGGCACGCTGTTCGCGCTCGGCGCCGGGCTCACGTGGGGCCTGGTCTTCGTCGTGCCGGTGCTGCTGCCGCAGTACCCGGCGGCGCTGCTGTCGTTCTCGCGCTACCTCGCCTTCGGGCTGATCGCCTTGCCGCTGGCGTGGCTCGACCGCGCGGGCCTCGCGGAGCTGACGCGCGCCGACTGGACGGAGGCCCTCAAGCTCGCGCTCGTGGGCAACGTGCTGTACTACCTCTTCCTCGCCGCGGCGATTCAGCGCGCCGGCGCGCCGCTGCCGACGATGATCATCGGCACGCTGCCGGTGGTGATCGCCATCGTCTCCAACCGGCGCGACCACGCGCGCGACGGCAGGCTGCCGTGGGCACGGCTGGCCCCGTCGCTGGTGCTGATCGCGCTGGGCATCGCGGCGGTGAACCAGGCCGAGCTGGCGCGCCATGCAGCCGATGCAGCCGCTGCGGCCGATGCAGCCGGTGCGCGCGGCGCAGCCGATGCCGCCGCTGCACCGGCGCCGGACCTGCGCCGCTACGCGTTCGGCGCGCTGCTGGCCGTGGGCGCAGTGGTGTGCTGGACCTGGTATCCGATCCGCAACGCCGACTGGCTGCGCGCGCATGCCTCGCGCAACCCGCGGACCTGGGCCACTGCGCAAGGCGTGGCGACGCTGCCGCTGGCGGCGCTCGGGTTCGCGGGGTTCTGGCTGTGGTCGGCATTCCTGGCCGCGAACGCGCCCGCGACGCCGCCAGCCGGCGCGTCGTTCGAGATGCCGTTCGGCCCGCAGCCGCTGCTGTTCCTCGGCCTGATGTTCTCGGTCGGCCTGCTGGCTTCGTGGCTGGGCACGCTGTGCTGGAACGAAGCGAGCCAGCGCCTGCCGACGACGCTGTCGGGGCAGTTGATCGTCTTCGAGACGCTGGCCGCGCTCGCCTACGCCTTCGCGCTGCGCGGCCAGTGGCCCGGGCCGCTGACGCTTGCCGGCGTCGCGCTGCTCGTCGTCGGCGTGGGGTGGGCGCTGAGCGCGCCGCCGCGTCCCGGCAGCGCTGCGGCCATTCCGACCGAAGCGCCGCACTGAGCGACCCGAGCGACCCGAGCGACCCGAGCGACCCGAGCGACCCGAGCGACCCGAGCGGCCTGAACGACCCGAGCGACGGCCACGGCGGCGCGCGCCGCGCGCGAGGCGGTGTTTGCCAGGAGACCGATCGCCGGCCCGCGGTGGCACATTGCTGGCCCGCCGTTGCTAGCCAGCACCGCCACCGAGGAGCCCGCCATGTCCCGCAGTACCGACGACCGACCGACCGCCAACGACCGCACCACGAGCACCCGCCGCCGCCTTCTCGCCACCGGCGCCGCGGTGAGCACCGGCGCCGTCATCGGCTGCGCCGCGCCCGTGGGCGCGAACACCGCGCCGCGAACGCCCTTCACGGTGCCCGGCGTCGGCATTCCCATCGTCGGCAGCGACATGGTGTTCCCGGTGCGGCGCATCTACTGCATCGGCCGCAACTACGCCGCGCACGCGCGCGAGATGGGCTCGGACCCGACGCGCGAGCCGCCGTTCTTCTTCCAGAAGCCCACCGACGCGATCCAGCTCGTCGCGCCCGGGCAGGTGGCCGACCACCCGTACCCGACGCTGACGAAGAACTACCACTACGAGGTCGAACTCGTCGTCGCGCTCGGCAAGGGCGGGCGCAGCATTGCCGCGGCGCAGGCGCTCGAGCACGTCTTCGGCTACTCGCTCGGCCTGGACATGACGCGGCGCGATCTGCAGCGCGCGATGGGCGACGAGAAGAAGCCGTGGGAGATCGGCAAGAGCTTCGACAAGAGCGCCCCGGTGGGGCCGATCCACCCGGTGGCGCAGGTCGGTCACTTCCTCGACGGCGCGATCTGGCTCAAGGTGAACGGGCAGACCAAGCAGAACGCCACGCTCAAGCACATGATCTGGTCGGTGGCCGAGCAGATCGCGCGCTTGTCCGAAGCGTTCGAGCTGATGCCCGGCGACATCATCTACAGCGGCACGCCCGAGAACGTGGGCCCGGTGGTCCGGGGCGACGTGATCGAGATCCACATCGACCGGCTGCCGAACCTGAGCGTGCGGATCGTCTAGCCGGGTCAAGGTTCGGCGGGGCAGTCGCGCGCCCCAGCGCCTGATCGCGATGGGCGATCAGGCCAGCGCCTCGTCCACCACCTCCACCCAGTGCCGCACCGGCGTCGCGGTGCCGCTTTGCAGGTGCTGGATGCAGCCGACGTTGGCGCTGACGATGGCGTCCACTTCGCCCGGTCCCGCGGGCTGGAGGAAGGCGAGCTTGCGGTCGCGCAGCGCGTAGGCGAGTTCGGGCTGCAGCACGCTGTAGGTGCCGGCCGAGCCGCAGCACAGGTGGCTCTCGCTGGCCGCCACGCTGACGTCGTAGCCGAGGTCGGCCAACCCCCGCTCGACGCCGCCGCGCAGCTGCTGGCCGTGCTGCAGCGTGCACGGCGAGTGCCACGCGAGCCGGCGGCCCTTGGCGCCGTGCACCTTCTTCGCCAGTGCCGGCACGAGGTCGGGCAGCAGTTCGGAGAGGTCCTTCGTCAGCGCCGCCACGCGGGCGGCCTTGGCGGCGTAGGCGGTGTCGTGCGCCAGCGCGCGGCCGTAGTCCTTGACGGTGACGCCGCAGCCCGAAGCGTTCATCACGATCGCCTCGACCTTGCCTTCGCTGGTGAGCCCTTCGACCAGCGGCCACCAGGCGTCGATGTTGCGGCGCATGTCCGCCAGCCCGCCGGCGACGTCGCCCAGGTGGGTGCGGATGGCGCCGCAGCAGCCGGTGCCGTCGGCCACCAGCGCCTGCAGGCCGGCGGCGTCGAGCACACGCGCGGTGGCGCTGTCGATGTTGGGCGCCAGTGCCGGCTGCACGCAGCCCAGCAGCAGGAGCACCTTGCGCTTGTGCGTGCTCTGCGGCCACAGGCTGGCGCGCGCGCTGCCGTGCCCGGCGCGCGGCGGCACCTTGTTCTTCAGCATCGCCGGCAGGAGCGGCCGCACGAGCTGGCCGAGCTGGATGGCCGGGGCGAAGAGGGGCGACGTGAGGCCCTGCTTGAGCGCGATGCGCAGCGCGCGCTCGCCGCGCGGCCGTTCGACCCTCGCTTCCACGATCTCGCGGCCGATGTCCACCAGGCGCCCGTACTGCACGCCGCTCGGGCAGGTGCTCTCGCAGTTGCGGCAGGTGAGGCAGCGGTCCAGGTGCAGCTGCGTCGCGCGCGTCGGCACCCCGCCTTCGAGCACCTGCTTGATGAGGTAGATGCGGCCGCGCGGGCCGTCCAGCTCGTCGCCGAGCAGCTGGTAGGTCGGGCAGGTGGCGGTGCAGAAGCCGCAGTGCACGCACTTGCGCAGGATCGCTTCGGCCTCCTCGCCGGCTGGCGTGCCCTTGAATTCGGCGGCGAGGGTGGTTTGCATGCGGTGTTCGCGGAATGTCGGTTCGGCGCCGGCCTGGCATCGAGCGAGGTCAGCTCACTGCAGCCGGTAGCTCAGGATCCAGTAGTGCGCATGCTCGATCCATCGCGGCTCGCAGGCGCGCGGCCCGAGGCGGGCGATGGCTTCCTCGGCGCCCGGGTAGTTCTTCAGCACCTCGTGCCGGCTGCCGTCGTCCAGCGTGCGCTGCTGCCAGGTGTTGCCCTCGGCGTCGGTGCGCGAAAGCGGCGTGCTGCTGCCCTCGACGTTGCGGTTGTCGCAGAAGACGACGCGCGCGCCCGGCGCCAGCCGCGCATGCAGCGTTTCGAGCCACGGCGACAAGCGCGCCAGCGGCACGTGGCTCCACCAGAAGCCGGCAAAAGCGGCGTCGAAGCGAAGGCCGTCGTCCAGGCCGGCCAGCGTGTAGGCGTCGACCTTCGCGAACGACACGCCGGGCGGCAGCGGGCGCTTGGCGCGCGCGATCGCCAGCACTTCCTCGTTGACGTCGGTGGCGAGCCAGCGCTTCGCATCGCGCGCACCGTAAGGGGTCCACCAGGCGGTGCCGCAGGCGACTTCGAGCACCGAGCGGCCGGCGAAGGCGCCCGGCAGCCAGGCCTCCATCGCGCGCAGGTCGGCCTGGCGTTCGGGCTTGGCGTAGACGCGCTCGTAGACGGCGGCGCGCTGCGCGTAGTACACGCGCATGCGCTCGACGGCTTCGCTGCTGTCCTCGCTCGTCATGCGGCCGGATGCTACAGATCCGGGTACAGCCGGCCGGGGTTGAACACGCGGGCGGGGTCGAAGGCGCGCTTGAGGTCGCGGTGGATGCGCGCCAGCGGCGCCGGCAGCGGCGCGAAGACGCCGGGGCTCTTGTCGCGGGCGCGAAAGAGCGTCGCGTGCCCGCCCGCCGCCGCAGCCGCGTCGCGCACGGCGGCAGCCGGCGCGCCGGTGCACAGCCAGCGCAGGGCGCCGCCCCATTCGACCAGCTGCTCGCCGGGCAGCTTCAACGCCGGTGCCGTGCAAGGCACCGACAACCGCCACAGGCTCGCCTGGCCCTGCGTGGCCGCTGCGGCGCTGCTGAAGAACTCGTCGCGGTGGTCGCGCAGGCCGCGCCAGAACGTCTCGGCCAGCGCCGGGGCGATGACTTCGCCACCGAGCCGCTTCGTCGCCGAGCGCACCGCGGCGGCAGCGCCGGACAGGCGCACGACGAGCGTGCGCTCCCACCAGGCGCTGGCCGAGAGCGGCAGCGGCTCGCCGCCCCAGGCGTTGAGGCGCTTCAGCGCTTCGTCTTCTTCGCACTCGAAGCGCAGCGTCGCCGTCGCCGGCGGCAGTGGCAGCACCTTCAGCGAACACTCGAGGATGACGCCGAGCACGCCCAGCGACCCGGCGAGCAGGCGCGAGACGTCGTAGCCGGCGACGTTCTTCATCACCTGGCCGCCGAAGGTGAGCACCTCGGCGCGGCCGTTGAGCAGCGTGGCGCCGAGGACGAAGTCGCGCACCCCGCCCACCGCGGCGCGCGCCGGCCCGGCCAGGCCGGCGGCGACCATGCCGCCGACGGTTGCGCCGTCGGCACCGGCGTCACCGAAGCGCGGCGGCTCGAACGCCAGCCACTGCCCCTGCGCGGCGAGCGCCGCTTCGAGTTCGGCAAGCGGCGTCCCGGCGCGCGCCGTGACGACGAGCTCGCTCGGCTCGTAGCTGCTGATGCCCGCGAGTTCGCGCGTCGCCAGCACCTCGCTGCCGGGGCGCACCGCCTCGCCGTAGAACGCCTTCGTGCCGCCGCCGCGAATCTCCAGCGCCGCCTGGCGGCTCGCCGCCGAGCGGACCTGGTCGACCAGCCGCGCCAGCGCCGGGTCGTCTTGCGCGGGGCCGCCGGCGCGGGCTTGGCCGCCGCCGCTGCGCGCCGCGGCCGCGCCATCCCCTGCGGCCATCCCAGCCAGGGCCATCGTCAGAAGCGCTCCAGGTGCGCGAAGGGCAGGAGGCCCTTCTTCACGTGCATCTTGCCGTACTCGGCACAGCGGTTCAGCGTCGGGATCACCTTGCCCGGGTTCAGCGTGCCGGCGGGGTCGAAGGCGAGCTTCAGCGAGCGCATCTGCGCCAGCTCCGCGGGGCTGAACTGCACGCACATGCTGGCGAGCTTCTCGACGCCCACGCCGTGTTCGCCGGTGACGGTGCCGCCCAGCGCCACGCTCGTCTCCAGGATGTCGGCGCCGAAGAGCTCGGCGCGGTGCAGCTGGTCGGGGTCGTTGGCGTCGAAGAGGATCAGCGGGTGCAGGTTGCCGTCGCCGGCATGGAAGACGTTGCAGCAACGCAGGCCGTACTTCGCCTCCATCGTCGAGATGGCCAGCAGGATGTCGGCCAGCCGCTTGCGCGGGATGGTCGAATCCATGCACATGTAGTCGGGGCTGATGCGGCCGCTGGCCGGAAAGGCGTTCTTGCGCCCGCTCCAGAACACGAGCCGCTGCGCTTCGTCCTTGCTCACTTCCATGCGCGAGGCACCGGCGCCGGCCAGCACGCCGAGCATGCGGTCGATCTCCTCGGCCACTTCCTCGGGCGTGCCGTCGCTTTCGCACAGCAGGATGGCCGCGGCGTCGAGGTCGTAGCCGGCGTGCACGAAGTCCTCCACCGCCGCCGTCATCGGTTTGTCCATCATCTCCAGGCCCGCGGGGATGATGCCCGCGGCGATGATCGCGGCCACCGCGTCGCCAGCCTTTCGCACGTCGTCGAAGCTGGCCATGATGCAGCGCGCCAGTTGCGGCTTGGGCGTGAGCTTCACGGTGACTTCGGTGACGACGGCGAGCATGCCTTCGCTGCCGACGACGGCCGCCAGCAGGTCCAGGCCCGGTGCGTCGAGCGCAGTGCCGCCGAACTGCACCGGCTCGCCCTCGGCGGTGAAGCCGCGCACGGCGAGCACGTTGTGCAGCGTCAGGCCGTACTTCAGGCAATGCACGCCGCCGGAGTTCTCGGCCACGTTGCCGCCGATGGTGCAGGCGATCTGGCTGCTCGGGTCGGGCGCGTAGTACAGCCCGAAGGGCGCCGCCGCTTCGCTGATGGCGAGGTTGCGCACGCCGCACTGCACGGTGGCGGTGCGCGCCGCGCGGTCGATGGCGACGATGCGGTTGAACTTCGCCAGCGACAGCGTCACGCCCTCGGCGTGCGGCAGCGCGCCGCCCGAAAGGCCCGTGCCGGCCCCACGCGCCACCACCGGCACCTGAAGGGCATGGCAGGCCTTCAGCACCGCGGCCACCTGCGCCTGCGTTTCCGGCAGCACCACCGCCAGCGGCTGCTGGCGGTAGGCGGTGAGGCCGTCGCATTCGTAAGGCACGGTGTCTTCGCGCTGCGACAGCAGCGCGTGCGCCGGCACCAGAGGCGCCAGCGCCGCCACCACTTCCTGCCGGCGCGCGGCCAGGTCGATGCGGACGCGGTCGTTCATGCGGCGCTGAAGACCGTCAGCACGCCGGTGTAGCCGTAGAGCTGCCGGTGCGCGATCTCGCCGGCGGCGAAGAAGCCGGCCAGCGGCACGTCGCCGAGCGCGCGGCGCACGATTTGCAGTTCCGCCGAGGGGCCGCCGAAGTGCGGGCCGCCGCGCCCCGAGCAGCTGACGTAGAGGGCCCCGAGCATGGCGGGCGCGGCTGCCGGCTCGGCGGCGGCACCGGCGCGCGCCGCCGCTGCCGCCGGGCGAACAGGCTCGGCC
>JAEUPF010000175.1 GCA_016790425.1 Rubrivivax sp.
GCGCGTGGATTGAAACGCGCCCACCGCTGCACTCGGCCTCGCCGGCTTCGGTCGCGCGCCCTTCACCGGGCGCGCGTGGATTGAAACACGCGCAGCTCGGCCGCCTTGTCGTACACCCTCGTCGCGCGCCCTTCGCCGGGCGCGCGTGGATTGAAACCGATCCTGCTGGAGCGCATCGGCACGCACAAGGGCGGTCGCGCGCCCTTCACCGGGCGCGCGTGGATTGAAACCCGCCGACCTCGTGCACCGTGCCCAGCGCCGTCGGTCGCGCGCCCTTCACCGGGCGCGCGTGGATTGCAACATGGCCTGGCTCGGCGGCCGACCGCGACACTGCGGGAGTCGCGCGCCCTTCACCGGGCGCGCGTGGATTGACCGTGCGCCTCGAAGCGGCGGGCTGAGGAGCCCGGCCTTCGGCGGCCTGCGCTCGCGGCTTCGCGCTCCCGGCGCCTTCGGGAAGTGCCGGGCACTCGCAACACATCGGGCCAGCCGGCGGCCAGGGCGCCGGCGATGAAGGGCCCTTACCCCCTCATCGCCCCCACGAGCACCGGCACCGCCGCCGCGCAGGTCAGCAGCGCCAGGCCGGCCAGCGCCAGCACCGCCGCCGCGGCGGGTGCGGCCAGCGCCGGGCTGCGCAGCAACTGCCGCTTGCGCAGCCCGCCGTAGACCGTGACCGCGGCGCCGGCGAGAAGCAGCACCGCGCCCAGCGCCGCCAGCGCTTTCGACTGCTGCAGCAGCCCCGCGCGCAGCACCAGCGCCGCGTTGAGCAGCACGCCCAGGCCCGTGCGGCTCCAGGCCAGCGCCGTGCGCTCGGCCTGCAAGCCGGCGGGCCGGCGCGGCGCGCCGGGCGCGGCGCTGCGGTCGGCGCTCACCCGGCACTCACATCGAAACGAGCAGCATCACGCCCAGCGCCGCCGCCACCATGCCCAGCACCGCGGCGGTGAGCGGGATGCCGCCGGTGGTGGGCAGCGGGCGCCCGTGGCGCATGGCGATCTCGTTGGCGCGCCAGCGCGCGTAGGCCAGCGCGCACAGCAGGGCCGCCAACGCGGCCAGCGCCACGGCCACGGCCATCACCGCGGCGCGCGGCGAGATTCGCGTGGCGAACTGCACCAGCAGCACGCCGCCGGCCAGCAGCGACAGCGCCGTGCGCAGCCAGGCGAGGAAGGTGCGCTCGTTGGCCAGCGAGAAGCGGTAGTCGGGGTCTTCGCCTTCGTCGCGCCAGCGCGGCTGCCACATCGCGGTTGCTCCTCATCGCATCAAGCCTCGGCAGGTCGCCGGCCGCGCATGATGACGCATTCACAGGCGACGCACCGGCATCACGAAGCGGCGCGCGGCCGCGCGCTGGTGACTTGCCAGACACCGCAGCGGCTGGCCGACAAATCCGAGCCGCAACCCGGCTTGATGCTCGTGCGCCTGTGCGATGCCGGGCCCCGGGCCCGCCCGCCTCAGAACCCGACCCGCAAACCGACCAGCGCTTCCACCTGTGTCAACGTGTCGCCGCGGATGAACACGGTGCAGCCACCGGAGCAGAAGAAGCCGCCCTCGCTGTTGAGCAGCGTCAGGTGCGCGCGCAGCTCGGCCCGCCACGAGACGGTTCCCGCCAGCGGCCACTCGTGCCCCAGTGCCAGGCTCATCGACCAGCGCGTTCGCGCCGAGGTGCCCGCGAGGTCGGGGGCCAGGTGCGTGAGGCCGAGGCCGCCGGCGACGTAGGGTCCGGAAGGGCGGCGGCCGCCGGGGCTGTCGAAGTAGTTGACGCCGCCCATCTGCAGGGTCGTCAGCACCAGCGGCATCTCGCCCGGCGTGCCCGGCGTCGCCGCGGCGGCGCCCAGCCGCAGCCGCGTGCCTTGGCGCGACAGCCACACCTGCCAGGCGCGGTGGTCGTCGTAGGGCCATTCGAACGCCAGCGAATAGGCCGCGCCGCCGCGCAAGGCCAGTTCCTGCCGCGTGCCGTCGGCCGATTCGAAGCCGCCGCCGCTGCGCAAGCCGGCGTTGAAGACGAGCCCGGCCTGCGCACGTGCCGCCTGCGGCGCGAGCAGCGTCGCCGCCATCGCCGCCATCGCCAGCAGCGCGAGCAACGCCCGCGGCGCAGGCCAACGGCGGTTCACGCGCGGCATACGGCCCGGGTCGCCTCAGCCCCAGATTTCGCGCGCCGTCTCGACCACCAGCTCGAGCTTGCGCCGCTGGTCCTCGACGGCGATGTTGTTGCCATGCACGGTGCTGCTGAAGCCGCATTGCGGGCTCAGGCACAGCTGCTCCAGCGGCGCGTGCTTCGCCGCTTCGGCGATGCGGCGCTTCAGGTCGTCCTTGCTCTCGAGCTGGCCGAACTTCGTGGTGACGAGGCCGAGCACCACGATGCGGCCGGGCTTCAGGAAGCGCAGCGGCCGGAAGTCCCCGGAGCGGTCGTCGTCGTACTCCATGAAGATCGCGTCGAGGTTCATCTCCGACAGGAGCGCTTCGGCCACCGGCTCGTAGTTGCCCTGCGCGGCGAAGGTGCTCTTGAAGTTGCCGCGGCACAGGTGCATCGCCAGCGTCATGCCCGCCGGCTTCAGCGCCACCACCTTGTTGATGAACTGCGCGTAGCGGTGCGGCAGCTCGTTGGGGTCGTCGCCGCGCTGGCGCGCCGCCTCGCGCATCTTCTCGTCGCACAGGTACGCCATGTTGGTGTCGTCCATCTGCACGTAGCGGCAGCCGGCGTCGTACAGGCTCCTCAGCTCGTCGCCGTAGGCCTTCGCGGTGTCGTCGTAGAAGGCGGGGTCGAGCTCGGGGTAGGCCTCGCGGCTGATGCCGCCGCGGCCGCCGCGGAAGTGCAGCATCGTCGGGCTGGGGATCGTCACCTTCGGCGTGCAGCCGGGGGCGTGCTCGGCCACCTGGCGCTTCAGGTACTCGAAGTCGGCACGCTGGATGTCCTTGGCGTGGCGCACCTTGCCGATGACGCGGATCACCGGCGGCGCCAGCTCCTCGGTGCCGTCGGGCTTCTTCACCGTCACCGGGATGTCGGTCTTCACGCCGCCCAGTTGCTCGAGGAAGTCGATGTGGAAGTAGGTGCGGCGGAACTCGCCGTCGGTGATCGACTTCAGCCCGGCGTCGCGCTGGAACTTCACGATCTCGGTGATGGCGCGGTCTTCCACCGCGCGCAGCTCCTGGGCGCTGATGTCGCCGCGCGCCTTCTTCTCGCGCGCTTCCAGCAGGTAAGGCGGGCGCAGGAAGCTGCCGACGTGGTCGGCGCGGAACGGGGGGCTGGTGCGCTCGGTCATGGGGGTCTCTCCGGGTGAATGTTGCTGCGCTGATTGTGCAAGGGCCAACGGGCTCAGTGCGACGCCGCCACGCCGAGCCAGGGGTCGAGCAGAGCCGGCTGTTCGATGAGGGTGCGGCTGTCGCTGCGGTAGGCGATGCCGCCGCGGTCGAGCAGCACCGCGTCGTCGGTGACCGAGAGCACGAGGTGCGGATGCTGCTCGACGACGATCGACGACAGCCCTTCCTCGCGCGCCACGCGGCGGATGGCGCGCAGCAGCTCCTCGACGATGATCGGCGCCAGCCCCTCGAGCGGCTCGTCCAGCAGCAGCAGCTTCGGGTTGAGCACGAGCGCGCGCGCGAAGGCGAGCATCTGCTGCTCGCCGCCGGAAAGCTGCGTGCCCAGGTTGCGCCGCCGCTCGGCCAGGCGCGGGAAGAGCTCGAACACGCGCGCCAGGCTCCAGGGCCCCGGCCGCGCGACGGCGCTCAGGTTCTCCTCCACCGTGAGCGAGCGGAAGATGTTGCGCTCCTGCGGCACCCAGCCCAGGCCCTGCCAGCTTTCGCCTGCGGCGCGCTGATTCTTCGGCAGCGTGCCTCCGGCACGCTGATTCTTCGGCAGCGTGCCTCCGGCTCTCTGATTTTTCGGCAGCGTGCCTCCGGCTCGCTGGTGCACCGGCAGCGCCTCGATGGCGCGGCCGTTGAGCACGATGCGCCCGGCGTGCCGCGTCGTCACCCCCACCAGCGTATCGATCAGCGTCGTCTTGCCGGTGCCGTTGCGGCCCAGCAGCGCCAGCGAGCGGCCGGCTTCGAGCGTGAAGGAAACGTCCGAGAGCACCACCGCCTGGCCGTAGCCGCAGGTGAGGCCTTGCACTTGAAGCAGCGGCTCGCTAGCCATCGCGGCGCGCCTCCATCGTGGCCGGCGCCGTCTCGCCCAGGTAGACGGCACGCACTTCGGGGTCGGCGGCGATCTGCTCGGGAGTGCCCTCGGTGAGCACGCTGCCGTTGACGAGCACCGTCATGCGGCGCGCGAAGCTGAACACGAGGTCCATGTCGTGCTCGATCAGCAGCACCGAAACCTCGGCCGGCAGCGCCGCCACGGTGTCGAGGATGTCGCGGCGCTCGGCCGCGGGCACGCCGGCCGCGGGCTCGTCCAGCAGCAGCACCTGCGGCTGCAACGCCAGCGCCAGGCCGATCTCCAGCAGCCGCCGCTTGCCGTAGGGCAGTTCGCGCGTCGCCTGGTCGGCGTGCTCGGCGAGGCGGAAGCGCGCCAGCAGCGACTGCGCCTCGTCGGCGATGGCGCTGTCGTGGCCGAGCGGCTGCCACCAGCGGCGCGCGGCATCACGCCGGCTGGCCACCGCCAGCGCCAGGCTCTGGCGCGGCGTCAGCGTGGCGAAGAGCTGGTTGATCTGGAACGTGCGCACGAGGCCGAGTCCCACCCGCCTGTGCGGCGCCATGCCGGTGATGTCGCGCCCGCCGAGCAGCACGCGGCCCGAGGTGGGCGCCAGCATGCCGGTGAGCTGGTTGATGAGCGTCGTCTTGCCGGCGCCGTTGGGGCCGATCAGCGCGTGCCGCGCGCCGCGCCCGACCTTCAGCGACACCTCGTGCGTGGCGGTGATGCCGCCGAAGCGCTTGACGAGGTGCTGCGTTTCGAGGACGACATCGTCGTCGCTGCGGGGGCTCGCGACCTCCAGCATCACGACCTCCGGGCGCGGCCGCGGCCGAACCACGCGCGCGGGCTGAACAGCCGCTCGCGCCCCACGAGCATCAGCACCACGAGGAACAGGCCGATCCAGAACGTCCAGTACTGCGGCGTGATGCCGGCCAGCACGTCGTGCATCACTTTGAAGGCGATGGCGCCGAGCAGGCCGCCCCACAGCCACCCGGCGCCGCCGATGATGAGCGCCAGCATCACGTCGGCGCTGCGGTGGAAGTCGAGCACGTCCAGCGAGGCGAAGCCGGTCGTCTGCGCCAGCAGCGCACCGGCCGTGCCGGCCAGCGCCGCGCCGAGCGCGTACACCGCCGCCAGCCGCCCGTGCACCGACAGGCCGATCGCCGAGAGCCTGAGCCGGTTGTCGCGCAGCGCCTGCAGCGACACGCCCAGCGGCGAACGCACCACGCGCCGCAGCACCCAGAAGGCGACGAAGAGCACGGCGAGCGAGTAGAACGAGGCAACGCGGCCGCCGAGGTCGAAGTCGAAGCGGCCGACGAACGGAACGACGATCGGCCCCATCACCACGCCTTGCAGCCCGTCGGCGCCGCCGGTGAGGTCGTCGAACTTGTTGGCCAGCTCGTACAGCACGAGCGCGATGCCCATCGTCACCATCAGCCGCGTCAGGTCGGTGCCGCGCACGATCATCGGGCTGGTGACGGCGCCCAGCAGCGCCCCGAGCGCCGTGCCCAGCGCCAGGCCGGCGAGCGGGTCGGGCATCACGTGCTTGGCGAACAGCGCCGCGCCGTAGGCACCGACGCCGAAGTACGCCGCATGCCCGAGCGAGACGATGCCGGCGTAGCCGAGGATCAGGTCGAGCGACAGCGCGAAGAGCGCGAGGATGGCGATCTCGTTGATCAGCGCGGCGTGCGTGGCGAAGGCGAAGGGCGTGGCGGCGATCGCCAGCCACAGCGCGATCTCCCAGCGCCGCCACGCCGCGCCGGCGAGCAGCGCCGAGCGGGCAGCCGGCGCGGCTGCGCCGCCGCCAGGGCGCCTCATCCGCGCGCCTCGCGCGTGAACAGCCCCTGCGGCCGCCACAGCAGGATGGCGATCATCAGCACGTAGACGATGAAGCCGCCAAGCTTCGGCACGTAGTACTTGCCCATCACGTCGGCGATGCCGAGCACGAGCGCGGCCACCAGCGGCCCGGTGATCGAGCTCGTGCCGCCGACGGCGCAGACGATGAGGAAGTACACCATGTACTTCAGCGGGAACGTCGGCTCCAGCCCGAGGATGTCGGCGCCGAGCGCACCGCCCAGCCCGGCCAGCCCCGAGCCGACCGCGAAGGTGACGAGGAACACGCGGTCCACCGGGATGCCCAGCCCGGCGGCGACGCGCGGGTCGTCGACCGCGGCGCGCAGGCGGCTGCCGAAGCGCGTGCGGCTGAGCGCCAGTTGCAGCGCCAGCGCCAGCGCGACGCACACGACGATGATGAACAGGCGGTACGCGCCCATGCCCAGCGCCAGGTGGCCGCTGCCGAACTCGAAGCGCTGGCGGAACACCTCGGGCAGCTGGATCGTCTGCGGCGAGCTGCCCACCGCCCAGTCCACCGCGGCCACGGCCATGAAGGTGAGGCCGATCGAGAACAGCACCTGGTCCAGGTGCGGCTTGCCGTAGAGCCGCCGGTACAGCGTGCGTTCGGCCAGCGCGCCCAGCAGCGCCGGCACCACGAAGGCCACCGGCAGGCAGGCGAGGAACGGCCAGCCGTGCCGCTGCATGCCGACGACGACGATGTAGCCGCCGGCCATCGCGAAGGCGCCGTGGGCCAGGTTGATGAAGTTCATCAGGCCCATCGTCACCGCCAGCCCGAGCGCCAGCACGAACAGCAGCATGCCGTAGGCGATGCCGTCGAAGAGCAGCGTGGGCACGGTCCGCGGCTCCGCTACGCGATCGGCGCCATCGGGTTCATCACCGTCGGCACGGTCACCACCGCCAGCACGGCCTCGTCGGGCGCCGCCGCTTCAGCTCACTTGCTCTTGCCCGGGTCCTTGAGCTGCGGGATGGTCGCGAACTCCACGTTCCACAGCTGCCCGTCGCGGCGCTCGACCTTGCGGATGTAGATGTCCTGCACGATGTCGCGCGTCTGCGCGTCGATGAGCACCGGGCCGCGCGGGCTCTCGAACACCTGGCCCTTCATCGCCGCCAGCAGCGCCTCGCCGCCGGCGCCCTTGCTGCCTTCCAGGCCCTTGAAGATGACGCGCATGCCGTCGTAGCCGCCGACGGCCATGAAGTTGGGGCGGAACTTGTTCATCGCCTGGAAGTCGGCGACGAACTTCTTGTTCATCGCGCTCGGGTGCGCGGCCGAGTAGTGGTGCGAGTTGACCACGCCCAGCGCCACGTCGCCCATGTCGTTGAGCTGGTCGTCGTCGGTCACGTCGCCGGTGGCGATGAGCCGGATGCCGGCCTTGTCGAGGCCGCGCTCGCCGAACTGCTTCATGAACTGCGCCCCCTGGCCCGAGGGCAGGAAGACGAACAGCGCGTCGGGCTTGGCGTCGCGCACCTTCTGCAGCACCGGCGCGAAGTCGGGGCTGCGCAGCGGCGTGCGCAGCTTGTCGATCACCTGGCCGCCGTTGAGCAGCATGCGGTCGGCGAACCACTTCTCGGCGTCGTTGCCCGGGCCGTAGTCGGCCACCAGCGTGACGACCTTCTTGATGCCGTTCTTGGGCGCCCATTCGCCCATCGCCACCGCCGCCTGCGGCAGCGTGAAGCTGCTGCGCACGATGAAGGGGCTGGCTTCGGTGATGGCCGAGGTGGCCGCGGCCATCACCACCATCGGCGTCTTGCTCTGCGTGGCGATCGGCGCCGTCGCCAGCGCCAGCGGCGTGAGGCCGAAGCCGGCCAGCGCCACCACCTTGTCGTTGACGACGAGTTCCTGCGCCAGCCGGCGCGTGGTGTCGGCGACGCCGGCGTCGTCCTTGACGATGACCTCGACCTTGCGGCCGCCGGCCTTGCCGCCGGTCTGCGCCATCCACAGCTTGATGGCGGCGTCGATCTGCTTGCCGGTGGAGGCGGACTGCCCGGTCATGGGCAGGATGACGCCGATCTTCAGGGTCTCCTGCGCCAGCGCGATGGGCGGTGCGGCGAAGGCACCGACGAGGGCGGCCACCGCGGCAGCGGCGAGCGTCTTCAGGGGCAGGCGACGGGCGGGGAGGGATGTCATATCAACGTCTCCATGAAAGAACGCGGGCACGAGGGCCGCTGCACGCGAATGCACCGGATGCATCGCGTGCGGCAGGCCGATGACGGGCAGCGCGGATTGTGGGCAACCCGCCTGCGGGGATTCCGGGCCGGCCGGCACTACCTGATATGCCGAAGCGGTATGGCCGCCCCGGCGCCTTTCAGATGCCGCGCCAGCGCCGCGCCGAGGGCGAGCCCGGTGAGCGAACAGGCGCCGGTGACGAGCCACGTGAGGTGCCAGCCGCCGGCCAGACCGGCCACCCACGCCACCAGCGGCGGCCCGGCGAACTGGCCGATGGCCGAGCCCTGCTGCATCCAGCCCACCGTCGTCGACAGCGTTCCTTCGCCCGGCGCCACGCGCACGGCCAGCGCGAACAGCGTCGCCGGCACCAGCCCGCCGACGCCGGAGAAGAGCAGCACCGCGACGAAGCGCGCCGCCGGCGGCAGCAGCGGCTGCGCCGGCTCGGCCGCTGCGCCCGGCACGACGACGAAGGCGAGCAGCGCGCAGGCCGCCATCACCGCGTAGCCCGCGTAGAGCAACCGCTCGGGCTGCACGCCGGCGTGCAGCAGGCGGCCGGCGCCGATGTTGCCGACCATGTTGGCCGCCGCCGCGGCGGCCGTCAGCAGCCCGGCCGCGCCGAGCGCGGTGCCGCCTTGCGCGTAGATGGTGGGCAGGAAGCCGATCACCGCCAGCCATTGGCCCGAGTACACGCCGAAGGCCGCCGCCAGCAGCCACGGGCCGCGCGAGGCGAGGGTGCGCGCCAGGCGCGCGGGCAGCGAAGGCGGCGGCGGTGCCGCGGCGCCGGGCGCTGCGGCAGCCGGCACCGCCGCCGCGGCCGCCCGCGGCACCTCGCGTGCCAGCCACAGCGCCATCGCCGCCGACACCGCGGCCAGCGCCCACCACCACAGGCGCCAGCCGGCGGCCTCGATGACCCACGGCCCCGCCAGCAGCGCCAGCGTCGTGCCGAGCGGCATGTACGCGCCCCACAAGCCGAGCGCGAGGTTCAGCCGCTCGGGCGCCACCAGGCGCCGGATCAACGCCGGCGCGGCCAGCACCACGAGCAGGAAGCCGAAGCCCTCGGCCGCGCGCAGCACCATCAGCGCCAGCACGTCCTCGGCGAAACCGCCGCCACCACTGGCCACGGCCAGCACCGCAAGGCCCAGCAGCATGCTGCGCCGCGGCGTCAGGCCGTCGGCGAGCGCGCCGAAGGCGACGCCGGCGGTCATGCCCGCCGCCTGCACGACCGCGAGCAGGAAGCCGGCCTGCACGAGGGTGATGCCGAGCGCCGCCTGCAGCGGCGGAATGGCCGGCGGCAGCTTGCCCACGTGCAACGCCGCGCAAACGCCGGCGAGGATGACCACCAGCGCCGGATCGACCGCGCGCCGGGCCGCTGGCGCGGCGGGCTGCGCCGCTGGCGCCGCCGCTGGCGCCGCGGCAGGGCCCGCGGAAGCGACGGCGGGCGGCGGCGGGGTCGGCGGCATGGTCGAGGCAGGGGTCGAGGCAGGCGTCGAGGCAGGGGTCGAGGCAGGGTTCAGGGCAAGGCTCGGTGAGGGCATCGCGCACAGACGCGGTCTGCGCAGACGCGGGCTGCACAGACGCGGGCTGCACAGACGCGGGCCGGACAGACGCGGGCCGCAGTGTGCCCGTGCCGGCAGACGCCCCGCCTTGACCTGGGCCGGTTTCGGGGGAAGGCCTTCCTAGAATCCGCGGTCATGCCCGATGCCGCTGCTGCCTTGAACGCCGCCTCCGCGCCCGCCGCCGGCGACCCGCGCGCCGAAGCCGAGTTCCTCGACCTGCCGGGCATGGTGGCCCAGGCGGCGGCGGCGAACCCGCAAACCACGGCGGTCATCGACGGCGAGCGGCGCTTCGACTTCGCGCAGTTCGACGCCATGATCGACCGCGTCGCCGCGACGCTGCAGCAGCGCGAGGGCCTCGGTCCCGGCGCGGTGATCGCCGTCATCGCTGCGGCGTGCGCCGAATACGTGTTCGTCTACTTCGGGGCCTTGCGCGCGGGGCTCGCGGTGGCGCCGCTGGCACCGTCGTCGACACCGGCGCAGCTGGCCGACATGCTGGCCGACTGCGAAGCGCGCATCGTCTTCGTCGATGCCGAAGCGGCGGCAGCGCTCGCGGCCACGCCGCTGCCCGCGGGCCTGAAGGTGGTGATGCTCGACGGCAGCGCAGCCGCGGCGCTGCCCTTCGAGGGCTGGCTCGCTGCGCCGCTCACGCGGCCGGCGCCGGTGCGCATCGAACCCGGGTGGCCCTTCAACATCATCTACTCGTCCGGCACCACCGGCACGCCCAAAGGCATCGTGCAGCCGCACGCGATGCGCTGGGCGCACATCCGGCGCGGCTCGGCCACCGGCTACGGGCCCGGCTCGGTGACGCTGGTGGCGACGCCGCTGTACAGCAACACGACGCTGGTGTCGCTGATCCCCTCGCTCGCCTGGGGCGGCGCGGTGGTGCTGATGAAGAAGTTCGACGCGCTGGCGTACCTGCAACTCGCCGAACGCCACCGCGCCACGCACACGATGCTGGTGCCGGTGCAGTACCAGCGGCTGATGGCGCACCCGCGCTTCGGCGAGTTCGACCTGTCCTCGTTCGTCGCCAAGTTCTGCACCAGCGCGCCGTTCCGCGCCGAGCTGAAGGCCGACATCCTGGCCCGCTGGCCGGGCGGCCTGACCGAGTACTACGGCATGACCGAAGGCGGCGCCACCTGCATCCTGCAGTGCCACCTGCACCCGGCGAAGCTGCACACCGTAGGCCCGCCGGCCGAAGGGCACGACATCCGCCTCATCGACGAGGCCGCCCGCGAACTGCCGCGCGAAGCGGTGGCGCGCGGCGACGCGGGCGAAGTCGTCGGCCGCTCGCCCGGCATGATGAGCGGCTACCACCGCCAGCCGGCCAAGACCGCCGAAGCCGAGTGGTTCGACGCCGAAGGGCGCCGCTACATCCGCACCGGCGACATCGGCCGCTTCGACGCCGACGGCTTCCTCGTGCTGACCGACCGCCGCAAGGACATGATCATCAGCGGCGGCTTCAACATCTACCCGAGCGATCTCGAAGCCGTACTGCGCCGCCACCCGGCGGTGGCCGACGCGGCGGTGTTCGGCATGCCGAGCGCGCAGTGGGGCGAGACGCCGGTGGCCGCGGTCGTGCTGCACGCGCAGCCTTCGCAAGCACGCGGCAGCCGCGCAGCCGACGCGCAGGCCCTGCGCGAATGGGCCAACGGGCAGCTGGGCAAGACGCAGCGCATCTCCGAGCTGCGCTTCGTCGGCGAGCTGCCGCGCAGCGCCATCGGCAAGGTGCTCAGGCGCGAACTGCGCGAGGCCTGGCAGCGGCCGGGCTGAGGCGCGAACGGGCACGCCGCCCGCGCCGGGCGGCGCGGCACATCAGCCGGTGTAGGCCGGCGTCGGCTGCGTGAACCAGGCGTGCAGGATCTGGTAGACGAGCAGGTAGTTCTTCTGCTGGAAGCTGGCGTGCGAGATGCCCTGCATCACGGTGAACTGCCGGTCCGGGTGCGGCAGGCGCACGAAGAAGGCGACGAGGTCGTCCATCGCGGCGATGCCGTCGTACTGGCCGCGCAGCACGAGTGTGGGCACGACGATCCGTTCGGGGTCCACCACCGGCAGCTTCGAGCACATGTCGATGTAGGTGCCGTTGGGCATCGAGTCGTCGAGCGCCAGGATGGCATCGGCGAAGGCCTCCACCGTCGCCTTGTCGGCGCAGTCGGGGTGGTCGCGCTCGAAGATCGAATGGACGAAGGCGCGGTCGATCGGGCGCCGGTTCGTGGCCAGGAACTGCGGCAGCTTCTTGCGCCGCTGCTCGAGCGTGGGCGCGCCGGCACCGGTCCAGACGAAGGCGTCCAGCGCCAGGCGTGACACGCGATCGGGGTGCTGCTGCGCGAAGAGCGCGGCGCGCAAGGCGCCCGAGCTGATGCCGTAGGTGAGGAAGCTCGTCACCCCGCGCGCCGTGGCGATGTACTCGGTGGCGGCGGCGAGGTCGGCGGCGCCGTTGGCGATGTCGCACGGGATGTCGCGCCCGGCACGGCCGGAGGCCCGCATGCCAGCCTTGTCGCTGCGGCCATAACCTTCCATGTCCACGCACCAGCAGACGAAGCCGCGCTCGGCGAACCAGTCCATCACCGACGAGTGCGGCCGCCCCGGCACCGTGAGGTCGAAGGTCGGTGTCGAGGCCATCGACGAGCCGTGCACGAACAGCACCGCCGGCTTGCCCGCAGGCGAGCCGGCGTACTTCTCCCACAGGAAGAGGCGGACGTCGCCGTCGGCGGTCTTCTTGGTCGTCCAGTGCTCGACACCGGTGATCGCGCTCATCGCGGGCTTCCTTGTTGGGTCGTGGAGGAGGCGCGAAGCAACCGTCGCGTGCGGCCCGAGGTCGCGCCGGGCACCGCAGCCGCACTCACGCACGGCGAGGAGCACGGGCGCGGGATCGGGGCGCGCAGCAGGTCCATTCGCGCCTTGTTCAGTCGATCTTGGCGCCGGTGTCCTTGATGACACGCGCCCAGCGGTCGCGCTCCTCGAGGAAGTAGGTGCCGAACTCGGCCGGCGTGGAGCCGGCGGGCTCGATGCCGGCATCGGCGAAGTAGCGCTTCACGCCATCGGCTTCGAGGCTGGCCACCACTTCGCGGTGCAGACGCTCGACGATCGGCGCCGGCGTGCCGCGGGGCGCCATGAGCCCCAGCCAGACGTAGGCGGAGTAGCCCGGCAACCCCGCTTCGGCCAGCGTCGGCACCTCGGGCAGGTGCGGTGAGCGGCGGCTGCCGCTCACCGCCAGCGCTCGCAGCTTGCCGGCCTTGATGTGCCCGAGCATGCCGGCCAGGCCCGGGAACGCCAGCGGCACCGTGCCGGCGAGCAGATCGGTCGTCGCCTGGCCGCTGCCGCGGTAGGGCACGTGCGTGAGCCTGATCCCGGCCATGGTCGCGAACTGGGCCATGAACAGGTGCTGGCCGCTGCCGTTGCCCGACGATGCGTAGTTGATGTTGCCGTGCCGCTCGCGCGCCAGCGCCACCAGCTCACCGACGCTGGCCACCGGCAGCGACGGGTGCACGACGAGCACCGCGCTTTCGCGCCCGATCAGCGAGATCGGCACGAAGTCGTCGACCGGGTTGAAGGAGAGCTTCGTGTACAGCGTGGCGCTGATGGCGTTGGTCTGCGACATCAGCAGCAGCGTGTAGCCGTCGGGCGGCGACTTGGCCACCATCTCGGCGCCGATGGTGGCGCCGGCGCCGGGCTTGTTCTCGATCACGAACTGCTGCTTCAGCCGCCGCCCGAGTTCCTGCGCCACCGCGCGCGCCGGTCCGTCGACGGCGCCGCCGGGCGAGAACGGCACGACGACTCGCACCGGCCGGTTCGGGTAGTCGGGCAGCGGCGGCTGGGGCTGCGCCTGCGCCGGGGACGCCGCCGGCTGCGCTGCCGCGGGGCCGGCCCACGGCGCCAGCGCAAGCGCAAGCCCTGCCATGCGGCCGGCCAACAGCGCCGGGGCCGCGGCGCGAAGGAGGCGGCGCCGGCGCAGCGGCACGCTCACGCCAGCGCGGGCCGCAGCCACTTCTCGAGCGCGATGCCGGCCTCGATGCCGCCGTACATGCCGCGCTCGATGGCGCGTTCGTGGTAGCCGTGCTCGCTGTAGAAGCAGCGCGCCGCGTCGTTGGCCAGGCGCGCCTCGACGACGACGCGCTCCACGCCGGCCAGCACCGCCACCTGTTCCAGCCACAGCAGCAAGGCGCTGCCGATGCCGCGCCGCTGCTGTTCGCGGCGCACCGCCAGCAGCAGCAGGTGCGCGTGGCGTTCGCCGTAGCTCATGATGCCGAAGGCGGCCAGCGAGCGCGGCCCGCCGACGACGGCGACGTTGGTGCGCCGATCGGCGATGGCGCGGCGCACGCGGCCTTCGCGCCAGCTCCAGCCGAGGCCGTGCTCGATGAGCTGGCGCGACATCGCGGCGATGCCGGCGGCATCGGCCACGGTGGCCAGGCGGATACCGGTGTCGGCGGCGATCATCGCGGGCCCTGTGCCGGCGTTGCCGCCGTCAACGCGCGTCGCGCTCAGGCGTCGCTGCCGCCGGAGTGGTGGCAGCCGCCGCGCGAGCTCTCCTTGCCCGCGCCCATGCCCAGCGCGCCCTCGGCGGCTGGCTTCACGGCAGCGGCCGGCGACGCCTTGGCCGCAGCAGCGGGCTGCGCCGCGGCCGTGGGCCGCACCGGGGCCGTCGCCTTGGCCGGCTTGGCGGCCTGCGCCGCGGCGGCCTTGCCGGCGATGCTGTCCTTGCCCTTGCCTTCTTCTGCGGCCAGCGCGCTGGTGGCAGCGGCGAACGTCAGGGCGAACAGGGCGACGGTGCAACGCGCTTGTCTCATGGCGGGTTCCTGGTTGTCGCTGCCGGCTCGGCAGGTGGGCGGCAATGTACTCCTGCGGCCGCCGCCGTGCACGCGGCTCAGCGGCTCAGCGGCTCACCGGGTTGGCCGTGGCCAGCGGCTCGGGGCCGCCGAGCGCGCGCACCGTGTCGCGGATCAGGTGGCCGCTGATGCTGAAGCGCGGCGGGATCTTCGGCAGCGCGTCGAGCGCGAACCACTGCGCGTCCTCGATCTCGCCGGCCTGCGGCACGATGCCGCCGACCAGCCAGCGCGCGGTGTAGGCCACCATCAGGCTGTGCGGAAACGGCCAGCTCTGGCTGCCGTAGTACGCGAGGTCGCCCACACGCACGCCCACTTCTTCGGCCACTTCGCGGTGCACGCATTCCTCGAGCGATTCGCCGGCCTCGACGAAGCCGGCCAGCGCGCTGTACACGCCCGGCACGTAGTGCGGCGAGCGCGCCAGCAGCAACTCGTGGCCGCCGCCCGCTGCGATCCGCTCGCGCCACACCAGCACCATCATCGCCGGGCTGACGCGCGGATACGCGGTGTGGCCGCACGCCGGGCAGCGGCGCGCGCGCTCGCCGGCGGCCAGTTCGGTGGGCGTGCCGCAGGCGCCGCAATGGCGGTGCGTGCGGTCCCACTCGAGCACCTGCGCGGCGCGGCCGGCCAGCGCCATCAGTGGCTCGCCGAACTGCATCATCGCCGCGCGCAGCGGCAGGCGGCGCCAGCCGCGGGGCAGATCGCGCAGCGCCAGCGCCCAGCAGTCCAGGCCTTCGAGGCGGCCCAGGAAGTGGCGGCGCTCGGCCCAGGGTTCGAACACGGCCGGCATCTGCGGCACGAGCGTTGCCGCGGGGTCCTCGGGCAGCACCACCTGGCCTTCGACGAACGCGAAGCACCAGGCCGATGACGTGGCCTCGACCGAGGGAGAGACCGCAGGCTCGAAACGCATGGCACCATTGTGCCGGCCACCGGAGAAACGCATGCAGCGCCGCCGCTTCGTCATCGCCCTGGGCAGTGCCGCCGTCACTGCCGCCGCGCCGCCGGTGCATGCCCTGGCCGAGAGCGAAGCGGCCGCAGGCATCCGCGCGGCGCTGGAGCGCGGCGCGCTGGCTGCCGTCGGCCTGCTCGGGCGCGAGAACGGCTTCCTCGGCAACGAGCGCGTACGCATCCCGCTGCCCGAGTTCCTCGACGACGCCGCGAAGCTCCTGCGCGCGGTGGGCCAGCGCCGGCGCGTCGACGAACTCGTCACCTCGATGAACCGCGCCGCCGAGAAAGCGGTGCCGCTCGCCAAGGGCATGCTCGTCGACGCGGCGCGCACGATCAGCGTCGACGACGCCATCCGCATCGTGCGCGGCAGCGCCACCTCGGTCACCGAGTTCTTCGCCGGCAAGACGCGCCAGCCGCTGGCGCTGAAGTTCCTGCCCATCGTCACCGAGGCGACCGAGAAGGTGTCGCTGGCGGCGCGCTACAACGCGCTGGCGTCGAAGGCCTCCGAGTTCGGCTTCGTGAAGAAGGAAGACGCCAACCTGCAGCAGTACGTCACCGGCAAGGCACTCGACGGCCTGTTCCTGATGATCGGCGAGGAAGAGAAGAAGATCCGCGCCGACCCGGTGCGCACCGGCAGCCGCATCCTGCAGGCGGTGTTCGGCCGGTAGGCAGCGGCCGCGCCGGCAGGGGTGCTGCGCTTGCAGGGGTGCTGCGCTTGCAGGGGTGCTGCGCTTGCAGGGGGGAGCCCTTGACGCGCGTCAAGGCAGCCGGGTCGGAGCGCTTTTCACAATCGCCCGGTCGGGTCGAGAGTCCCTGGAGGGGGTGGATGCTGCAGGTGCGAATCCACGGGCGTGGCGGGCAAGGTGTCGTCACGGCGGCGCAGATGCTGTCCATCGCCGCCTTCCAGCAGGGCCGCCATGCGCAGGCGTTCCCCAGCTTCGGTTCGGAGCGCACCGGCGCGCCGGTGGTGGCCTTCTGCCGCATCGGCGAGCGCGAGATCCGCCTGCGCGAGCCCATCGTCGAGCCCGACGTGCTCATCGTCCAGGACGCCACGCTGCTGCACCAGGTGGACGTGTTCCAGGGCCTGAAGCCCGCGGGCTACGTGCTGATCAACAGCAAGCGCAGCTTCGACGCGCTGGGCCTGGGCGACATCGCCGCGCGCTACCGCCACGAGCGGCTGTGCACCGTGCCGGCCACGGAGATCGCCCTCAAGCACCTCGGCCGCCCGCTGCCCAACGCCGTGCTGCTGGGCGGCTTCGCGGCGCTGGCCAGCGGCGCCGGCGGCGTCACGCTGGCGGCCGTGGCGAACGCCATCGACGACCGCTTCAGCGGCACCGTGGCCGCTGCCAACAAGGCCGCCGCCGCCGAGGCGCACGACTACGTGCTGCGCGAGATGCAGGAGCTGGCGCATGGCGCACACGACGCGGCAGATTGAAGGCTCGCGCGCCGTGGCCGAGGCCGTGGCGCTGTGCCGGCCCGAGGTGATCTGCGCCTACCCGATCTCGCCGCAGACGCACATCGTCGAAGGCCTGGGCGAGATCGTGAAGGGCGGCGAGCTGGCGCCGTGCGAGTTCATCAACGTCGAGAGCGAGTTCGCGGCCATGAGCGTGGCCATCGGCGCCAGCGCCGCCGGCGCGCGCGCCTACACCGCCACCGCGAGCCAGGGCCTGCTGTTCATGGCCGAGGCCATCTACAACGCCAGCGGCCTCGGCCTGCCCATCGTGATGACGGTGGCCAACCGCGCCATCGGCGCGCCCATCAACATCTGGAACGACCACAGCGACAGCATGAGCCAGCGCGACTGCGGCTGGATCCAGCTGTTCGCGGCGCACAACCAGGAGGCGCTGGACCTGCACATCCAGGCCTTCAAGCTGGCCGAGGAACTGAGCATGCCGGTGATGGTGTGCATGGACGGCTTCATCCTCACGCACGCGGTGGAGCGCGTGGACATGCCTTCGCAGGCCGACGTCGACGCCTTCCTGCCGCCGTACCTGCCGCGCCAGGTGCTGGACCCGGCCGAGCCGGTGTCGATCGGCGCGATGGTCGGGCCCGAGGCCTTCATGGAAGTGCGCTACCTCGCGCACGCCAAGCAGCTGACGGCGCTGGAGCGCATCCCGCAGATCGGCATCGAGTTCGCCGCGCAGTTCGGCCGCAACACCGGCGGCCTGGTGCGCGGCTACCACCTGGAGGACGCCGACACCGTGGTGGTGGCGCTCGGCTCGGTGCTGGGCACGCTGCGCGAGACGGTGGACGAGCTGCGCTCGAGCGCCGGCGGCGGCATGAAGGTCGGCGTGCTCGGCATCACCTCGTTCCGCCCCTTCCCGCTGGCCGCGGTGCGCGCGGCGCTGCAAGGGGCCAGGCGCGTGGTGGTGCTGGAGAAGAGCTTCTCGGTCGGCCTGGGTGGCGTCGTTTCCACCGACGTGCGGCTGGCGCTGTCGGGCTTGCCGCTGCACGGCTGCACCGTGGTGGCCGGCCTGGGCGGGCGCGCCATCACGCGTGCCTCGCTGGCGCGCATGCTGCACGAGGCGGTGGCCGGCAAGCTGCCGCCGCTGAGCTTCCTCGACCTGGACTGGCGCATCGTCAACCGCCAGCTCGAGCGCGAAGCGGCCATGCGCCGGAGCGGCCCGATCGCCGAGAACCTGCTGCGCGATCTCGGCACGGTGGCCTCGAAGGTGCACTGACGATGAACGCGCCGATCAAGTTCTACCAGACCGGCACCTTCACGGTGGGCAACCGGCTGCTCGCGCCCGAGCAGCGCAGCGTGCAGTCTTCGGCCGAGCGCAGCAACTCGCTCAACTCGGGCCACCGCGCCTGCCAGGGCTGCGGCGAGGCGCTGGGCGCGCGCTATGCGGTGGATGCGGCGATGCGCGCCACGCAGGGCCGGCTGATCGCCGCCAACGCCACCGGCTGCCTGGAGGTGTTCTCCACGCCCTACCCCGAGACGAGCTGGCAGCTGCCGTGGATCCACTCGCTGTTCGGCAACGCCGCGGCGGTGGGCACCGGCATCGCCGCGGCATTGCGCGTGAAGGCCCGCAAGGGCGCAAGCAACGACGTGCGCGTCATCGCCCAGGGCGGCGACGGCGGCACCACCGACATCGGCTTCGGGTGCCTGTCGGGCATGTTCGAGCGCAACGACGACGTGCTGTACATCTGCTACGACAACGAGGCCTACATGAACACCGGCGTGCAGCGCAGCAGCGCCACGCCGCCGGGCGCCCGCACCGCCACGACGATGGCCGTGGGCAGCGAGCCGGGCGCGGTGTTCGGCCAGGGCAAGAACCTGCCGCGCATCGCGATGGCGCACGAGATCCCCTACGTGGCCACGGCCACCGTGGCCGATCTGCGCGATCTCGAGGCCAAGGTCGAGCGTGCGATGGCGCGGCGCGGCGCGCGCTACCTGCACATCCTGGTGCCGTGTCCGCTCGGCTGGGGCGCGGCCAGCCACGACACCATCCGCCTGGCCCGGCTGGCGCGCGAGACGGGCATCTTCCCCGTGTTCGAAGCCGAGCGCGGCGAGGTGACGGCCGTCACGAAGATCCGCCGCCGCGTGCCGGTGCAGGAGTACCTGCGGCCGCAGAAGCGCTTCGCGCACCTGTTCGCGCACCCCGGCCGCCCCGACATGGTGGCGCAGATCCAGGCCGAGGCCGACCGCAACATCCGCCGCTACGGCCTGATGCAGGAGCCCGCGCAGGACGCCGGCGCCGCCGAGGCGGGCGAGGCGGCCGCGGAGATGGCCGAGCAGCTGCGGGGGCTGCCATGACGATGCCGCTGAAGCCGTTCGCGATCACGCTCGACCCGGGCTCGTCGCTGGCCAACAAGACCGGCAGCTGGCGCACGCAGCGGCCGCTGTACGTCGACCGCCTGCCGCCGTGCAATGCGCAGTGCCCCGCCGGCGAGGACATCCAGGGCTGGCTCTACCACGCCGAGAGCGGCCACTACGAGGCGGCGTGGCGCCACCTCGTGCGCGACAACCCCTTCCCAGCGATCATGGGGCGGGTCTGCTACCACTCGTGCGAGGGTGCGTGCAACCGCGGCCGGCTCGACGCCGCGGTGGGCATCAACTCGGTGGAGCGCTTCCTCGGCGACGAGGCCCTCAAGCGCGGCTGGCGCCTGCCCGCGCCGGCGCCGGACAGCGGCAAGCGCGTGCTCGTCGTCGGCGCCGGCCCCTCGGGCCTGTCGGCGGCGTATCACCTGCGTTGCCGCGGCCATGCCGTCACCGTGCTCGAAGCGGGGCCGAAACCCGGCGGCATGATGCGCTTCGGCATCCCGCAGTACCGGCTGCCGCGCGACGTGCTCGATGCCGAGATGCAGCGCATCGTCGACCTCGGCGTCGAGCTGCGCCTGCACACGAAGGTCGAACGCATCGAAGAGGCGATGGCCGGCTTCGACGCCGCCTTCCTGGCGCTGGGCGCGCACATCGGCCGGCGCGCCTTCATCCCGGCCAAGGACGGCTCGCGCATCATCGACGCGGTCTCGCTGCTGCGCAGCATGGAAGGCGAGGCAAAGCCGATGCTCGGCCGCCGCGTCGTCGTCTACGGCGGCGGCAACACGGCCATCGACGTGGCGCGCACTGCCAGGCGGCTGGGCGCCACCGAGGCCGTCATCGTCTACCGCCGCACGCGCGAGAAGATGCCGGCGCACGACTTCGAAGTCGAGGAGGCGCTGCAGGAAGGCGTGCTGGTGAAGTGGCTGTCGACCATCCGCCAGCAAGGTGCCGGCGGCGACAGCGGCACGCTGACGATCGAGAAGATGGAACTCGATGCCCGCGGCTTCCCGCAGCCCACCGGCGAAGTCGAGACGCTCGAGGCCGACTCGCTGGTGCTCGCGCTCGGGCAGGACGTCGACCTCTCGCTGCTGGACGGCGTGCCCGGCCTCGAGGTCAACGATGGCGTCGTGCGCGTCGACCCGAGCACGATGATGACCGGGCGCGCCGGGCTCTTCGCCGGCGGCGACATGGTGCCGGCCGAACGCAACGTCACCGTCGCGGTCGGCCATGGCAAGAAGGCGGCGCGGCACATCGACGCGTGGCTGCGCGGCAGCGCCGCCACGGCCGGGCCGAAGCACGGCAGCGCCACCTTCGAGCACCTGAACACGTGGTACTACAGCGACGCGCCCAAGACGATGCGCCCGCAGCTCGATCTCGCCCGCCGCACCAGCAGCTTCGACGAAGTGCAAGGCGGCCTCACCGAGGACAACGCGCTGTTCGAGGCACGCCGGTGCCTGAGCTGTGGCAACTGCTTCGAGTGCGACAACTGCTACGGCGTGTGCCCCGACAACGCCGTCATCAAGCTCGGCCCCGGCCAGCGCTTCCGCTTCAACTACGACTACTGCAAGGGCTGCGGCATCTGCGCCAGCGAGTGCCCGTGCGGTGCCATCGAGATGGTGCCCGAGGAGGCTTGAGACCCGGTCGCGTGCTCGCTTCGCGCCCGAGGATGTTCGAGGAAGGCGGCTTCCGCTCGCAGCCGGTGGCGCGCGGGCCGCAGCCGCAACGGTTCGTCATCTGACGAGCCCAACCGCCAGAGGAATGCCGCCATGAACCGCCGCCGCTTCCATCACCGCGTTCTCGCCGGCGCGGCCTCCGCCGCGGCCGCCGCGTTCGCGCCGCCCCTCGTGCGCGCACAGGCGCCGGCCTGGCCGAGCAAGACCGTGCGCATCGTGCACGGCTTCACCGCCGGCGGGCCGGTCGACGCGCTGGCGCGCCTGGTGGCGCAGCAGTTCACCGAACGCTTCGGCCAGCAGGCCATCGTCGAAGGCAAGCCGGGCGCCGGCGGCACGCTGGGCGCGCAGTTCGTCGCCCGCAGCGAGCCCGACGGCCACACGCTGTTCCTGATGGCCTCGGGCCACTCGGCGGCGCCGGGCCTGTACAAGAGCCTGCCGTTCGACCCGGTGGGCGACTTCACGATGACGGCGATGGTGGCGAGGAGCCCATTCGCCATCATCGCCGGGCCCGCCGCTGCCTTCGCCACGGTGCAGGAGATGGTGGCCAAGGCGAAGGCCGAGCCGGGCAAGGTGGACTACGGCTCGGGCGGCATCGGCAGCGGCATGCACCTGGCTGCCGTGCTGATGCAGTCGCGCGGCGGCTTCGAGCTCAACCACGTGCCGTACAAGGGCGGCTCGGCGCCGGCGCTGGCGGCGATCGCCGGCGAAGTGCCGATCATCTACACCTCGATGGCCGGGATGGCGCAGCACCTGCAGGCGGGCAAGCTGCGCGCCCTGGCCGTCACGTCGAAGCAGCGCTTCGCGCTGGCGCCCAGCGTGCCCACGGTGGCCGAGACGGTGGTGCCCGAGTTCGACGTCAGCGCCTGGTACGCGCTGGCCGGGCCGAAGGGCCTGCCGGCACCGGTGGTGGCGCGCCTGAACGAGATGGTGCAGTCCACGCTCGCCAGGCCCGAGATCGCCGACGGCCTGCGCGCACAGGCCGCCATTCCCTGGCCGGCCTCGGCGGCCGAAGCGCAAGCCTTCCTCGCTGCCGACGTGGCGCGCTGGACGAAGGTGATCGCCGAGGCGAAGATCGTCGTGCCCGGTTGAGGCGCGCGATTGCCCAAGCCCGACTGACGAAAGCCCGCCATGCCCTTCGCCGCCGCGCACGAAGTGCTCGCCTTCTGGTTCGGCCCTGGCCTGGCCGACGAGGAACGCGCCGAATGGTTCAAGAAGGATCCGGCGTTCGACAGCGAGATCCGCCAGCGCTTCGGTGCGCGTGTCGATGAAGCGCTCGTCGGCGGTCTCGCGGCCTGGGACGTGACGCCGTGGGGCGCCCTCGCCCGCCTGCTGCTGCTGGACCAGTTCCCGCGCAACATCTTCCGCGGCAGCGGCAAGAGCTTCGCCGGCGACGCGCAGGCGCTGGCCTGCGCCCGGCGCCTCGTGGCGCGCGGCGACGACCGGCGGCTCGCCGGCGCGATGCGCTGGTTCGTCTACCTGCCCTACGAGCACTCGGAAGACCTGGCCGTGCAGCGCGAGTCGCTGCGCCTGTTCGCAGCGCTGGCCGCAGAGGCACCGAAGTACGCCGGCGGCCTGGCGTGGGCGCAGAAGCACGAGGTCATCGTCGCGCGCTTCGGGCGCTTTCCGCACCGCAACGCGCTGCTCGGTCGCACCTCGACCGCCGAGGAGATCGCGTTCCTGAAGGAACCGGGGTCGTCGTTCTGAAGCGTTGCGCCGCGTAACATGCGGCCCCCCTTGCGAACCCTGGGAGCGAACGTGGATCCGAGCCGGCGCCGAAGCTTCGTTGCGCTGTGCGCAGCGTGCTGCCTGGCCGGGTGTGCCGCGACGGCACCCGGCACCGGCGGCGGCGGCAGCAGCAGCAATGCCAGTGGCGCAGGCCGAGGGGCTGCAGGCGCCGCTGCGGCTTCCGCGGCGCCGGCCGCGCCGGCTGGCGCGGCAGGAACAACCGCCTCGGCCGCATCGATCACCACGGCAGCCGTCCACGCGCGGGCCTTGGAGCAAGTGCCCGCCGTGCTGGAAAGCCTGAAGGCGCTGGTGGCCATCGAGTCGGGCAGCCGCGACCTCGAGGGGCTCGAGCGGATCGCCGCGCTCGTGGCCGGGCGGCTGGCGGCCGCCGGCATGGCGGTGCAGACGCTGCCGGCGCAGGCGCCCTCGTTCAACCCGCAGTTGAAAGGTGCCAAGGTCGGCCCGATGGTGATGGCGCGCAAGGCCGGCACCGGCAAGCGCCGCGTGCTGCTGATCGCGCACATGGACACCGTCTACCCGCGCGGCATGGGCGCCCGGCAGCCGTTCCGCGTCGAGGGCGACCGCGCCTACGGCCTGGGCATCAGCGACGACAAGGGCGGCGTGGCGCTGATCCTGCACACCGTGGAACTGCTCGAGCGCATGCGCTTCACCGACTACGCCGAGCTCGCCGCGCTGATCAACGGCGACGAGGAGATCGGCTCGGCCGGTTCGGCGCAGACGATCACGCGGCTGGGGCGCGAGTACGACGCCGTCTTCTCCTTCGAGGGCGGCGGCTTCGAGCGCGACATGGTGCGCCTGGCCACCGGCAGCATCGCCAGCGTCGCGCTGCGCGTGAAGGGCAAGGCTTCGCATGCCGGTGCCGCCCCCGAGCGCGGCCGCAACGCGCTGGTGGAGATGGCGCACCAGGTGCTGAAGACGCGCGGCTTCGGCGAGGACGACAAGGGCCTGACGATCAACTGGACCGTGGCCACCGCCGGCCAGGTGCGCAACGTCATCCCGGCCGACGCGGTGGCGCATGCCGACGTGCGCGCGCTCGACGACGCCGACCTCGACCGCCTCGAGGCGCGGCTGCGCCAGGCGATCAAGGACAAGCTCATCCCCGACACCGAGGTCACGCTGGAGTTCACGCGCGGCCGCCCGGCGTTCCGCGCCAACGCCGCCTCGCGCGTGCTGGCGCAGCACGCGCGGGCCATCTTCAAGGAGATGGGGCTGCCGCTGGAGATCCGCGACCGCGCCAGCGGCGGCGGCACCGACGCCGCCTATGCCGGCATCGACCCCAAGGGCGGCGTGCTCGAGAGCTTCGGCCTGCGCGGCTTCGGCGCCCACAGCGGCGACGAGTACGTCTTCATCAGCTCGATCGCGCCGCGCCTGGCGCTGGCCGCGCGCATGGTGATGGACGTGGGCAGCGGCAAGCTGGACTGGTGAGCGCCCTGGCACCACGACGTCGCCGCATCGGCGTGCCGCTGGCGCTGGCGGCAGCCGCCGTTGCCGCCGCGCTCGGCGCAGGGTGGCTGGCCTGGCGTGCACTCGCCGAGCCGCAACCGCTCCCGGCCGATCCATCGGCCGGCGTGCCGGAGCACCAGCGCAGCGGGCCGCTCGCCAACCCCTGGGGCTCGGGCCCGGCGGTGCTGGGCAGCGAGCGGGCCGCGGAGCCGCCTGCTGCCGCTGTTGCCGCAACCGCTGCGCGGGCGGGCGCTGCGCCCGCTCGCGAGCACACCGCTTCCGCCCTGGCCGCACCCGGCGCGCGCGAGGCACTGCGCGCGGCGCTGGCGCAACTGCGCGCGCAAGGGCTTGCCGCCGAATTCGTGCGGCGCGCGCTCGCCGACGGCGACGCCGCGGCCTTGGTTGCCGCGTGGATGGCCGAACGCCAATGCCGCCAGGCGGCGCAGTGGCGGCTGATCAGCCAGTGGCGCCAGCGCGCGGCAGCCGGCGGCGGCATCGGTCCCGGCGCCGGCGTACCGGCAACAGGCGGCAGCGCGTTCAGCGAAGCGCAATGCCGCGGGATGCCCGAGCCCGAAGCCGTGGAAGGCGCGCTGAAGGCCGCCGGCTTCACGGCACCGGCCGAAGCGGGCCACCTCGAACTGACACGCCGGCCGATCGAACTGACGCTGGCGCTGGACGCGGGCGACCCGCTGCTCGTGGCCGAAGTGCTGGAGGCGACCGCGCCCGACGCGGTGCGGCAGCAGCTCCAGGCGGCGCCGTGGAAGCTCGACCCGCGCGATCTGCAGGACCCTGACATCGTGCGCGCAGCCGTGTGGCTGGCCTCGTGCGCGCCGCTGCGCGCCGGGGCGCCGCTGCAAGCGGCCTGCCGCGACCACCCCGCGTTCTGGCAGGCCTGCATGCACCAGGGCCTGTGCGACGCGCGCGACCTGCGCGACCTCATCGTGCGATCGATGCCGGCCGGAGCGGCCGGCACGGTCGAGCTGCTGGCGCGCTCGCTGGAGGGGCGGCTGCGCGCGCG
>JAEUPF010000010.1 GCA_016790425.1 Rubrivivax sp.
AGCGTCTTGGCCAGCATGTGCGGGCCGGTGACGGTGAACTTGAAGCGGTGCCGCGCCAGCGCCTTGGCGCGCGCGCAGGCCAGCGGCAGGTCGAGGCTGCCGTGGCCGATGGGCCCCACCACCGTGCCCGGCGGCCGGGTGCGGAACTTCATGCCGCTCTTGCTGCGGTAGGCGATCAGGTCGTCGAACGAGAAGCGCTGCGTGATGCCGTCCATCGGCCGCACGAAGTACTCGATCATTCCGTTCGTCTCGGGGTGGTTGATGTCGAAGCGGTACAGCTCGCCGTCGCAGACGAGGTCGACGCCGGCCTGCTCCTGCGTGCCGATGACCACGCGCGTGGCGTCCAGCAGCGCCTGCTCGGAAGGTGCGGCGACGAGCCAGTCGGGCACGGGATAGGAGCCGACGACGGTGGTCTGGATGCGGGGCGAGGCGGGCATGGTGCGGGCGAGAAAGGGCTGTGGGGGGCTGGTGGGACCGGCCGGGTCCGCGGCCGGTTCCGGCGCTGATTCACCGGATGGTGAGGCGCATCCTAGGCAGGCCCGCCGGCGGGGTCAATCGAGGGCATTCCCACCTCGTGCCCGCCGCAGGCCGTTCCGCCGCGGGCGGCCACTTTCCGCCAGCGTCGCCGCTGACGCCACCGCGGCGCGCGCCTTGACGGTGCCGGGCCGCTGCGACTACATTAATTCACCATCTGGGGAATCACGCCGACCCGCACACCGCCATGGCCACGCAACGACTCGGACTCATCATGCACGGCGTCACCGGGCGCATGGGCATGAACCAGCACCTGATCCGCTCGATCTGCGCCATCCGCGCCCAGGGCGGCGTCGCGCTCGCCAATGGCGACAAGGTGATGCCCGACCCGGTGCTCATCGGCCGCAACGCCGGCAAGATCGAGGCCCTGGCGCGCGCCAACGGCATCGAGCGTTTCGGCACCAACCTCGACGCGGCGCTGGCGAACCGCGACGACACCGTGTTCTTCGACGCCGGCACCACGCAGATGCGCCCGCAACTGCTGGCGCAGGCGTTGCGCGCCGGCAAGCATGTCTACTGCGAGAAGCCGATCGCCACCAACCTGGCCGAGGCGGTGGCCATCGCGCAGACGGCCGTCAAGAGCGGCCTCAAGCACGGCGCCGTGCAGGACAAGCTCTTCCTGCCGGGCCTGCGCAAGCTCGACATGCTGCGCCGCTCGGGCTTCTTCGGCCGCATGCTCAGCGTGCGGCTGGAGTTCGGCTACTGGGTCTTCGAGGGCGATCTGCAGCCGATCCAGCGGCCGAGCTGGAACTACCGCGCCGAGGAAGGCGGCGGCATGATCCTCGACATGATGTGCCACTGGCGCTATGTGCTCGACAACCTGTTCGGCGAGGTGAAGTCGATCTCCTGCCTGGGCACCACGCACATCCCCGAGCGCTGGGACGAGTCCGGCCGCAGGTACAAGGCCACTGCCGACGACGCCGCGTACGCGACCGCGCAGCTCGTCGGCCACAACGGCGAGCCGGTGATCGCGCAGATGAACATGTCGTGGGCCACGCGTGTGCGCCGCGACGACCTCGTCACCTTCCACGTCGACGGCACGCACGGCTCGGCGGTGGCCGGCCTGCAGAGCTGCCGCGCGCAGGCGCGCGTGGCGACGCCGCGGCCGGTGTGGAACCCCGACGTCAAGCAGCCGATGAACTTCTTCGAGCAGTGGCAGGAGGTGCCCGACACCGACAGCTACGACAACGGCTTCAAGATCCAGTGGGAAGCGTTCATCCGCCATGTCGCCGAGGACGCGCCGTACAAGTGGACGCTGCCCGAAGGCGCCAAGGGCGTGCAGCTCGTCGAGGCGGCGCTGCAGAGCTGGAAAGAGCGGCGCTGGGTCGACGTGGCGCCGCTGCCGCTGTGACGGCGGCGGCCACTGCGACGAGGCACGCCATGCAGATCACCCTCCCCTCGGCCGACGGCCACGCTCTGGCGCCGTACACGCTGCGCGGCCCCGGCGCCTTCGCCGCGCCGGCACCGGGCACCCGCTTCAACCGCATCGCCTTCTCCGCCGCCCACGTGGTGGCCGACGCGCGTGCCGCCATCGACCCCTGGCTGCAATGCGCCGTCGACTGGGACGCCACCATCGCCTGCCGCCAGCGGCTGTGGAAGCTGGGCCTCGGTGTCGCCGAAGCGATGGACACCGCGCAGCGCGGCATGGGGCTGGACTGGCCGACCTCGCTGGAGCTGATCCGGCGCAGCCTCGACGCGGCGAAAGACCACCCCGGCGCGCTGGTCGCCAGCGGCTGCGGCACCGACCACCTGCCCCCCGAGGGCCCCGGCGCCGCGCGCACGATGGACGACGTGATCCGCGCCTACGAAGAGCAGATGGCCGCGATCGAGAAGCTCGGCGGCCGCCTCATCGTCATGGCCAGCCGCGCCCTGGCCCGCGTCGCCCGCGGCCCGGCCGACTACGAACGCGTCTACGACCGCGTGCTCGGCCAGGCGCGCGAACCGGTCATCCTGCACTGGCTGGGCGACATGTTCGACCCGGCGCTGGCAGGGTACTGGGGCAGCGCCGACATCCCGCGCGCGATGCAGACGGCGCTGGACGTGATCGCCGCGCACCCGCACAAGGTGGACGGCATCAAGATCTCGCTGCTGGACAAGGACCGCGAGATCGAGATGCGGCGGCGCCTGCCCGCCGGCGTCCGCATGTACACCGGCGACGACTTCAACTACGCCGAACTGATCGCCGGCGATGAAGTCGGCGAGCTGCCGAACCACCGCCGCAGCGACGCGCTGCTGGGCATCTTCGACGCCATCGCCCCCGCGGCCAGCGCCGCGCTGGGCGCACTGGCCGCCGGCGACACGGCGCGCTTCCACGCCATCCTGGCGCCGACGGTGCCGCTGTCGCGCCACATCTTCCGCGCGCCGACGCGCTTCTACAAGACCGGCGTGGTCTTCATGGCCTGGCTGAACGGCCATCAGAGCCACTTCACGATGGTGGGCGGCCAGCAGAGCACGCGTTCGCTGCCGCATTTCGCCGAGCTGTTCCGCCTGGCCGACGCGGCCGGGCTCATCGAGCAACCCGAGCTGGCCGTGCGGCGGATGAAGACCCTGCTGGCGCTGCACGGCGTCGAGTGACGCCGCGACGAGGAGACCGCATGACAACGTTCGAGAGCAAGCGCCGCCGCGGCACTGCGGTGACGGCCCTCGCCGCCGCATTCACCCCCTGCGCCATCGGCGCCCTCGGCGCCATCGCCGCCGCGGCGCCGTTCGCCGCCTCGGCGCAGACCTGGCCCGACAAGACCGTGCGCATGGTCATCCCCTTCCCGCCCGGCGGCACGCTCGACAAGGTGGGCCGCATGCTGGCGCAGCGGCTGCAGGAGCAGTTCGGCCAGACCTTCGTCGTCGAGAACAAGCCCGGCGGCAACGGCGTCATCGGCGGCGACGCGGTCGCGAAAGCCACCGCCGACGGCTACACGCTGCTGTTCAACGCCAGCACCTTCGTCACCGCGCCGATGACGATGAAGAGCGTGCCCTACAAGGTGCAGACCGACTTCGTGCCGATCGCGCTGGTCGCGCAGGCGCCGCTGTCGATCGCCATCGGCAACAAGGTCGGCGTCACCGACCTCAAGGGTCTCGTCGCCGCGGCCAAGGCGAACCCCGGCAAGCTCAACTTCGCCACCGGCTCCATCGGCTCGGCCGGCCACCTGTGCACGGCGCGCCTCGAACAGGCCGCGGGCATCGCGGTGGCGGTGGTCCCGTACAAGGGCACCGCGCCGGCGTTCCAGGACCTGATCGGCGGCCAGATCGAAGGCTTCATCGACCCCGTGCTCGGCTCGGTGCAGTTCCATCGCACGAAGCAGCTGCACGTGGTGGCGGTGACGTCGGCCAGGCGGCTGCCCAACCTGCCCGATGTGCCCACCGCGTCGGAAACGCTGCCCGGCTTCACCTGCGCCAGCTGGTACGGCCTGTGGGCGCCGGCGAAGACCCCGGGCGACATCGTCGCCAGGCTCAACGCCGCGGTGAACAAGGCGCTCGCTGCCGACATGGCCGACAAGCTCGTTGCCGACGGCTTGGTGCCCGGCGGCGGCAGCCCGGCCGACTTCGCGAAGTTCCAGGCCGACGACATCGCCGCCTCGGGCAAGATCATCGCCGACAAGAAGATCACGATCGACTGAGAAGGTCGAGCGAGCGGAGCGACCGGGCGGCCGCACCAGGAATTCCCGACGTGGACGCAGCTTCGCAGGCCGGTGGCGCGCACGCGGTCGTCACGGGCACGAGTTCGGGCATCGGTGCGGCCATCGCGCAGCGGCTCCTGGCCGAGGGCTGGCGCGTCAGCGGGATCGATCGCGCCGAGGCGTCGATCCGCCACCCGCGCTTCGAGGCCAGGCGCGTCGACCTCGCCGACGCGGCTGCGACGCAGGCCGTCGCGCGCGACCTGCTCGCCGCTGCCGCAGGCCCGCCGCAGGCATTCGTGCACGCGGCAGGGGTTCTGCGCACGGCAGCGCTGGGCGAACTCGACAGTGCCGACGGCACGCTGATGTGGCGGCTGCACGTCGAAGCAGCCACGCTGCTGGCCAACGCGCTGTTGCCGGCGATGGCGCGCGCCGGCGCCGGCCGGGTGGTGTTCGTCGGCAGCCGCGTTTCGGGCGGCATGCCCGGGCGCAGCCAGTACGCGGCCACGAAGGCGGCGCTGGCGTCGCTGGCGCGCAGCTGGGCCGCCGAGACGGTGAGGCGCGGCGTCAGCGTCAACGTCGTCTCGCCGGCAGCCACCGCAACGCCGATGCTCGCCGACCCCGCACGGGCCGGCAGCGCGCCGCGCCTGCCGCCCATCGGCCGCCTGATCCAGCCCGACGAAGTGGCCGCGCTGGTGGCCTTCCTGCTCGGCCCGGATGCCGCGGCGATCACGGGGCAGGACATCGCTGTCTGCGGCGGCGCTTCGCTGCCGCGCTGAACGGCCACACGCGAGTCCGGCGACGATGGCCAAGATGAGCGAGCGCGGCGAGCCGAACGGCCGGAAAGATCCGGTCGGCCCGGGCGGCCCGGTCGGCCCGGTCGGCCTCGTCGGCCTCGGCCTCGTCGGCACGGCGCTGGCGGCGCGGCTCGCGCAGGCCGGCTTCGCGGTGCTCGGCTTCGATCGCCGCGACGAAGCGTGCGCCGCGTTCGCGCGCAGCGGCCTGCGTGGCGCCGGCGTCGCCACCACGCCGGCCGAGATCGGCCAGCGCTGCGAGCGCGTCGTCCTCGCCGTGTTCGACACCGCCGGCGTGCTCGAAGTGGTCGAGGGTCCGCGCGGTCTGCTCTCGGCGCCGGACGCCGCGACACGCCTCATCGTCGACTGCTCCACCGGCGAGCCCGATGCGCTGCGCGCGCTGGCGGCGCGGCTGGCCGCGCGCGGCGTCGACTTCCTCGAGGCACCGCTGTCGGGATCGAGCCGCCAGATCGCCGCAGGCACCGCCACGCTGCTGCTCGGTGGCGCGGCGCATGTCGCCGCGGCGCCCGCGAACGCGGCGCTGCTCGACGCGCTGAGCCCGCGCCGCATCCACGCCGGCGGCGCCGGCATGGGCGCCTGCGCCAAGCTCGCGACCAACCTCGTGCTGGGGCTCAACCGTGCCGTGCTGGCCGAAGGTTTCGTCTTCGCCGAGCAGCTCGGCATCGCGCCTTCGACGTTCCTCGAACTCGTGCTCGCGACGCCGGCGCGCAGCGAGGCCGCGCTCGCCAAGGGCGGGCAGATGGTGCGCGGCGACTTCGGTGCGCCGCAGTCGCGCATCCGCCAGCACCTGAAAGACGTGGAGCTGATGCTCGACAGCGCGAACGCCGCCGGGCAGCGGCTGCCGCTGTCGCAGGCGCACGCGTCGCTGCTGCGCGCCGCGGTGGCCGCCGGCGACGGCGAGCTCGACAACGCGGCGGTGATCAGGCAGCTGCGGCGCGAGCGCAGCCCCGGATGACCCCTGGATGCCTGCGGCAGACGGAGCGAGACACCCCATGCGCGACTTCAGCCACGACCACCGCTGGCTCTCGATCAACACCGCCACGGTGCGCAACCAGCGCGGCCAGCCGTGGCCGCTGCCGCGCATCCTCGACGCCTGCGCGGCGCGCGGCATCCGCGCCGTCGCGCCCTGGCGCGACCAGGTGGCCGCCGCGGGCCTGGCCGCCACCGCAGCGCAGCTGAAGGCGCTCGGCCTGGCGCTTTCGGGCTACTGCCGCGGCGGCATGTTCACCTACACCGACGACGCCTCGCGCGCCGCGGTGCGCGACGACAACCGGCGCGCGCTCGACGAAGCGTGCACGCTCGAGGCGCCTTGCCTCGTGCTCGTCGTCGGCGGCCTGCCCGGCGCGCTGGCCGGCCGCCCGGCGCACCGCGACATCGAACGGGCGCGCACGCAGGTCGCCGAAGGCATCGCCTGGTTGCTCGAGGAAGCGCGCGCCCGCCGCATGCCGCTGGCCATCGAGCCGCTGCACCCGATGTACGCGGCCGACCGCGCCTGCATCAACACCCTGGCGCAGGCGCTCGACCTGTGCGATGCGCTCGACCCCGGCGGCAGCGGCGCCCTCGGCGTCGCGGTCGACGCCTACCACGTGTGGTGGGATCCGCAGTTGCGCCGCCAGATCGAGCGCGCCGGCCGCGGGCCGGTGAGCCGGGTGCTGGCGCTGCACGTCTGCGACTGGCTGGTGCCCACCACCGACCTGCTCGAGGACCGCGGCATGATGGGCGACGGCGTCATCGACCTGCCGCGCCTGCGCGGCTGGGTCGAGGCGGCGGGCTTCGCCGGCTACAGTGAAGTGGAGATCTTCTCGCGCGCCAACTGGTGGCAACGCGAAGGCGGCGAGGTGCTCGACACCTGCATCGAGCGGCACCGCCGCTGCGTCTGAGCGCGGCGCTCAGCCCTTGCGCGGCGCCAGCGTCGCTTCCTGCGTGCGCCGCTCCAGTTCCAGGAAGCGGTCAGCCAGCGACTTGACGAACTTGCCGAGGTAGGTGCCGCTGACCAGCGTGTCCAGCGAAGCGCGGTCGACGACGACGGCGCTCACGTCCTCCAGCGCCACCACGCTGGCCGAGCGCGGCGCGCCGGCGAAGATGGCCGTCTCGCCGAACACGTCGCCGGGCACGAGCACGCGCAGCGCGACGCTGCGCGCCGGGTCGGCCGGGTCGCGCTTGCGCACCTCGCAGCGCCCGGCGGTGATGATGTAGGCGGCGTCGGCGCGGTCGCCTTCGCGCACGATGGTGCGCCCGGCAGGGAAGACATGCATCGGGAACCAGTTGCCGCCGCGCATGAAGGCGCGCAGCGCCTCGGCCAGCTCGGCGGCGCTCTGGTAGCGATCGGCCGGCTCGCGCGCCATCGCCTTCTTGACGATCGCGCTGAGCATCGGCGGCGGCTTCACGGCCACGCCCTGGCTGTCGTCGGGCGGGCGGAAGTCGCCGCGCGCTGCCGCGGCGAGCGCCTCTTCCATCGGCCCCATGTACGGCGCCTGTCCCGTGAGCGCCTTGTAGAGGATGGCGCCGACGGCGAAGACGTCGGTGCGCGCATCGGTGCGGCTGACCTCGCCGCGCGCCTGCTCGGGCGCCATGTAGCGCACGGTGCCGGCGATCGTGCCTTCCTCCTCGGGCTCGCCGTCGACCAGCGTGCGCTCGCCGATGGCCAGCGCGCAGCCCCAGTCCATCACGTAGACCTGGCCGTGCTCGCCGACCATGATGTTGTCGGGCTTCAGGTCGCGGTGGACGATGCCGCGGCTGTGCGCGAAGGCCAGCGCGTCGCACACGCACACCAGGCATTCGAGGATGCGCTCGAGGTCGCGCTGCGAGGCCTGCATCGCGATCAATTCGGTCAGCGTGCGGCCGTCGACGAGCTTCATCGTGTACGAGGCCTGGCCGTCGCCCGCGGCGGCCAGGTCGTGCACCGGCACGATGTTCGGGTGGTCCAGCGCGCCGGTGATGCGGGCCTCGTCGACGAAGCGCTGCATCATCGCCGGGTCGGCGCCTAGGCTGGCGTCGATGACCTTCAGCGCCACGCGCCGGCGCAGGTCGAGGTCGTACAGGCGCCGGATCGAGCCCATCGCGCCGCGCGCGATCTCGCCTTCGTCGCGCAGGCGGCCGGCCTCGATGGCCGGGTGCGGCGCCAGCGGCTGCTCGCGCCGCAGCGACGGCGCCGCCGCCGAGCGCGAGCCGTCGTCGCGCTGCGCGCCCTCGAACCACGGCAGCGCATCGTAGGCGTCGAGCTGGCCGCTGCCGGTGGCCTGGCTGCCCAGCAGCACGGTCGGTTGGACGGTCGGCTGGACCTTGCGTTCGCTGCCGCTGCTCATCGGCTCTCCCCTTGCCTCGCCACCCGAAGCACGACAAGTCGCGAGGCTACAGCGGCGAGACCCGCCTGCCGTGAAGCCGCGCGGGAGGCAAGCGGCCCGGGCGCGTAGTCGGGCACGAAGCGGCACCGGGCCGCCCCGCGGACAGCCGCCGCAGGCACTTCTGCGTGCGATAGCGCGGTCGGCCGCGGCCGCACGCACACCCCGGCTGCTAGAGTGGCCCGCAGGAGCGCAAGAGAGGGAGAGCGCCTTGGACAGCACAGCCGACACGCCAGCCGACACGCCAGCATCCGCGGCAGCCGGGGCAGCGCCGCTGGCCACTGCCGCGCCGGCGTTCGCGCCGGCACCAGCGCCGGCATTCGCGCCGGCGTTCGCGCCGGCACCGGCGCCGGCAAGCGAGCACCGCGCCACCGTTCGCTTCGTGGGCTCGGGCAGCGAGTACTTCCGCATCTGGATCGTCAACCTGCTGCTGACGCTGGTCACGCTCGGCCTGTACCACCCGTTCGCCAAGGTGCGCAAGCTGCGCTACTTTCACGGCGCCACCGAGATCGGCGGCCACGCGCTGAGCTTCCATGCGAACCCCTGGGCGATGCTGCGCGGCTACCTGCTCGCCGGCACGATGCTGGCGCTGTACGCCGCGGCCGGCCACTTCTCGCCGACGGCGGGCCTCGTCGCATTGGTCATCGTGGCGGCGTTGTGGCCGGCGCTGTGGCATTCGTCGCTGTGCTTCCGCCTGGCCAACACCGGCTGGCGCGGCCTGCGCTTTCGCTTCACCGGCAGCCGCGGCGGTGCCTATGGGGCGATGCTGCCGATCGGCCTGGTCTTCGTCGCCAGCGTCGCGCTGGGCGTGGCCTTCGCGCCCGAGCCGGGCGAGCCGGCCGGCGCGCCGGAACCACCGCTCGTGGCGGCGGCGGCGATGGGGCTGCTGGGCCTGGCGGCGATGGCCGGCATGCCGGCGCTCCTGTGGGCGTTGCGCCGCTACCAGCACCAGCATTACGCGCTCGGCGGCGAACACAGCCGCTTCGCCGTGCGCCTGCGTTCGTACTACGGCGTCTTCGCACTGGCCGTGCTGATGTTCCTCGGCGTGATGATCGTGGCCGGCATCGGCGCGGCCATCGTCGCTGCCATCGCCATGGCGGTGGCGGCCGGCCGCGGCGCCGCGCTGGCGGCACTGCCGCTGGCGTTCGCGCTGCTGTACGTCGTGGTGCTGGCCCTCGTGGGCGCCTTCGTCACGGCGCGGCTGCAGAACATCACCTGGAACGGCACCCGCAGCCGCCACATCGGCTTCGACAGCCAGCTCGGCGCCGCGGCGCTGGCGCGGCTGAACCTGAAGAACTGGCTGCTCGTGGTGCTGACGCTCGGGCTGTACCTGCCGTTCGCGGCCGTGGCGATGGCGCGGCTGCGGCTGGAGGCGGTGACGGTGCTCTTCGCCGCCGATCCCGCGGCGCTGGCCGCGGCCGGCGCGCACGCCGACGAATCGGCCGCCGGCGACGCGGCCGGCGATCTCTTCGGCTTCGACATCGGCCTGTGATCGAGGCGCGCTACTTCGATGGTCTGAGCGCCCGCGCGCGGGCGGTGCGCCTGAGCATCGAGGGCGACGAGCTCGTCGCCGCAATGGACGAAGGCGCCTCGGCGCGCTGGCCGCTGGCGCAAGTGCGCTGGCCCGAACGCACGCGCCACGGCCAGCGCATCGTGCACCTTCCCGGCGGCGGCCAACTCGACATTGCCGATGCCGCGGCGTTCGATGCCTGGCGCGCGGCCAGCGGCGTCCGCGAAAGCTGGGTCGTGCGCGTGCAGCAGCACTGGCGCGCCACGCTCGCCGCCTGCCTGCTGCTGCTGGCCGTGCTGGCGGCGGGCTATCGCTGGGGCGTGCCGTGGGCGGCCGATACGCTGGTGGCGGCCCTGCCGGCGCAGGCCGACGGCGCGGTCGGCGATGCGGCGCTGGCCGACCTGCGTTCGCGCTGGCTGGGCCCGAGCCAGCTGCCCGCGGCGCGGCAGCAGGCGCTGCGCGAGGCGTTCGCGCAGGCGCTGGCCGCCGCCCCCGCGGCCGACCGCCCGCGGGCCTGGGCGCTGCACTTCCACAGCGGCGGCAAGGTGCTCGGCGCCAACGCCTTCGCGCTGCCCGGCGGCAACATCGTCGTCACCGACGAGATGGTGGCCTTGCTGGAAGGGCACGACGACTCGCTCGTCGGCGTGCTCGGCCACGAAGCCGGCCACGTCGTCCGGCGGCACGGCATGCGCGCGCTGGCGCGCGCCGCGCTCGTCGGCATGGCCACCTCGGTGGCGCTGGGCGACTTCAGCACGGTGCTGGCCGGCGTGCCGGCGGCGCTGGCACACCTGTCGTACTCGCGCGACGCCGAGCGCGAGGCCGATGCGCACGCGGCGCGCCTGCTCGTGGCCAGCGGCCGTTCCCCGCAAGCGATGGTGCTGCTCTTCGAGCGCCTTGCCGCGAAGCGCGCCGGCTCGTCGCCGCCACCCGGCGGCGGGGGCGCGCAGGACGACGGCAACCCGCTGCCGATCGCGCTGGCGAGCCACCCGCTGGACGCCGAGCGCGTGCGCTTCTTCCGCGAATTCAAGCGTTAGGCCGCTGACGCCCGCCGCGGCCCCGGCGACACCCGCCGGACGTTGAAGGCGGTGGCGATCAGCAGCGCGAAGAGCGCCGCCACGCCCAGCCACACGGCGCGGTACAGGCCGGCGTCCATCAGCACGCCGAACAGGAGCGGCGCCACGACGAGGCCGGCGTCGAGGCCCGAGTACACCACCCCGTACACGCGCCCGGTGGCGCCCGGCGGCGTGGCCTGCTTGACGAGCAGGTCGCGCGAAGGGCCGGCGATCCCCGCGCCGAAGCCCACCACGCCGGCCAGCACCGGCACCCAGGCCGGCGGCCACGACGCCAGCCCGATGGCCAGCGCCACCAGCGCCGCCAGGCCGAAGCCGAGCGCGGCCACGCGCGCGCTGCGCTGCGGGTCGGCCAGGAGCCGCCCGCCCACCACCATGCCGAGCGCGCCCGACACCATGTAGGCCGACAGGCACAACGCCACCTGCTCGGCACTGATGCCGTGCAGATGCGAAGCCGCCGCCGGCGCGAAGCTCTGCACCGCGCCCAGTGCCGCGGCGAAGACGAGGAAGAAGCCGAAGCAGGCCCAGACGGCCGGCAGGCGCAGGAAGGCGAAGTCCGACGACGCGCTGCGCTGCCGCGATGCCGGCGTGTCCGCCGAGCCGACCGGGCCGGGCCCGCCGAGCCATTGCCGCTGCCAGACCACCAGCGCCAGCAGCGCCGCCGCCGCTGCCGCCACCGCGAAGAGCGCGACGCGCCACGACGTCGCCGCCGCGATGCCGACCACGAACACCGGCGCCAGCGCCCAGCCGAGGCTGCCTGAGATGCCGTGCACGGCATAGGCCTGGCCCAGGCGCTCGGGCTGCACGCGCGCATTGAGGATCGAGAAGTCCACCGGGTGGAAGACGCAGTTGCCCAGCCCCGCCACGCCCATGAACACCAGCAGCGCCGCATAGTTCGGGCTGGCGCCCAGGCCCAGCGCCGCCAGCGCCAGCAACGCCAGGCCGCCGAAGAGCACGCGCTCGGGCCCGTGCCGGTCGACGACAAAGCCGGCCAGCGCCTGCCCGAAGCCCGAGACGACGAAGAACACCGACATCAGCAAGCCGAGCTGCGTGTTCGTCAGGCCGAACGCCGGTGCGATCCACGGGAACAGCGGCGGCACCACCAGCTGGCAGAAGTGCGAGCCGCCGTGCGCGATGGAGACGAACGAGATCGTGCGCAGGTCGCGCGCGCGCGCCGAGGCGGCGGCAGGCGTGCCGGCCGAGGAAGGATGGACCGCAGACATGGCGCGGTGTGTTGCGGCCGGTCGCGCTGCGGTGCCCGGGCTCAGGCCGCTTCGCCCAGGTCGCGCCGCGCGACGAGCATGCTGCGGAAGTTCTGCGCCGCTGGCGACAGCGAGCGGTCGGCGTGGAACAGCAGCGAGATCTCGCGCCCGATCTCCGGCTCGTCCACCGGCCGGATCTCCAGGCCCAGCGCCAGCGCCAGCCGGTTCATCGCCGTCGTCATCACCGCGATGCCCAGGCCCGCCTCGACCATGCCGAGGATCGTCAGCGGCAACTGCACTTCGAAGCGCCGCGTCAGCGCGATGCCCGCGGCGGCCAGCGCGGCGTCGAGCTGCTCGCGCACCGCGTTGCCCGGCGGCGGGCCGATCAGCGGCAGCTCGGCGATCTCGCGCCAGGTGAGGCGCTTGCGCCGCGCCAGCGCGTGCTCGCGCGGCATCACCGCGGCGAACACGTCGGTGAGCAGGCGCTGCGCGCCGATGTCCTGCTCGCTGCCCTGCGCCGAGCCGAGCCCGAAGTCGACCTCGCCCTTGCGCACCTTGGCGATCACCTCGTGCTCGGCCACGTCGTCCACCGTCACCTTCACGCCCGGGTGCGCGGCCTGGAAGTCGCGGATCACCGGGGGCAGCAGCAGTGCCGCCTGCAGCGACGCGGCGGCAATCGAGACGCGCCCGCGGCCGAGCGTGCGCAGCTCCACCGAGCTGCCCAGAACGCTGTCGAGGTCGGCCATCGCCTTGCGCGCCAGCGGCAGGATCTCGGCGCCGGCGTGCGTGAGCCGCAGCATGCGCGTATGGCGGTCGAACAGGCGCAGGCCGAGGTTGTCTTCCAGCTCGCGCACCAGCGTGCTCACCGACGACTGCGAGATCGACAGCCGCTCGGCCGCGCGCGTGAAGTGCTGGGCCTCGGCCACCGCGATGAACGCGCGCAACTGGCGCAGCGTCACGTTCATCGCCGGGGAGTCATCCGCTTTCACTCATTGGCTCGCGCGATAGAGTTATCCCAGTATGCCCGTTTATCGATGAAGGCCTCGATGCAAACATGCCTCGCAGCGGCCGCCGTGGCCCACAGCGCGAGACACCACACCAAGGAGACACGCATGTCAGGGTTCACCCGCAGATCGATCGCACACCGGGCCGCTGCCGCGGTGCTGCCCCCCCTGCTGACCTCCCTGTTGGCATTGGCCGGCGCCGCCGCTTGGGCGCAGGACAAGGTGAGCGTCACCACCACCTGGTTCGCGCAGGCCGAGCACGGCGGCTTCTACCAGGCGGTGGCCACCGGCATCTACAAGAAGTACGGCCTGGACGTGACGGTGAAGATGGGCGGCCCGCAGGTCAACGGCATGCAGTTGCTGCTGGCCGGGCAGACCGAGTTCATCATGAACTACGACTTCGCCGTGCTCTCCGGCGTCGAGCGCGGCTTCCCCGTGGTAACCGTCGGAGCGCCGCTGCAGTTCGACCTCCAGTGCGTGCTGACCCACGCCGAAGTCAAGGGACCCGGCGAACTGAAGGACAAGACGATCCTCGTGGCCGGCACCGGCACCACCTACTGGTGGCCCTGGTTCAAGAAGAAGTACGGCTACACGGACGCCCAGATGCGCCCGTACACCTTCAACCTGCAGCCGTTCTTCGCAGACAAGAACACGGTGCAGCAGGCTTTCGTCTCCTCCGAACCGTTCCAGGCCGAGCAGAAGGGTGTGCCTGCGAACTGCTTCCTGCTCTCGGCGCAGGGCTATCCGCCCTACACCGGGGCGATCACCACCACGCGCAAGATGATCGACGACAAGCCCGACCTCGTGCGCCGCTTCGTGCGCGCTTCGATGGAGGGCTGGAAGAGCTACATGGACAACCCGGCCCCGGGCAACGAGCTGATCAAGAAGGACAACCCCAACATGACCGACGCTCAGCTCGCGTACGGCGTGAAGACGCTGAGGGCGCTGGGGGCGGTCGGCGGCGGCGACGCAGCGAAGCTGGGCATCGGCGCGATGACCGACGAGCGCTGGGAGAAGACGGCCAAGTTCATGATGGAGTGGGGCCTGCTCAAGCCCGACACCGACTGGAAGAAGGCCTACACGCTGCAGTTCGTGCGCGACATCCGCGTGATGCCCTGAGCGACGGCCCCTTCGCCCCCTTTGCATCACCGAGCTCCTGACCCCCGAACCGGGAGAGGCCCATGAAGCGCGAGGTGAACATGGCAGCGCTGAGCATACTGGCGACGGCGGCCGGGCCCGCCCTCGGCGTACCGGCCGGGCACTCAGGGCCGCCGGTGCTCGAAGCCGACCGCGTCGAGAAGACCTACCCCAACGGCACGCATGCGCTGAACGGCACCACGGTGCAGATCGCGCGCGGCGAGTTCGTTTCGCTGCTGGGGCCCAGCGGCTGCGGCAAGAGCACGCTGCTGAAGATGTTCGCCGGCCTCGAGGTGCCTTCTTCGGGCCGCATCGTGCTGCACGACGGGCACGACGCCGCCGGCCGCGCCAGCGGCCACGCCTCGATGGCGATGGTGTTCCAGGAAGCGACGCTGATGCCGTGGGCGCGCGTCACCGAGAACGTGCGCCTGCCGCTGGACCTGGCCGGCATGCCGCGCCCCGAGGCCGACCGCCGCGTCGCCGAGGCGCTGGAGCTCGTCGGCCTGGCGCAGTTCGGCCGCTCGTACCCGCGCGAGCTCTCCGGCGGCATGCAGATGCGCGCCTCGATCGCTCGCGCGCTGGCCGTGCAGCCGAGCATCCTGCTGATGGACGAGCCGTTCGGGGCCTTGGACGAGTTCACGCGCAACAAGCTCGACAGCGACCTGCACGAGCTGTGGCGCGCGCGCGGCTTCACCGTCGTCTTCGTCACGCACAGCATCTACGAGGCGGTGTTCCTGTCCGGCCGCGTCGTCGTGATGGCGGCGCGCCCCGGCCGCGTCATCGCCGACGTGCCGATCGCCGCGCCGGCCGGGCGCGACGACAGCTACCGCGTCTCGCAGCCCTTCATCGAGAACTGCCGCGTGCTCTCCGAGCACCTGGCGCGCGCCAACCGCGGCGAGCGGTAGGAACACCACGGGCCTGTCGTCCACCAGCACCATGAGCAGCAACGCCACCACCCTGCCCGTTCCCGCCGAGCCGGTGCGCTTCGGCGACCAGACCCTCGTCAAGATCGGCGCGCCGGCCGTGCTGGGCGCGGTGCTGCTGGTCGTCTGGCAGCTCGTGTGCACGGTGTTCAACGTGCCCGAGTTCCTGGTGCCTTCGCCGCTGGCGATCGGCAAGACGCTGGCCGAGGACTGGCCGCTCCTGTCGAGCGCGCTGCTGACGACGCTGAAGATCACCTTCCTCGCGTTCGTGCTGGCGGTGGTGCTCGGCGTCGCCGCAGCCTTCGTCTTCGTGCAAAGCCGCGTCGTCGAGGTCAGCCTGTTCCCCTACGCGATCATCCTGCAGGTGACGCCGATCGTCGCCATCGCGCCGCTGATCATCATCTGGGTCAAGGACCCGACGTTCGCGATGACGATCTGCGCCACGATCGTCGCCCTGTTCCCGATCATCTCGAACACGATCCTCGGCCTGCGCAGCGTCAACCCGGGCCTGGTCAACCTGTTCAAGCTCAACCGTGCCACGCGCTGGCAGACGCTGGCGCGGCTGCGCGTGCCCAGCGCCCTGCCCTACTTCTTCGGCGGCCTGCGCATCTCCAGCGGCCTGGCGCTCATCGGCGCGGTGGTGGCCGAGTTCGTCGCCGGCACCGGCGGCACCGCCTCGGGCCTGGCCTACCAGATCCTGCAGGCGGGCTTCCAGCTCAACATCCCGCGCCTGTTCGCGGCGCTGACGCTGATCACCGCCACCGGCATCGTGCTGTTCATGGCGATGGCGTGGCTGTCGAAGCTGGCGCTGGGCAACTGGCACGAAAGCGAGATGGGGCACTGACCAGGAGTGAGAGCTCAGCGCGGCGGCCGCCCGCCCAGCGCCGCGGCCAGGTCGGCTGCCGGGTAGACCACCTTGCTGTAGCGCGAGCGCAGCTCGGGCGGCAGCGTCGCGTCGATGATGGTCTTGCTGATCTCGCCTTCGCGCGTGGCCGAAGGGTGCAGTTCGTTGCCCAGCGCGTGGCGAATGACCGCCTGGTCGCGGTCCCAGCGCACGCGCGTGGACAGGGCCCAGAACACATCGGTCGGGTTGAACAGGTCGACATCGCTGTCGACGACGACGACGGTGTTGATGTTGACGTGCGCATTCAGCGCCGCCAGGCCGACGTTGACCACCTCGCCCGGCCGCGGCTCGTGCATCTGGATCAAGGCCAGGAAGCCGCTGGCGTACGGCGGCAGCAGCACCTCGCGCACGCGCGGCGAGGCCGCCTGCGCCAGCTGGCGCAGCCGGGGCTCGCGCGTCACCGCGGTGCCCAGCAGCAGATGCTCGAACGACGCGCCGGCCACGGTCTGGAAGATCGGCTGGCGGCGGTGGGTGATGCAGCGCACGCGGCCCACGCACTGCCGGCCCACGCCCGAGTAGTGCCCGGTGTACTCGGCCATCGGACCTTCGTCCTCGCGCTCGCCGGCGAGGATCTCGCACTCCAGCACGATCTCGGCGGTGGCCGGCACCAGCACGTCGCAGGTTCTCGCCCGCACCACCGGCGTCGGCGTGCCGCGCAGCGCGCCGGCGATCTCGTACTCGTCGCCCTCGTAGCGGAAGGCCGCCGCGATCATCAGCGCCGGGTCGACGCCGATCGCCACGCAGAACGGCAGGTTCTCGCCGCGCGCCTCGGCCGCCTCGAAGAAATCGCGCAGGTGGCGCCAGGTGTTGAGGTTGACGCCGACGCGGTCGCGGCCCTTGACCTGCAGCCGCACGTAGGAGAGGTTGTGCCGCCCGCCGACCGGGTCGCGGCCCAGCACGATGCCGGCGTTGATGTACGGGCCGCCGTCCAGCGGCGCGTGCACGGGCACCGGCAGGCGCGCCAGGTCGACATCGTCCTGCACCACCTCCTGGCACGGCGCGGGGCCCTCGATCGGCCGCGCCGGCACCGGGTTGCGCGTGGCGCGGTCGAGCACGCCGCCCATCGCCTCGCGGGTGCAGCCCAGCGCCAGCGCAATGCGCGCATGCGAACCGAGCACGCTGCCGACGACCGGCCACTCGGCACCCTCGACGCGGTGGAACATCGCCGCCTTGCCTGCCTGTTCGCTGGCGCGCAGCAAGGCGCCCAGCTCGTGCATCCGCTGCACGGGATGACGCAGGTCGTTCAGTTCGCCGCTGCCACGCAGCACGTCGAGGAAGCCGCGCAGGTCGTCGATGGGAGGCGAGGTCATGCGGGCAGTATCGGTGCGGCGCGCGCGCGGCGCGATCATTCATCGCACGCCGCGATCGATTTATCCCCCGCGCTGCCTTGTGAGCGTCGCCGCCGCTCGCGGACCATCGCGCCCAGCCGTCACCCCCGAGGAGTCGTCCGATGGATCGTGTCTCGCTGCCTCGCCGCCGCTGCCTGAACGCGCTGGGCGCCCTCGCCGCCGCCGGCACCGCCTTCCCGGCCCTGGGCCAGCCTGCCCTGGACAAGGTGACGGTGCTGACCAGCTGGTTCGCACAGGCCGAGCACGGCGGCGTGTTCCAGGCCGCCGCGGCCGGCATCTACCGCAACCACGGCCTGGAGGTCACCGTGCGCACCGGCGGCCCGCAGATCAACGGCATCCAGCTGCTGCTGGCCGGCGAGGTGGACTTCTCGCTGAACCGCGACTTCGCGGTGCTGTCGGGCGTGGAACGCGGCTTCCCTCTGGTCACCGTCGCCGCGCCGATGCAGTGGGACTCCACCGGCATCCTCGCGCACGAGCACGTGCAGGGCCTGGCCGACCTGAAGGACAAGACCATCCTCATCGCCGGCACCGCACACCTGTACTGGTGGCCGTGGCTGAAGGCGAAGTACGGCTACACCGACGCGCAGTCGCGCCCCTACACCTCGAACCTGCAGCCGTTCTTCGCCGACAGGAACATCGTGCAGCAGGCGGTGGCCTCGGCCGAGCCCTACCAGGCCGGCGAGAAGGGCGTGAAGGCGAAGTTCTTCCCGTTCGCGCGCGAGGGCTACCCGCCGTATCACGGCGCCATCACCACCGTCGGCAAGAACGTCACCGAGCGGGCCGACATGGTCCAGCGCCTCGTGCGCGCGACGCTGGAGGGCTGGAAGAGCTTCCTCGCCGACCCGGCGCCGGCGGCCGAAGCGATCAAGAAGGCCAACCCGAACATGACCGACGGCGAGATCGCCTATGGCCTGCGCTACTTCCGCGACAGCAAGGTGCTCACCGGCGGCGATGCCGCGCAGCTGGGCATCGGCGCGATGACCGACGAGCGCTGGCGCAAGACGCGCGACTTCATGGTCGAGTACGGGCTGCTCAAGCCCGCGACCGACTGGAAGAAGGCCTACACGCTGCGGTTCGTGCGCGACCTGCGCATCATGGCCTGAGCGGCGCACCATGGCGGCCACACAGGGCTTGCTCATCCGCGGCGCGGCCGCGCTGCTGACCGGCGCCGCGGCCGCGCCGCCGCACGGCGGCCGCAGCACGGCGACCGACCTGCGCATCGCCCCCGACGGCACGATCGCCGAGATGGGCCGCGGCCTTGCGCCGGCCGCCGGCGAGCGTGTGCTCGATGCCAGCGGCTGCGTCGTCTATCCGGGCTTCGTCAACACGCACCACCACCTGTTCCAGTCGCTGCTCAAGGGCGTGCCGGCGGGCATCGACCAGACGCTGACGCCGTGGCTGCACGCGGTGCCGCTGCGCTACCGCGGCGCCTTTGTCGACGAACGCCGGCTGCGCCTGGCGGCGCGCATCGGCCTGGTGGAACTGCTGCGCTCGGGCTGCACCACCGTGGCCGACCACCACTACCTGTACTGGCCGGGCCAGGGCTACGACCCGGCCGAGGTGCTGTTCGACGAGGCCGCCCGCCTGGGCCTGCGCTTCATGCTGCTGCGCGGCGGCGGCACCGTGACGCGCAGCGGCGGCTCCGTGCCGGCCCATGCGCGCCCCGAGACGCTGGACGCGATGCTCACCGGCCTGGCGCGCAACGTGGCGCGCTTCCACCAGCGTGAGCCGAACGCGATGCGCCGCGTCGCTTTCGCGCCGACGACGATCACCGTGACGCTCGACCCCGGCGAGCTGAAGCCGGCCGCGCGCGCAGCGCGCGAGATGGGCGTGCGGCTGCATTCGCACATGTCGGAGACGGTGGCGTACTACGAGCACTGTGCAGAGCGCTTCGGCGGCCGCGCCCCGATCGACGTCTGCGCCGAGCACGAGTGGCTCGGGCCCGACGTGTGGTTCGCGCACCTCGTGCACCTGTCGCCCGCCGAGCAGGCGCTGCTGGGCGAAACAGGCACCGGCGTCGCGCACTGCCCGCAGAGCAACGGGCGGCTGGGCAGTGGCGTGGCGCCGGCCCCAGCGCTGGCGTGGCTGGGAGCGCGGCTGTCGATGGGCGTCGACGGCGCGGCTTCGAACGAGGCCGCCGACATGCTCAGCGAGCTGCACGCCGCGTGGCTGCTGCACCGCGCGCATGCCGGCAGTGCGGCGCGGCCGCGCCCGCACGGCGAGGGCGAGCACGGAGCCGGCGCGGTGACGGTGGAGGAACTCGTGCATTGGGCCTCGGCCGGCGGCGCGGCGGTGCTCGGTTTCGAAGGCGTGGGCACGCTGGCGCCGGGCATGGCGGCCGACCTCGCGGTGTGGTCGCTCGACGACCCGCGCCACTTCGGCCTGCATGACGAGGCACTGGCGCCGGTGGTCAGCGGCGCGCGGCCGCGGCTGAAGTGGCTGCTGTGCAACGGGCGCGTGGTCGCCGAAGACGACGCGATCCCGGGCCTCGACCTGGCCGAGCTCGCACACGAGGCGCGGGCTGCGGTGCGGGAGATTGCTGCAGAGGTCGGTTGATACGTCTTGGCGATCGGTTGCCCGAGGGTCGGTCCGATCAGATCGCACTGCGACGATTGGTGGCGGGATCGGGCCGACGGGGTGCCCCGCGCCGCTCGTGTCCTCTTCGGGGCGCCTGTGCTCCGCTGGCGCTGCGCAAA
>JAEUPF010000016.1 GCA_016790425.1 Rubrivivax sp.
GGGCTCGCGCGCAGGCCCGCCGCGGCTTCGGCCGCGAGAGTGGCCTCGGACAGCGTGTCGAGTTCGATCAACTGCGGCGTCTTCATGGGTCGGCGATCCTGTTGGAGAACGTGCGCTGGCTTCGGCAGTGGGCGCCCTTCAAGGCGACGGCGACGCCATCGTCGCCGCGATGCGCTCGGCCAGCGCCGCGATGGCCTGCCGGTGCGCCGCCGCCCAGTCCGCAGCGTCGGCGGGCAAGGCAGCCGGGGCGGTATCGAAGCGCGCTTCGTGCACCTGCGGCGGTCGCTCGCCGCGCGCATCGGCGATCGACCAGCGCGCGTGCGTGACGACGGCGCGCGCGCCGCTGCCGATCTCGAACGCGGTGATCTCCACGCGCAGTTGCCGTGTCGGCACGAGCCCGGGCGGCAGCGGCGAGCGCCACAGCACCGGCGCGCCGTTGCGCGCGTGCAGCGAGCGCGCGATGTCTTCGCGCAGCACGCGCGGCACCGCGTCGCGCAGCGGCTCGATCCAGCGCGCACCGGCCAGCGGCTGCACGGCGCCGCCGCCGGGCACCCCTGCCTGCGGCACGAACAGCGTGTCGCGCTCCAGGTGCGCCGGCAGCGCCACCGGCAGCACCAGTTGCCACACTTCGCCCGCGCCGGCGCTCGCCGGTGCCGGTGCGGCGGCGGCGGCAGCCGCCCGGCTGCCGTCCGGGGCCGGCAGCATCGGCGCGTCGGCGCTCAGGCGCAGCCACTGCACCGGCACCACCGCAACCGGCGAGCAGGCCGCCACGCCGAGGAGCACGAGGAGCGTGAGCCGCAGGGGCTGCGGCGCGAGCCGCATGTGCCGCCTTCGCCGTATTCGCTGCGTGAACGGCATCAACGAGATGAACCGCATGAGTCGCATGAACCGCATGAGTCGCATGAACCGCATGAGTGGCATGAGCCGGGCGGGCCCGGCGGCCCGCCCGAACCGGGCGAGGGCCAGCGCCGCCGGGATCGTTTTCACGGCGTAGCTGCCTTGCCGCGCAGCAGCGCTTCGGGATGCCGTTCGAGCAGGTCGGCCAGGTCGCGCAGCGAGCGCGCGGCGCGCGAAACGTCCGCCAGCGCCCGGTCGGCGTTCAGGCGCAGGCTCGAGTCGTCGGCAGCAGCGGCGCGCAACGTCTCGGCGGCGCCGCGCAGGGCCTCGGCGCTGCGTTGCACCTGCGCCAGCGTCGTCACGCCGGCGGCGGACACGGCGCCGACCTGGCCTTGCACCTGCGAGGCGGCGGCACCGACCTGCTGCGCGAGCTGCTCGGCGCTGCGGCCCACCGCCGCGGCCGCCTGCTGCCCTTCGCCGAACGCGCCTCGCGCCGAGCGGGCCAGCGGCGGCACCTCGCGCTCCAGGCGCACGGCCAGGCGCTGCAGCGCCTGCGCCGCGTCGGCGAGCTGCGTCACCATGCGCGTGGGCTCGGGCCCGGCGAGGAGCTGCCGCAGCGAAGCGGTGAGCGCAGAGAGGTCGCGCCCGATCTGGCCGAGGTCGAGCCCTTCGAGCTGTGCTTGCAGCGATTGAAGCTGCGAGGGAACGGTGGGAATCACCGGCAGCGCCGTCGCGGCGGGTGCGGCCGCCGGCTCGCCGGCCTGCTGGGCACGGATCGCGGCGGCCTTGGCCGGGTCGAGGTCGAGGTCGACGTAGAGCTGGCCGGTGAGCAGGCTCTGCATGGCCAGCTTCGCCACCAGGCCGCGGGCCAGCAGGGCCGGCAGCAGCTTCGCGCCGCTGTCGCCGCCCGCGGCCGGTGCCGACGCGGCCGGCGGACCGAGCAGGCTGCGCAGCAGCGCCCGTTCGAACTCCACCCTTACTGGAATCGCGATGCCACCGGGCGCCGCCGGCGCCAGGTCGATCGCCGTCACCTGCCCCACGCGCACGCCGCGGAACACCACCGGCGCGCCGACCTGCAAGCCGTAGACGGAGGTGCGAAAGCGCAGCAGCGCCGCCTCGCGCGGCACGAACCAGTGGCCGCCGGCCAGCACCACGGCCAGCGCCAGCAGCGCCAGGCCGACGAGCGTGAACAGGCCCACCCGCCAGGCCGCGCCGCCGCGAATCCCGCGCAGGCGCTTGAGTCCGCCCGCACCGCCGGCGGCACCGCCCACAGGGCCCGCACCGGCCACGCTTGCGCTGCTCGTGCCGCTCGTGCCGCTCGCGCTGCTCGCGCCGCTGGTGCCGCTGGTGCCGCTGGTGTCGCTCGCGCCGCTGGTGCCACTCGTGCCGCTGGTGCCACTCGTGCCGCTCGTGCCACTCGTGCCGCTCGTGCCGCTCGTACCGCTCGCCGTGCCCGCACCGCTCGCGACAGCCGTGCCGCTCACGCCACCACCCCGCGCTGCAGGAAGGCACGCACCTCGGGTGGGCCGTTGCGCAGCAACTCGCGCGGCGCTCCGTACGCCGTCATCGTGTGCGCGAGCGGGTCGAGGTACAGCGCGCGGTCGCCCACGGCCATGATGCTGGCGTTCTCGTGCGTCACCATCACCACCGCGGTGCCGAGGTGGTCGCGCAGGTTCAGCACCAGTTCGTCCAGCCGCGCCGCGTTCAGCGGGTCCAGGCCCGAGCCGGGTTCGTCCAGGTACAGCAGCTCGGGCTCCAGCGCCAGCGCGCGCGCGAGCGCTGCGCGCTTGCGCATGCCGCCCGAGAGCTGCGCGGGCATCAGGTCGAAGCCGCCGTCCAGCCCTACCAGCGCCAGCTTGAAGCGCGCGCGGCGCCGCCGCTCGGCGGCGCCGAGGCGGGTGAACAGGCGCATCGGGAACATCACGTTCTCGCCCAGCGACATCGAGCTCCACAGGGCGCCGGCCTGGAACATCACGCCGAAGCGGCGGCGCAATGCGGCCAGCGCCTCGACGTCGCCATGATGCAGGTCCTGGCCGTCGTAGAACACCTGCCCGGCCAGCGGCCGTTCCAGCCCGACCAGGTGACGCAAGAGCGTGCTCTTGCCGCAGCCGCTGGGGCCCATCACCACCAGCACTTCGCCGCGGCGGATGTCGAACGTCAGGCCCGACTGCACGACGAGGTTGCCGGCGGCGATGGCCAGCGCGCGCACGGCCACCAGCCCCTCGGGGTCGCGCTCTGGCGCGTCGTGCGGGCCGGCAGCGCGCGCACCGGCAGCGCGCGTGGCGGCCTCCGCCCCGCCCTCGCCTGCCTGCTGCTCAACGTCTGCGCTGTCCGCCACGCCGCCGCCCTCAGATCTCCAGCATCGAACAGGCAACCGTCGTGCCACAGGCGGCCACGACCAGCCACACGAGCCCCTTGACCACCGCCGTCGTGGTGGCCCGGCCCACCGCCTGCGCGCTGCGCCCGGCATGCAGGCCCTCTCGGCAACCGGCCAGCGCCACCAGGCCCACGTAGAGCATCGTCTTGAACAGGCCGACCGCCAGGTGCGTGAAGTCGATGGCGCGTGCGCTCTGGTGGAAGTACTCGATGCTGGCCACGCCGTAGCTGCCGCTGGCGGCCGGCCAGCCGGCCACGATGCCGGCCGTGACGCCGCACGCGTACAGCGCCGGCGCCATCAGCAACAGCGCCACCAGGCGCGGCAGCACCAGGTGCGCCACCGGCTCGACGCCCAGCACGCGCAGCGCATCGATCTCCTCGCCGGCCTTCATCGTCGCCAGTTGCGCCGCGAACGCCGAGCCGATGCGCCCGGCGAGGATGACGCCGGTCATCAGCGCCGCGACTTCGCGCACCATGCCCACGGCGACGATGTCGGCCAGGTAGTTGTAGGCGCCGATGCGGCCGAGCTGCGCACCACCCATGTAGGCCAGCATCAGCCCGACCAGGGCGCAGGTCATGGCCACGATCGGCAGCGAACGCGGACCGGTCTCGTCGAGCTGGTGCAGCACCTCGGCGCCGCGGACGATGGCGCGTCCGCTGATCCAGCGGCCGAAGGCGAGCAGGACCTCGCCGAAGAAGGCCACGGTGACAACGGCCTCGCTGGTGCGCGGCGGCATCGGAATGCGGCGGCGCGGCCGTGGCGCGGCCTGCGCGGTGGCCGCCGGGCGGGCGTCGTCCTCGAGCGCGCCGTGCAGCGGCGAAGCGAGCGCCACCACCTCGTACAGGCCCTGCTGGCCGGCAGCGGCGCGCGGCGCGCCATTGCCCGCTCGTTGCAGCAAGGACAGATCCAAGGCCACGCCGCGCTCGCGCAACACCTGCGCCAGCTCCCACAGGCGCGCCGCCAGCGCCACGTCCCAGCTTGCCAGCGCCTGTGCATCGAGGGCCACCGTGTCGCCGGAGGTCAAGCCCGCCGGCAAGGCGGGCCAGGCCTCGCCGCGGCCGCGCCATTCGCCGGTCAGGCGCAGCGTCCAGGCGGCGCCGGCCGCGTCGCGAACCCAGGAACACGCGGGCGGTGAGGACGCCGGCGGCGCGGCCGCTGCCAACGCGGCAGGGGCCGCGAGCGTCTGCGATGCCGTTGGCGCCGACATGCGCCGATGATGGCGCCAAGGCGCCGCGGCCGCTGACAAGCCGGCATCGGCGAAGGGCCAATGCGCCGGCCCCTCTTGGCCCTGTGCGGGCCTGCGGCCGCGCGACCCTGCCGCCGGCGGGCCCGCGGCACGCGGCACACGGCACAGTGGCAGCGCGATCGGCCCACGCCCGCCGACGGCGCCGGCTTGACGCCCCTCAGGCGTGGCGACGATGCAGCGGCGCGCCGCGCAACCACGCGGCCGCCTTGCCGGCCCAGGCCGGCAGCCCCCTCGCGGCTGCCGCCGCGACCGGCGCCACCTGGAAGCGCGCCGCACCGCCCAGCGCATAGGCGACGACAGCCTCGCCGCGCGCGAAGCGCATGCCCTGGCCGGCGGCGAGCAGGAGGTCCTCGGGCCGGCCGTCGATGGTGATCCAGACGAGGCCGCTCTCGACGCACAGATGGGCCGGGCCGCTGAGGCGATGCGTGCGGTGGTTCGGCAGGTCGACGGACAACGGGTTCATGCAAGGGACTCCTTGTGGGCTTGGCCGGGGGCCGCCGCCAGCCATGCCGTTTGCTCATCCGTATGGCTTGACGCGGTGCCGACCGGACGAATACTCTCCCTCGCACGAGCCCTCCGCAAACGATCAATGCGAAGGCTTGGCATTCCTGATTCGCATGCCAATCGAACCCCGCCGCCTGCCGCCGCTGGACCTGCTGGTCGCCTTCGAGGCGGCGGCCCGGCACCTGTCGTTCACGAAGGCGGCCGGCGAGCGCTTCCTGACGCAGTCGGCGGTGAGCCGGCAGATCGCCGCGCTCGAGGAGAGCCTGGGCACGCCGCTCTTTCGCCGCCGCCACCGCGCGCTCGAACTCACCGAGGCCGGCGCGCGCCTGGCGGCGGCCACGGCCACTGCGTTGGCCGCCGTGCGCGAGGCGGTGCAGGTGATCCGCGCGCCGCGCCAGCGCGACGTGGTGGCGCTGACCACGACTCCCGGGTTCGCTTCGCTGTGGCTGATCCCGCGCCTGGCGCGCTTCGTCGCCCTGCACCCGCGCATCGACGTGCGCATCGATGCCAGCTATGCCACGCGCTCGCTCGCCGGCGAGGGCTTCGACGTCGCGGTGCGCTACGGCAGCGTCGAGCGCATGCCGTCCGAGGCTGGCGAGCCGCTCTTCGCCGAGGCCGTGCAGCCCCTCGCCGCACCGGCGCTGCTGCACGGCCGCGCGCCGCTGAAGCGGCCGCAGGACCTGGCGCGGCACACGCTGCTGCATGTCTTGACGACGTCGGGCGAAACGCCGGGCATGCCGCTGGAATGGCATGCCTGGCTGCGCACGGTGGGCGTGGCGGCATTCGAGCCGGCCGCGACGCTGACGTTCAACAGCTACGACACCGCGGTCGCTGCGGCCGTGGAAGGCCAGGGCGTGCTGCTCGGCCGCCGGCCGCTGACCGACGCGCTCATCGCGCAGGGGCGCCTGGTGGCGCCGTTCAGGGGCCAGCTCGCCTCGGCGCGCGGCTACTACGTGCTGACCGACGCGGTGGCGGCGCAGCGGCCCGCGGTGGCGGCGCTGGTGGCCTGGATGCGCGCGATGGCACGCGAGGCGCCACCGGTCGCACGGCGCGCGACGGCACCGCGCCGGCGGTGACCAGGCGCTTCAAGGACAATCGGCCCATGCTGCAGCAGCGCACCATCAAGAGCCTCACACGCGCCGTCGGCGTGGGCGTGCACAGCGGCCAGAAGGTGGAGCTCACGCTGCGGCCGGCCGCGCCCGATGTCGGCATCGTCTTCCACCGCACCGACCTGCCGGCGCCGGTGGACATCCCGGTCAACGCCCACGCCGTGTGCGACACGCGCATGGCCACCACCGTCAGCCCCGGCGGCGACCCCGGGGCGCCGAAGGTGCAGACGATCGAGCACCTGCTGTCGGCCTGTGCCGGCCTGGGCCTGGACAACCTGCACATCGACATCAGCGGCGAAGAGGTGCCGGTGCTCGACGGCAGCGCCGCCAGCTTCGTCTTCCTGCTGCAAAGCGCCGGCATCGCGATGCAGGGTGCACCCAAGCGCTTCCTGCGCGTGCTCAAGCCCGTGGAAGTGCGCGAAGGCGCCGGCGCGGCGCTGAAGTGGGCGCGCCTGGAGCCCTACCACGGCTACCGCCTGAGCTTCGAGATCGAGTTTCACCACCCGGCGCTGGACGCCACCGGGCAGCAGGTGAGCTTCGACTTCGGCTCCGGCCGCTACAAGCGCGACATCGCGCGCGCCCGCACCTTCGGCTTCACGAAGGACGTCGACCTGATGCGTTCGCGCGGCCTGGCGCTGGGCGGCAGCATGGACAACGCCATCGTCGTCGACGACACGCGCGTGCTCAATGCCGACGGCCTGCGCTACGACGACGAGTTCGTCAAGCACAAGATCCTCGACGCCATCGGCGACATGCAGGTCGCCGGCAAGCCGCTCTTGGCCAGCTACACCGCGTTCAAGGGCGGCCACGCGCTCAACAACACGCTGCTGCGCCTGCTGCTGGCCGACGCGACGGCCTTCGAAGTGGTGACGTTCGAGCGCGAAGCCGAAGCGCCGAGCGGCTTCGCCGACCTGGCGCCCGCCTGGTAGCCGCGGCGCAGCGCCTTCGCCCGCACCCTCCGGACCCGCCCGCGATGGTCTTCTTCCGCCTCGTCTTCGGAGCGCTGCTGGTGGCCTCGCTGCTGTGCTTCGCGATGTACATCGGCACCAGCCAGGTGGCCTGGCGCCGGCGCGGCATCGTCGTGCTCAAGTGGACGCTCGTCGCCGCGCTCGGCTTCTTCGCGGTGCTGATCGGGGAGCGGGTGGCGCGGATCCTCTGAGGCGCGCTTCGCCGCCGCCGGGCCGGCGCGGCGACTCGTCGCCTGCCGCCGCTCGACCCAAGCGTCGCGCAGCGGCTGAACCGCAGGCGAGCGGCGTACCCGTCGCGAGGTTCCCGTCAGCGGGGCACCGGCCGCGACGCCGGCGGCCGCTCGCCCACCCTCACGCGCACCGAAAGCGCCTCGGCACCGCGCTGCAATGCGAGCTGAGCCTCCGACTCCGGTGGCAGCGCGGCCACCGCGGCCAGCAGCTCGCCCGAGCTGGCCACCGCCTTGTCGCCCACGCGCAGCACCACGTCGCCCGGGCGCACGCCGCCCTTGGCCGCCGGGCCGTCGTTGAGCACGCCGGTGACGAGCACGCCGGTCTTCACCGGCAGCGCCAGGCTCTCGGCCAGCTCGGCGTTGAGGTCGCGGATGTCCACGCCGATGAAGCCGCGCTTGACCTTGCCGCCGCGCACGATCTGCTCCATCACCTGCCGCGCCGTGTCCACCGGCACCGCGAAGCCGATGCCCATGTTGCCGCCGCTGCGCGAGAAGATCGCGGTGTTGATGCCCACCAGCGCGCCGTGCGCGTCGACCAGCGCGCCGCCCGAATTGCCCGGGTTGATGGCCGCGTCGGTCTGGATGAAGCTCTGGAACGGCGAGTTGCCGCGCTGCGTGCGGTCGAGCGCGCTGACGATGCCGGCGGTGACGGTCTGGCCGATGTTGAACGGGTTGCCGATCGCCAGCACCGCATCGCCCACCTGCAGCGAGCGGCCGTCGGCCAGCGCGATGACCGGCAGGCCGTCGAGGTCGATCTTGAGCACCGCGATGTCGGTCTCGACATCGCTGCCCACCAGTTGCGCCCGCGTGCCGCGGCCGTCGGCGAGTTGCACCTCGATGTCCACCGCGTCGCTCACCACGTGGTGGTTGGTGAGCAGGTAGCCCTCGGGCGAGACGATCACGGCGGAGCCCAGGCCCAGCTGCTGCTGCGCCGGGCCGCCGCGCTCGCCGAAGAAGAAGCGAAAGCGCGGGTCGTCGGCGTGCGGGTTGCGCGTGAGCTTGGTGGCGGTGATGCTGACCACCGCCGGCGCGGCGCGGCGCGCCGCCTGGCTGAAGCCGTTCGACGCCGCCACCCGCGCGGCGACAACCGCCGCC